>CAYYNA010000104.1:4785-11916 GCA_964472815.1 uncultured Roseivirgaceae bacterium
TGCCTTCCTTCCCTAAAAAGGTGAATATCCATGTCGGAAAATAGGCTGTGGGTTTTTACATTTTCGTTCATATGAAATGCAAATCCTGTCAAAAGGACTTGGTTGGGTTATGATGGAACTAGCAATTTACTGGAAAATAAGAACCCGTTGAAGTGCTTTCTTTTCGTAATCGATTGCGGAATCGACAAAATTTTTGAGATGCTAAGACTGGCTTTTAGCCAAGTAATCCCAGACGACTATACCGATGCTTACCGAAATATTAATGCTATGCTTCGTACCGTATTGCGGAATTTCCAAAACGGTATCTGCCTTCTTTACTACATCCTCGCTAACACCAAAAACCTCATTCCCGAATACAAATGCGTACCCTTCATCGGGTGACGTTTCAAAATCTAGCAACGAAGTGCTTTCATCCGCTTGTTCTATTGCAATGATCCTGTATCCACTGTCCTTAAGCTTCTTTATGCAAGTCTCGACGGATTCTACGTGTTCCCAAGCGACAGTATCCTGTGCGCCAAGTGCCGTCTTGTTTATTTCCCGATGAGGGGGCTTTGCAGTGATGCCGCAAAGCAAGATCTTTTCTATCCCGAATGCGTCAGACGTTCGAAAGGCTGACCCCACATTCATGGCACTTCGTACGTCATCCAGTACGATCACAACCGGAAGTTTCTTGGCCTGCTTAAATTCCTTCTCAGTGAGGCGGTTCAGCTCTTCATTCTTTAGTTTCCTCATTGGTAATTCCTAATATTGCAATGGTCAAAATTAGTTCCATCAGATTTTATGGCAGGTAGCAAGGCAGGTAAGGAAACACCCTTAATGAAGCAGTACAACCAGATAAAAAGCAGGTATCCTGGGGCGCTGCTGTTGTTTAGGGTCGGGGACTTTTACGAAACCTTTGGGCAGGACGCAGTGAATGCAAGTAAAGCATTAGACATTGTCTTAACCAAAAGAGCCAATGGCGCAGCTTCTGAGATGGAATTGGCTGGTTTTCCTCATCATGCAATGGACACCTATTTGCCAAAGCTGGTGAGAGCAGGATATCGAGTAGCCATCTGCGACCAGCTGGAAGATCCAAAATCGGTGAAAGGAATTGTAAAAAGAGGAGTCACTGAACTGGTAACTCCAGGTCTATCCCTTCATGATCATGTGCTTGACCAGAAAAAAAATAATTTTCTTGCGGCCGTATTTCTGAATAAAAATGAGAGTGGAATTTCCCTACTTGACTTGTCGACGGGTGAGTTCTTAGTTTCTGCTGGCTCGGAGGACTATGTTGATAAATTGATTCGCGGGTTCCAGCCCTCAGAAATTATTTATCCCAAAAACCAAAGGGATAAATACCATGACTTGTACGGTGAGAATTATTCATCCTTTGCTTTAGAAGAATGGATTTTCACTAAGGACTATAGTTATGAAAAGCTTATCAACCATTTCAAAGTCTCCAATTTGAAAGGTTTCGGTATAGAGGAAATGTCCACAGGGATAATCACAGCAGGTGCTGTTTTGTATTATCTGGATGAAACGGAGCACAAAGAGACCAGCCATATAAAGGCCATCTCTAGGATTGATGAAGATCGATACGTCTGGCTGGATCGTTTTACCATTCGTAACCTCGAGCTCATTCATCCCTCACAGGCAGACGGTGTGTCCTTGCTGGATATTATGAGTAAAACCATAACTCCGATGGGTGGCCGCTTACTTAGAAAGTGGTTGGTTCTACCTTTGAAGAGTAAGGATGAGATTACCAGGAGACTTGATGTTGTTAGCTCATTTTATGAAGATGAGCTCCTTTCGGACCAAGTCAATGAATCCCTGAAGAGCATTGTGGATCTGGAAAGGCTCGTAGGAAAAGTTGCCACTAGCCGAGTGAATCCGCGGGAGCTATTGCAGCTTAAGAAGAGCCTCGAACAAATCGTACCGATTAGAGAAAGCTTAAGGGACAGGGAAGTCTTCAATGCCTTTTATGATCTATTGAATCCCTGTGAGAAGCTTGTGGAGAAGCTTGCTACGGAACTTAAAGAAGATGCTCCTATGCAGCTCCATCAGGGTGGAGTCATTGCCGATGGAGTGAGTGAACAGCTGGATGAGTTCCGAAGTATTTCCACCTCGGGCAAAGATTTTCTTGCGGGGATTCGCGATCGTGAGATTGAGCGTACGGGAATCAGCTCACTCAAGATTGCTTACAATAAGGTTTTCGGCTATTACCTGGAGGTCTCTAATACACACAAAGACAAGGTTCCTGAGGAGTGGATTCGCAAGCAGACCCTAGTAAACGCCGAGAGATACATTACGGAGGAACTCAAGCAATACGAAGAGAAGATACTTAAGGCGGAGGGTGAAATCCACCAGATCGAGCAACGACTGTATACAGAAATCATCTCGTTTTCGCATAATTATATTGAAGCCATCCAGCAGAATGCAAGAGTGATAGCCGAGGTAGATTGCCTAGCTTGTTTTGCCTTGCTGGCGCAGCAAAATAACTACCACCGTCCTTCCATTTCCGACGATACCACCATTGACATCAAGGAAGGAAGGCATCCAGTCATTGAGAAGTACCTGCCAGATGGCGATGAGTATGTCTCCAACAATGTCTACTTAGACAATGAGTCACAGCAGATCATGATCATCACCGGACCCAATATGGCAGGAAAGTCTGCATTGCTTCGTCAGACCGCCCTTATTACGTTAATGGCGCAAATGGGATCCTTCGTCCCAGCTGGATATGCAAAAATTGGTTTAGTAGACAAAGTATTTACCCGAGTTGGAGCTTCTGATAATCTTTCTCGAGGGGAATCTACTTTCATGGTGGAGATGACTGAAACTGCCAGCATCCTCAATAATCTTAGTGATCGATCATTGGTGCTAATGGATGAAATTGGAAGAGGTACTAGTACCTATGACGGTATATCTATTGCTTGGTCGATCGTGGAGCACCTGCACAATCACCCGAAATCAAGAGCGAAAACTTTATTCGCTACGCACTATCACGAGCTCAATGAACTAGCAACTGATTTGGCAAGGGTGAAGAATTTCAATGTGTCAGTAAAGGAGTTGGAAAACAAGGTAATCTTTATGAGAAAGTTAGTTGCAGGAGGTAGCGAGCATAGCTTTGGGATTCATGTAGCTCAGATGGCAGGCATGCCAACGGAGATTGTTTTGAGAGCGAATGAGATTCTCAAGCACATGGAGAAAGAAAAATTGTCAGAAAGTGAGAAGGAAAAATTAGCGGAGTTGCCAACTCAGCAATTTCAAATGAATTTATTTGAAGCGGATCCGCGGATGGAAAGGATGCTGGATCTTTTACGCAAGGTAGAGATCAATGCCACATCTCCGGTTGAAGCGTTATTGAAACTGAACGAGCTTAAAGATATTTTGAAGGGAAATTAAGAATAAGCAATTTTCTCCTTGATGGAATCTGCCTCCGTCATGAGCTCATCAACGTAGTTAAGCTTTAACCTTAATGAAATCTCCCGTTTCTCCTCTAAGACTCTTGTCAAGTGCTTTTTGACCTTAGCTGCACACTCGAGCATCATCTCTATTTCGTTATCATTAGTATCCATCGGCTTACTTTTTACTAAATGAATATCAAATTTGCACTTAAACGTGTTGGGATATCATTGTGCTAAGTACGTAATCTCTGTAAGCGAAATGACTAGGCCTGCTTTGTATATTCCCTACAATGAAAACTGAATATTTAGTGTTGTTTAATTCGTAGCTTCATTTAAATTTGCAGTCCTTTTCGGAGGAAGAGGTAAGCGAAAGCTTAAAAAGCGAGAGTAGCTCAGCTGGTAGAGCACAACCTTGCCAAGGTTGGGGTCGCGGGTTCGAATCCCGTCTCCCGCTCAAGACAGATTGTAGATCAAGAGATTTATGATTTTAGAGTTTGGCCCTGATCGGGCCTTTTTTCTTAACGGGGGTTATTCATTTTACCCATTCAGAATCTAAAATCTTGCAATCACTAAGTCAAGAAATTCAATTGATGCCTCGGTGGTGGAACCTGCCTACCGCAGGCAGGTTGGTAGGACACGCAGGACTTAAAACAACATGTTTTACGTTTATGCAATAAAGAGTACAAAGAGAACTTACATTTATGTGGGTCTCAGCGATAATCTTGAAAGGAGATTGTCTGAACATAATGGTGGAAAGAACAAAACGACAAGGCCTTACAGGCCATTTGTTTTGATTCACTCGGAAATGTTCGAAACAAGAATAGAAGCCAGACAGAGAGAGAAGTACCTCAAGTCTGGAATTGGAAAGGATTTCTTAAGAAGTCTTTGATGCCTCGGTGGTGGAATTGGTAGACACGCAGGACTTAAAATCCTGTGACCATTGCGGTCGTATGGGTTCAAGTCCCATCCGAGGTACTTTTAAGCCAGCATTGCTGGCTTTTTTCTTTTTAACAGAATCATCTACTAAACCGTTACCAGCTTCGAAATATACTCGTCGCTCAAGGTCTTGAACTGGCCAAAGACATAATTCTGATTGAGTCCATCTCTGACGAAAAAGAAACTGCTTATCGCATCGTAGAGCTCAGCCTTGCTGAGTCTGCCATCTCTGTTATGATCTAGCTCCCGAAAAGCAAAGATGATGTTGCCTCGGTTCATGCCCAGGATTTTGTAGATCGTCTCAAACTCATCAAAATCAATAAAGCCGTCCTTGTTGTGGTCGCAAAGGTCAAATAGGAACCGAACTGCAGAGGCAGAAAACCATCGGATAAAGTAGGACCTCTTGCCATCCGTATTGGACTTTTTGATCATCCGGACCCAATCCAATAAAGTGATTTTTCTTTCCTTGCCAGAGCCAGCCTCCAGAAGCAAACGGTCAAAGCTCTTTAGTGTGATGAATTTTAAATAGGAAGACTCAGTATTGTCAAATAAGCCGGGCTTGGTAGCTAAGAGCCGATCGATAATCAATTCAATGTCACTTGGCTCCAGCACCCCGTCGCGGTTGGAATCCAGGAGGCGGAAGAAGAAGACCCATTTTTTTACTGTATCCTCAAGTCGCATTTTCACATTGATTCTTTCATTATCGTTGATGCTAAAACGATCAGCTACCCTCAAGTTAAGCCCTAAATCCGTTTCCATAGAACTAAATGTGGGAAGCATTTCCAATTTATTTTTTGATAATAGACGTTTAGAAACAAGAAATCGATTAGCCAATCACTTTATTGGATGAATAAATTTTACCAGAATAGGAACCATTTTATACCAATCATCGTAATATTGCGATATGGGTTTAAGTAAAACCACACTTTTTTCTACGGAACAAAATGAATTGGCTCTGGTAGCTAAAGCTTTTGCTCACCCAGCAAGGATTGCCATTATTGAGCATCTTATTAAGGCAAATCAATGCATCAATAGTGATTTGGTTGAAGAACTGGGTCTTGCCCAAGCTACGATTTCGCAGCACCTCAAAGAGCTAAAGTCAGTTGGGATCATCGCTGGAACCATTGAAGGCACTTCTATGAGCTACTGCATCAATCCGGCAGTCTGGGATCGCGTGAAAGCCAGGCTAGTGGGATTGTTGGATAGCTACGATCCAAGCTGCTGCTAAAAAAATTTGAATGAAATCATCGTAATAAAGCGATATAACAATGAATAAAGTCACCTTAGCTGCAAAGAATTTGAACAACAGTCTCGTTTTTTACCGGGCGTTATTCAATCGCATGCCAGATGAACTGGGTGGATCAGCATTTAAATATCGATTGAATGATCTTGAAGTGGAAATCAGTGAGGGTGAGAAGCTGCCTCCCCAAGTTGAAGCGCTTTCCTATCCTATATCAGATATCGAGACGCTCACTCTTTTAAATGTCAGCATGAGCAGGTTCAGATCGCTGGCCAGACTAAAAAATGACTGTCAATTAATATCAGATGCTTTTGGCATCACCGACCCTGACGGAAATAATTGGATTGTTGGAAATCCAAAAACGAAAGTGCATTTCGAGAAATGCTACATCACAAATCAATTAAATCAATACTAATATGGAGCAATTTAAATTTCACATTGGTCTTAATGTCAAGGACATTGATCAGACCACTACCTTTTATAAGAGACTGTTCGGCACAGAACCCATCAAGGAAAAGGAAGGGTATTCGAAGTTCGAACTTGATAATCCTGGTTTAGTCATTTCATTTATTGAGTCATCCAAGACGGGTCCACACTTTGGGCATTTGGGCATTCGTGTCAATTCGCACGAAGAGTTAGTGCAGAAGAAGCAGGAGATCGAGTCGCTCATAAAGATTGAGTTAGAAGAAAACAATACGTCTTGCTGCTATGCCGTGCAGGATAAATTCTGGGTGAAAGACCCTGACGGTTACGAGTGGGAAGTCTATCACTTCCTGAAGGATGCTGACAAAATGGGAGGACATAAAGCGGCTAGTAATTCGTCGCAAGAGTTGGCAGCTTGTTGCTAAGTTTGAGGGAGCCTCAATAGGCTCCTTAGTTGTCTGGTTGAACCTGTTGAAGCCTGTTCTAAAGTTCTTTTTAAGCCTATTTCGACAAGTTCAAAGTGACAATTACGTTAACATCTGAACCTATTGAGGCAGCCTTTTTTAATGATCAAAGCAATGAACAAAAAACTAGAAGAATACTTTAGCCAACTTGGCTCGGAAAATACAAACCTCTCCACGGAAAGAGAGGCGCTTTTACGACAGGTGATTGCCTATGTCCAGGACAGTGAAAGGCCAAAACTGAACTTCATTTGTACCCACAATTCCCGAAGAAGCCATCTGTCCCAAATTTGGGCGCAGACGCTAGCAAATCATTACGGAGTGCGATTGGAGACTTTTTCTGGCGGAACCGAAGCGACTGCTTTCCATCCAAATGCGGTTGCAGCACTTCTCAGAGCAGGATTTGAGATCAGGAAGGAGGGAGAGGAGAATCCACGATATCAGGTCTACTTTGATGCTGCTGCTGATCCCATTGTTGCCTATTCAAAGAGATTCGAAGAGCCACCCAACCCTTCCTCTGGCTTTGCAGCGATCATGACGTGCTCAGAAGCAGATGCTGAATGCCCGGTAGTTTTTGGGGCCGAGACACGGATCAAGCTCTTTTATGAGGATCCGAAGGTGGCAGACGGAACGTCAGAAGAGGCAGCAAAATACGACGAAAGATGTCTCCAGATTGCTAAGGAAA
>CAYYNA010000105.1:0-3653 GCA_964472815.1 uncultured Roseivirgaceae bacterium
GGAGTAACTCCAACGGCTGCCCCAACTCTCAATCTTCCGTATTCATCTTTGCAAGCATTAGGTCGATCTTTGTTCTTCAGGATGTCTTTGTAGGTAATCAAACCAGTAAGCTTGTAGTCCTTATCTACGATGGGAAGTTTTTCAATTTTATGTTCTTGCAAGATCTCCTCCGCTTCACCCAAGCCCACCTCTGCGGTAGCAGTGATCAGGTTTTCCTTAGTCATGATTTCCTTTACAGGTCGTGACAGACCTTTTTCAAACCGCAAATCCCTGTTCGTAACAATCCCAATGAGCTTCTTGTCCTTATCAACAACTGGTATACCGCCAATCTTATTTTCCCTCATGATCGCTTCCGCATCACCTACTTTCGAATTGACATCAAGGGTCACTGGATCCAGGATCATTCCACTTTGCGAACGCTTCACTTTTCTCACCTGAATCGCTTGGTTCTCGATGGACATGTTTTTGTGTATGATACCAATACCCCCTTCTAATGCCATCGCAATGGCAAGCTTTGCCTCAGTCACGGTATCCATGGCCGCAGACACCAAAGGGATCTTTAGTCGTATGTTACGAGTGATCTGTGCAGAGGTATCTGTATCTCTTGGAAGTACTTCGGAATAACCTGGGAGAAGAAGCACATCATCGTAAGTAAGTGCTTCAAATAGGAATTTGTCGTTATTAATCATAGCAAATAATGTGGAACAAGAACAATTATTTGCCGCGCAAAGTTACCTCGGTCATAGAATCTTTTACTATCCCGTCTAAATTTTATTTATTCTTTTTGAGTGAAATGGAAAATCTGAAACGAATTGCGGTCATTGGCCCAGAATCAACCGGGAAAAGTGAATTGTGCCAACATCTAGCTGCTCACTACCAGACGGAGTGGGTTCCGGAGTTTGCACGATTCTACCTGGATCGGCTAGACCGGCCTTATGAAAAACACGACCTGAAAGCAATTGCTGAGGCGCAACTGACCTGGGAGGATGACAAAGCAGAATATGCCAAGGATTTTCTTTTCTGTGATACCAACCTTATTGTGCTAAAAATTTGGAGCGATCACAAATATGGTGACACAGATGCGTGGATTGAAGAGCAATTGGAAGAACGAACCTACGATTTTTACCTGCTTAACAATATTGATATCCCCTGGACGCCAGATCCCCAGAGAGAGCATCCAACCATGAGGAAACACTTTTTCAAGGTGTATGAAGATTATCTCATTGATCACAACCTAAGCTATGGCATTGTTTCAGGCATTGAAGGAGTCCGTAAGCAATGTGCGGTAGATCATATCACCAACTACTTTAATTCTTCTTGATAAACTGGGCCAGTGCTTCAACTTCATCTGTTCCGATAACATGCACCCCCATTTCCCTCAGCTGAACCCACGTGTCTTCACTATCCTTAGTCTTCCAAAACCTGAGCTTTTTCCCTTGAGAATCTGCTAACAACACGAGATCATTTATTCGTTTTTTATCCTCTGCATTTATTTGGTTTTTGCCATTCCATTTCACCACATTAGTAATGTTCGCACTAATTAAGGGCATAAGATAAGAGTCCCAACTTTCGCTTTCTAGATGATGAATTCTTCCATCTAGGTAGAAGTATTCATAAAAATCAGTTTCTGCAATGAGCTGTCTTTGTACCGACCCACTTAATACTATTTGGACGGGCCTTAGTTCACTTGATTTTTTTGACTTGAATAAATTACCTAACTCTTGAATTTGCTCATGCAACAAATCCAATAGGCTTTCATCCTCCTGCTTTAGGTCAATTAGTAACCACAGATCTACCGCCTGATTACCATCAAGAAAATCTCGAAGCGGCTCAAGGTATAAACTTCTAAGGGTAGGCTTACTTTTTAGATTATTGCCATAATGGCTCACCACTATTTCGCCCTGATATTCATAGATGTCTACTTCAATTGAATGAAATCCATTTTGCAATGCAAAAATTAGCGGCTTCTCATTCAAATAATCATTATGCGCATGTGCAATTATTCCCTGAGCGCTTGATTCGGTTAGAATGAGAAAAATGGAAAAAGATAATAAGTACCTCAGACCCCTCATTTCCGAAAAATACCAAGGAAAACTGCAGGAATGTCCGACTTAATGAACTTTTAATAAGGGCTTACGGACAGATAACTTATCTACCAATCTTAGGACCTACTTCTGATAGTTTTTGAATGGCCTATCCAACCAACCAGCAATTACATATACAGCTACAATTCCGATAAAAAGACTAATCAACTCCACCATATGAATTATTGTTAAGGAAACACAAAATTAACATTGAGTTAACATTAGGCAAAGATTTGGAGTATGAAATTCAAACATTAATTTTGTGATCACAAGGGGTGCCGAAAAGCGGCTGAGATCATACCCATATACCTGATCCGGGTAATGCCGGCGTAGGGAAGGTTTTGACTGGCAAAGTCATTTGACCGATTGTATGATAAACTAAAAGAGGAATCCCCACTCCTCGATGGTTTGATTATTTGAGTATTAAAAATGAGAATTTTAAGCTTGGTAGCGCTTTTGCTACTATGGAATCTTTCATTCGCACAGGATTCCTTAAAAACAGTTCAGCTAGAAGAGGTGGCAATTACCGCCGTAAGGGCCAGTGAAAATGTGCCAATTCCAAAAACTAACTTGACAAAAAAGGAGATTGATGAAGTCTATGTTGGTCAGCATCCGATCTTTCTTTTAGAAAAATCAACTCCAGGGCTTTACTCCTACTCCGAGTCAGGCACTTCGGTGGCGAATTATGGACAGATAAGATTGCGAGGAATCAATCAGGAGCGCATCAATTTTACCTTAAATGGTGTACCTCTAAATGATATGATAGACCAAGGCGTCTTTTTCTCCAATTTCACAGATATCAGCTCCAACTTTGAAAGCATTCAAGTTCAAAGAGGTATTGGAACGTCTTCCAATGGTGTGAGTAGTTACGGTGGTTCGATCAACTTCGAGTCGTTGAACTTAAGAAATAAAGAAGCTTTCACAAGACTACAATTAGGTGGTGGCTCCTTCAGCACCTTCCGCGGAAACCTTCAGCACTTTACAGGAATTAGTGAAAAAGGTTGGGGCTTCATGGGAGGATTGAGTGCGCTAACATCGCAAGGGTATAGGGATAATACAGACTCAGATGCACTTTCGTTCTTTACAACCGGCGGCTACTATGGTGACAAGGATGTTTTAAAGTTAACATTCTTCATTTCGAGGAATCGAAATGGACTAGGATACCAGACCATAGAGGAATCGCTGCTTGCTGAAAATCCAAAAGTCAACTTGCTGAATGAGAACGATCGCGATGATGCCGTTCAATTTTTGGGTCAACTTCAATACAACAGGATTTTGAATGAAAATTGGACATTAGGTAGCACCGCCTACTATGGCGGAGCAAACATTCGAGAGTTCACCTTTTCTTTTCCGCTTGCAGATGGAACGTTGGCCGCTACCAATTTCCCTTTGAGAAATAATCATGTGGGGGGAATCCTCAATTTGAATTATTCGAAAGACAACTTGAATATTACTACAGGTTTGCACGGCTATACCTTCTCTAGAGTAAATGAAGAAGAAGAGTTTCTACCTACACAGATGGATCCTTACTATGATGAGTCATCAAGCAAGAATGAGCTAAGCGGATTT
>CAYYNA010000105.1:3753-5212 GCA_964472815.1 uncultured Roseivirgaceae bacterium
TTTGAAGATGAAATCGCACCAATCGGAGAAGTCGTTGGTTTTGGGCTCCCTAGGAGACGTAACATCCCCAAGAGCACCAGACGAGGAATTGAAATGGCCTGGATCTACCAAATAGCAGACAACTTCAGTTGGTCAGGAAATCTTGCTTACCTAGCTACCGAAATCAAAGAACTTGAGCTGAATGGAGAAGACCTATCAGGGAATGAGCAAGCACTTAGCCCGGACTGGATCATCAACACCCAGTTCAAATACAGCCCATTAGAAATCTTAAGCTTTTCCACATCCGGAAGATACTTAGGAGAGCAATTTATGGAGATCACAAACGATCCTACTTTCAAAACTCCAGCCTCGTTTGTGGTAGACTTCCAGGTAGAGGCAAGAATCACTCCGGCCATCTCGCTCTCTGGATTTGTCAATAACGTACTGGATAACGAGTATTACACCTTCGGGCTCCCTTCAGATGCTGATTTTAGTGGAACCTTGGAACGCGGGTTTTTTGCACAACCTCCGCGGAATTTTTATCTCAGCTTAACAATGAACTTTTAGACTATGGAAACCATCAAATTAGCTTTAGACTGGACCCCCAACATCAATCATATTGGGTTCTTTGTGGCAAGAGAAAAAGGATTTTATCAGGATAAGGAGCTGGAAGTAGAACTTCAATCACCGGCAGGTGACGACTATTCGGTTACCCCTGCAAAGAAAGTAGAACTTGGTCAAGCAGATTTTGCACTTTGTCCCATGGAAAGCATCCTGAGCTATCAAACCAAGGAGGAACCATTCGACCTGAAAGCATTTGCTGCCATCTATCAAGAGGATCTAAGTGCAATCGTGTGTACTAAATCTTCTGGGATCACTTCACCGAAAGATCTGGATGGAAAATCCTACGCCTCCTACGAAGCGCGATACGAAGACGAGCTTGTTAAGCAGATGATCCGTAATGCTGGAGGAAATGGAAACACTCAAATTGGATATCCTAGAAAGCTGGGTATTTGGGAAACTTTGCTCAACGGTGAATTTGATTCAACCTGGATATTTATGAATTGGGAGGGCATTCAAGCATCTGGTAAGGGGGTCGATTTGATTTCCTTCAAAATGAGTGATTATCATATTCCGTACTCCTACTCGCCAGTGATAGCAGGAAGTGAAAAAATGATCTTGGCAAGAGAAGAACCTTACAAAAAGTTTCTGGCAGCAACCATGGCAGGTTTCCAATTTACGGCTGAGAATCCTGTGGAAGCCGCGAAGATTCTTTCCGTATATGTTTCAAAAACAGATGCGGACATTGACCTTGAGGCAGCCATTCAAGCTTCTAGTAGTGCCTTTGGCCTTGGGGCCGATTGGGGCAAAATGGACCTCAATAACTTACAGAAATACCTCGACTGGATTTATGAAAAAGAATTAGAGTACCAAAAGTTAAGTGCTGATGACTTGGTTTCTAACGAACTGTTGTAAGCGA
>CAYYNA010000105.1:5312-11903 GCA_964472815.1 uncultured Roseivirgaceae bacterium
AGACCAAAGAAGCAATTAAAGGTCTCCACCTGGCTTCCTAAGTATCATATTGTGACAATATTAATAGGTATTTCGCTTTCAATAGGTCTAGGTTATTTTTTTGATACCAATACCAATGCGGACAAACCCTATCTTGATGCCACTACTACGATTTTCAGTTTTATTGCTAGTATCATGGAAGCTCGCAAAATTGTATCCGGCTGGATTTATTGGATCATCATAAATGGCGTCACAGTTGGTTTATACTTTTCTAAATCGCTCGATATCTACGCGGCACTAATGGTGATTTACTTTGTCATGTCCATCGTGGGCTATCGCACCTGGAAAAAAGACTTACAGATTAGTGAATGATTCTCGGATCTTAGGAATTACTGCTGGTGTCACCGGAATCCTGCTTTTCTCCAGCAAAGCAGTCATGGTCAAACTCGCATATGGTTATGAGGTAGATACCGTCAGCTTGCTATTGCTTCGGATGATTTTTGCACTCCCCTTTTATGTGGTAATCGCCTTACTAAACAAACCTCAGTCGAAGGTATCGGCCAAAAACTATATGTGGCTGGTAATCCTTGGAATTATCGGTTACTATTTGGCAAGCTATTTCGACTTCCTTGGTCTGCAGTACATCAAAGCTAGTTTGGAAAGGCTCATTCTGTTTGTCTATCCTACACTTGTTCTACTCATCTCGTACATAGTCTTCAAAAAGAAAATCACCAGGAAACAAGCCTTAGGTGTGCTCACCACCTACCTTGGGATCGTGATCATCTTTGGAGCCGAACTCCAGATAGAAGGCCAGGACAAAGTAGTGCTTGGAAGTCTGCTCATTTTTTTAAGCGCATTGACTTATGCTAGCTATTTGGTGGGTTCTGGATGGTTAATTCCTAAGTTCGGCTCCACCGTATTTACTGCTTATGCCATGATTGTTTCTTGCGTCTCAGTAATTGTTCACTACGCCCTCAGCCATCCTGTTGGACTTTTTGATTTTCCACCTGAGGTGTACTGGATAGGTTTTGCAATGGGTGTGATCGCCACAGTCATTCCCTCCTTCCTTATCAGCTTCGCTATTAAAAATTTAGGTGCTAACAACTTTTCCATTTTCGGAAGCCTAGGACCTGTCTCGACGATTGTGCTCGCATACATTTTCTTGGAGGAAAGACTCACCATTCTTCAATTACTAGGAGCTTTTGTCATACTCTTTGGGATTTATGTAGCAGAACGAAAGCAGCTGAAGCCTAAATAGACAGACGAAGTTCTTAACTTACTTGTATGAAGAACCTGATCTCCACATTCGCCCTACTTTGCTGTTTCATTGCAGTTAGCCAACCTTCTCGTTTCAATTATGCCACATTCAAGAACGATGACGGTGAGTTAAAATATCGTTTTCTGGTTCCAGATGGTATTGAGCGCGAGTTGCCCTTAGTCATCTTCTTGCACGGTAGTGGAGAACGCGGGGACGACAATGAAGCGCAGCTGAAATGGGGAGCCATGCAGTTTGCCACAGACGAAAGTATGAAACACTTTCCAGCTTATGTGGCTGCTCCACAATGTCCGGCCAATCAACAGTGGGCCAACTACAACGGCAAGTTTGGCAAGGAAGCAAGAAAGCCTTTGAAATTGGTGAGAGGAATGATCGATGAGTTACTCAAGAATTTTGCGATAGATGAGAAGCGAATCTACATCACGGGTTTGTCGATGGGAGGTTACGGTACGTTTGATGCGCTGGCGAGATACCCTGATTTGTTTGCTGCAGGAGTTCCCGTTTGCGGCAGTGGAGACCCATCAACCGTGGACCTTTTTAAAGATGTTCCGCTGTGGATCTACACCGGATCAGAAGATCCCGTGGTTCCTGCCCAGCAGACATTGAAAATGCTCAATGCATTGATGGACGCTGGTGCTAAGCCAGGCTACACCCAAGTGCCAGAAGTCGGCCATTTTTCTTGGTTGGCTGCCTATAGTGATCCACTCTTGATTCAATGGATGTTTAGGCAAAGAAAGGATTAGACAGCATGGTCAATCTCAACTTTTTCAAGCTCAGAATTAATCATAGCTAGCTCCTCTTCAGTCAATTCAAAACTCATAGATCCTGCATTTTCTGCGGCTTGCTTTGTATCCCTGGCACCAACTAATGCTGCTGTTATTCCCTGTCTCCGAACTGTCCAGTTAATGACCAGCTGGGCTAGACTTACCCGATGATCCTCTGCTATGGGCCTGATCTTGCTTAGAAATTCATTGGTTCTTGACCGGTTGGGCTCTTTGAAGAATTTGTTTCTTGCACGGTGATCACCCGCTCCAAATTCATAGTCTGCAGTCACCTTTCCCGTAAGTAATCCTCTTTGCAACGGACTGTAAGCCAAAATTCCAATGTTCTGCTCCACACAATGCGGCAGTATGTCCTTCTCAATTTTTCGGTAAACCATGCTGTAGGGTGACTGACTGGAAGCAATTGGCATAAGATGCTCAGCTCGCTCCATCAAATCCACCGACATATTAGAGACGCCAAAAGCCCTGATTTTACCTTCCTTTTTCAATTGAAGACATGTTTCTACAGTTTCCTCAATCTCCGTATTTGGATCAGGACGATGGATCTGATACAGATCGATATAGTCCGTCTGAAGTCTCTTCAGCGATTGCTCTACTTCGCAGATAATTGCATCTTTACTCGCATTGGAATAGATGTCTTTTTCAGGGCCTCCAGGCCATGAACCCTTCATTAGAGGCTTGCCCAGAGGCATCTCCCAATTCCAGCCAAACTTGGTGAGAATTTCGATATTCTCTCTACCTACCTGTTTGGCAAATTGCCCCACAACTTTCTCGCTATGACCAAGTCCGTAGACCGGCGCAGTATCTATGGAAGTAACGCCAAGTTCGTATGATGCTATTAAAGCTTCGGCGGCAAGTTGGTCGTCGGTCCCACCCCACATCCAACCTCCAATAGCCCAGGCGCCAAAGACTATTGATGAAATTTCTACTTCAGAAGTGCCTAGTTGCGCTTTTTTCATCATATTAAATATTATTTATAATTATCATTATTTTATTAAATCAAAATTTATGTCTATTATTTTCTGACTTGCGTTCTATTTGCAGGAAAGGAAATTATAGAATGTCAACTGAAACAACATTAGCCCCCCACATTTCTGAGTCAGTTAAAACTAAAATAGCTGTAGCAAAAGGAGACGGAATAGGTCCTGAAATTATGGATGCTACGCTAAAAATTCTAAATGCGGCCGGAGCAGAGCTTGATTACAATTTCCTTGAAGTAGGCGAAAAGCAATATCTATCTGGAAATACTGCTGGTATCTCCGAAGCAGGCTGGGATACCATCAACGATGCAAAAATTCTACTTAAGGCACCCATCACTACCCCTCAAGGATCGGGTTACAAAAGTTTGAATGTGACCATTAGAAAGTCGCTGAATCTCTTTGCCAACGTAAGACCTTGCAAAAGTCTGCACCCTTATATCACCACGCTACACCCAGATATGGATGTGGTCATCGTAAGAGAAAACGAAGAAGATCTTTATGCAGGCATTGAACATCAGCAGACAGAAGATGTCATTCAATGTCTCAAGTTGGTTTCTACTTCCGGTAGCGAGCGAATCATCCGCTACGCGTTTGAATACGCCAGACAAAATAAACGCAGGAAAGTAACCTGCATGGTTAAAGACAACATCATGAAGCACACTGACGGTATGTTTCATCGAATGTTCAATGCAGTGGCTGAGGAATATCCCGAATTGGAGAAAGAGGTGCAGATCATTGATATAGGGACGGCTAGATTAGCTACTCGCCCAGAAAACTATGATGTTGTCGTTACTCTCAATCTATACGGAGACATTGTTTCAGATATTACCGCTGAAATAGCTGGGTCTGTTGGGTTGGCAGGCTCGGCTAACATTGGAAGCAATTATGCCATGTTCGAGGCTATTCACGGTTCAGCTCCAGATATCGCAGGTCAAAACATGGCCAACCCTTCGGGACTAATCAATGCCTCTGTGATGCTCCTTCAGCATGTAGGGCAAACTAGAATTGCCGAGAAAATTGGAAATGCATTACTAAGAACACTGGAGGATGGTATTCATACCGCTGATATCTTCAATCAAGAATTCAGTTTCAAAAGAGTTGGAACAACGGAATTCGCCGATGCAGTGATTGATAGACTAGGACTAAAACCAAGAAAACTAAAGGAAATCTCTTTGAAGGAAGGATCCATCAAAATGGATTTGCCTGCCAGGAAAGAGAAATCCTCAGAGAAGTCACTTGTGGGAGTAGATGTCTTTGTTGACTGGAAAGGAACAGATGCTGATCACCTTGGAGAGCTCCTCCAAACAGCCTCGGAAAACGCTCTTCAACTAAAGATGATTACCAATCGAGGTGTGAAAGTATTCCCGAATGGAAACCCTGAGACGTTTTGCACTAATCACTGGAGATGCAGGTTTGTGGATACCGAAATCGACCTAAGCAAACCAACAACTTACGAGCACATTCAAAAATCATCCGTGATTGAATTACAATCTAATTTATTGAACCACAACATAGATGTGATCAAGACTGAGAACCTGTATTATTTCGACGATCAAAGAGGGTTTAGTCTAGGTCAAGGAGAATAAGAAATTCAAGATTATAAGTAGTAGAGTTAGTTTTATAATTAGGAGAAGGGCGAGGATATTCCTCGCCTTTTCTTTTTTATGATGATACTTATCAAAGTTTATTGACGCGGGCTTATTTGCCTAGCCAAATCAACCAATTCCATAAACTCTCGGCGATAGCCAAAATCATCTTCACCTTTCGCTGATCTTGCCATCTCAAGTACACTGCTGTAAGTCACGTCACCTTTAAACTCAGAATCACGTAGCAACATTCCAAATCCAGCGACAGCCATGGACCAAGTGAGATTATTTCCAGCTTTTGCGACATCATTTTCTACTACTTGAGTAAGGAGCTTACTCTCCTCACCTTCTGGTTCCTTGTATCGAAACTTAACTGTCAAGAGCTCATCAGAAGTACTGTCGACCAACTTGCCCGAGGATTGGTACTTAAGTGGATCTATATCCTTAATAAACTCACTTTCTGCTCCAGTAGGTATAATCTCATACAATGCAGTCACGCTGTGTCCACTACCTAGTTCACCTGCGTCTTTCTTGTCATCATTAAAATCTTCGTCATTCAGTTTTCTGTTTTCGTATCCTATCAATCGATATGCTTGAACTACTGAAGGATTGAATTCTACTTGAATTTTCACATCTTTTGCGATCGTAAAAATTGTGCCACCAAATTCATTTACCAGCACTTTCTTGGCTTCCTTCATATTATCGATGTAGGCATAGTTTCCATTTCCCTTATCCGCGAGAATTTCCATTTTTGAATCTTTATAGTTGCCCATACCAAAACCAAGTACCGTCAAGAAAACACCTTCATTTCTCTTTTCTTCAATCAGTCTTTCCATTCCAGCATTACTTGACACCCCTACATTAAAATCACCATCAGTGGCAAGCACAACGCGATTATTCCCACCTTCCACAAAATTTTCCTTAGCAGTGAGGTAAGCCAATTTGATCCCTGCACCACCTGCTGTTGAACCACCAGCCTGTAGCTGATCTAAAGACTTCATTATTTTTTCTTTTTCACTCCCCTTCGTTGGAGGAAGTACAGTACCAGCTGCCCCAGCATACACCACAATTGACACTTTGTCCTTCGGCCGAAGCTCATTGACTAATAGCTTAAAGGCAGACTTCAACAAAGGAAGTTTATTAGGTGCCATCATGGATCCGGAAACATCGATCAAGAAGACAATATTTGAAGCCGGCAGGTCATCCATGTCCAATTTTTTTCCTTGAAGTCCAATTTGAGCGATTAAGTGATTCTCATTCCAAGGAGCACGAGCCACTTCTGTGTTGATGGAGAATGGATCCTTTCCCGTCGGGTTTTCATACTCATAGTTGAAGTAGTTGATCATTTCTTCAATTCGTACGGCATCCTTTGGTGGCAACTGACCATTATTTATGAATCGACGCATATTACTGTAAGAAGCCGCATCCACATCAATAGAAAAAGTAGAAAGCGGCTTGTCGAGCACTTTCCTAAACCCGTTTTCGTGAATGGTCGCATACTCCTCTGTATTATGGAAATCCGACTGATCGTGTAGTATCCTAGGTGAGCCTCCCCAGTTCCAATTAGATTTCTTACCAAGACTTCTCTGGGCTGGAGCCTCGTAAAATACGATCTCCTGAAGGTCAGCTTGCTCAGTTATTGCAACGTCAAGCGTCACTTCAATTTCCTCTTCATCGGTTGATTTGAGTACTACATCAATGATTTTTTGACCTGTGAACTTGATTTCTAGGGTACCATATCCCCTACGATTGAAAACCAGTGTACCGGTCTTCTCCTTAACCTCTAAGGAATAAAAACCATTCACATCGGAATATGTCTTTAGACTTTTCCCTTTTAAGGTTACCTCAGCACCTGTTATTGCATCACCATCTTCATTGGTGATTGTCCCCTGAACAAATCTTGCATTTGAACTAAATGCGAATATTATGGAAAAAAGAATCAATAAATTTCTCATGTCTCAAAGTGTTTGTTTCCATTGAGATGAGGC
>CAYYNA010000106.1:0-3839 GCA_964472815.1 uncultured Roseivirgaceae bacterium
GCCCTTACAAAAGTCAAGGCCATGTATAATGATGAATTCATTTACATCCATGCCATTTGCTATGACAATGGTAATCGTATCGTCCAGTCCCTTAGAAGAGACGATGATAATGCACATTGGAGCAGTGACGGATTTACCATTGTAATGGACCCAATGAACACAAAGCAAAATGGATTCATGTTTGGAGTAAATGCAGGAGGGTCACAAATAGAGGCCCAACTGAATGTCCAGGGTCCCAGAACCCGATACGATCAGAATTGGGATAATAAATGGTATTCATCCGTTTATCAAACAGATGAGTACTGGTCTGTTGAGCTTGCCATACCTTTTAAGACCTTACGATACTCTCCGGATCTCTCAGAATGGGGTATCAACTTCATTCGAGGTGACATGGAAAGAAATGAATGGTCCACCTGGACTCAGTTTCCAATTAACTACGGGGGAATAGACTTAAACTTTATGGGTACACTTAAATGGGAGGAAAACCCCAAGAAAGCTTCTGGTAAAATAGTGCTCATCCCCTATGTATCCGGAGGAACCCACAGAGATTTTGAAGAGGAGGAACAAACCTCCTACGAAGAAAATGGGGACTTAGGCTTAGATGCCAAAGTAGCCATCACCGGATCACTGAATCTTGACCTAACAGTGAATCCGGACTTCTCAAATGTGGATGTAGACCAGCAGGTAACTAACTTATCTCGCTTCAGCATTTTCTTTCCCGAACGCAGGAATTTCTTCCTAGAAAATGGTGATATCTTCTCAAATTTTGGAGGATGGCAAATCCAGCCCTTCTTTTCCAGAAGGATTGGGCTTATTGATGGTGATCAGATTCCCATTAGATATGGAGCAAGGCTAACAGGTAACGCGACTAAAAGCACGCGAATTGGTTTAATGAACGTGCAAACTGGGGATTATGGAGAAATTACTAGCCAGAACTACACGGTAGCCGCAGTGCATCAGCAGGTGCTTGATAGGTCAGTGATTAAAGGGATCTTTATCAATCGTCAAGCCGGGGAAACGCTGGAAGAAGGGCAGTTTTCAAGAAACGGAGGACTTGAGATGGCATACATCTCCAGAAATGGAAAACTAAACAATACAGTAAGGTTCCACACTTCTCAAACTGATGAAAGGCTTGGCAATAATCACTACTATGGCTTTAATGGAAATTACACTGGGAGAAACTTTCGATCTGGATGGACCTTAGACGTAGTAGGAGAAAACTACATTACTGATCTCGGCTTTAATCCCAGGCTAGAAAACTACAATGCTGAAACCGAGGAAACGACCAGAATGGGTTATACTAGGATCAACCCATGGTTCAACTATCAAATGTTTCCAAAAAAAGGCCCCTTTAACTCTCATGGACCTGTGTCCTGGCACATGGCATGGTTAAATCATGATGGGGGTGGACTCAATGAGCGTGTTCATGGGATAGGCTACAATATGTCGTTTAAGAACACCTCATGGCTTAGACCTAACATCATTTATCGTGAAGTAAACCTCCCCGTGCCGACTTCCTTGTTAGGTAGCGATTACGAACCTCTCCCTATGGCAAATTATACCTTCACACAAGCAGAGCTAAGATATAACTCTGATCAAAGAAAAATTGTAAGTACTAACATCATTGCGGGTTATGGAAACTTTTTCAATGGTACGAGACTAAATACCCTTGCAGGAGTAAATTTCAGAACTCAACCTTGGGGAAATTTTGGTGTGACTTACAATTACAATAAAGTAGAACTACCTGGCGAATTCGGACAAACAGATTTTCACTTATTAAGAACGAATGTTCAAATCAGCTTTTCAAACAGCATGTTTTTGACTTCATCGGTTCAATTCAATTCTCAAAGTGAGAACTATAATTTCTTCACACGATTTCAGTGGCGCTACAGACCAATGTCAGATATTTTTCTTGTGTATACTGATAACTACGAAATGGATGGACTTGGGATAAAGAATAGGCAAGTAGTATTTAAGGCTACTTATTGGTTGAATTTGTAGCGCTCACCATTCGATCCTTTCCCTGCATATCTTGATGAACCTCCACTTCGATGTAATTGAGTGATCTAAGCAAGTCTTTCATCTCAATACCAAAGCGTTCATGAATTTCAAAGTATAACTTCCCTCCCTTCTTTAAGGCTTTTTTCCCCTCCTCTGCAATCCGCTTGTAGAACATCAATGGGTTTTCATCAGGCACAAAAAGGGCTTCTTGAGGCTCATAGTCAAGAACATTTGCATCCATTTTTCTTTTATCCACTTCAGGAATGTAAGGAGGGTTACTTATCAATATATCTAGATCAGAAACCGGAAGTTTGCTCGAAAGCACATCATGCTTTAATAGAGAAATAGGTGCTCCTAGATCTTCTGCGTTCAGTTTAGCTGTGGCAATTGCATCGTTTGAAATATCTGTAGCAATCACATTTCCACCAGTTTCAAGAGCAAGGGAGATTGCTATACATCCTGATCCGACTCCAACTTCAAGAATGTTTGGCTCAACAATCTCATTTTCTTTTAGAATGAGTGCAACCAGTTCTTCCGTCTCCGGCCGGGGAATCAATGCTCCGGGGTGCACAGCAAATAGGCGCTCGTAGAACTCTACCTTGCCAGTCACATACTGAATTGGCTCTCTGTCCAAAAGTCTCTTCAAATAGCCGTTAAGTAATACCCTATCGATATCTCTTTTCTCGCGAGTTAAAAAATCAGTCTTAGAAATATGGAAGATATCTTCAAACAGGATATATGAAATATTCTCAGCTTCCCGTCTCTCGTAAACTTTTTCCAGCCGATTCGTTGTTTCTTCCCAGATTTGCCTGACATCAATTATCACAAAGCGAAGCTAAATCAATGTCCGATATTCTCTTCATGCAGCGTGCGCTCGAATTGGCCAAACTAGGAAGGAGAGGTGTGTCACCAAACCCCATGGTTGGGTGCGTTGTGGTGTTGAATAATAAGATTATTGGAGAAGGGTTTCATCAAAAATACGGAGAAGCTCATGCGGAAGTAAACGCTATTCAATCAGTAAAAGACCATTCCGTCCTCCCAGACTCGACAGTATACGTGACGTTAGAACCTTGTGCACACTTTGGCAAAACCCCTCCCTGCACAGATCTGCTCATCAGGAAGAATGTGAAAAGAGTCTTCATAGCATGTAGAGACCCGTTTGTGCATGTTGATGGAAAAGGAATAGAAAAACTAAAAAAGGCTGGCGTTGAAGTGAACTTTGGATTATTAGAGGATGAGGCAGTCAAGCTAAACAGGCGATTTTTTACATTTCATTTAAAGAAAAGACCATACATTATATTAAAGTGGGCACAAACTCAAGATGGCTTTATCGCTCGCGAAAACTATGATTCTAAATGGATCAGTAATCAATATTCCCGTCAATTAGTACACAAATGGAGAGCGGAAGAAGATGCTATCATGGTGGGGAAAAATACCGCCATTTACGATAATCCTTCTTTAAATGTAAGAGACTGGACTGGAGCACACCCAACCCGGATTCTTCTGGACTCAAAACTGGAAGTCCCAGCCGATCATGAGCTCATGAGTGGTTTGATAGAGACCTTTATTCTTAACATGAGAAAAAATGAAGAGAAAGGAGCTACTAAATGGATAAAAACCGAATCCACTTCCCCATCTTCTATATCATCTGTGCTCCATGAAAACAAGGTCCAGTCAGTTATCATCGAAGGAGGAAGTCAACTATTGAACTCATTTATTAGTGAAAACTGTTGGGATGAGGCGAGAGTTTTTAGCTCTGGCAAACAGTTTACAAATGGTATCCCTGCTCCCATTATTGAGGGAGAGGTCATTGAAAAGAACATAGTACAAAACGATCA
>CAYYNA010000106.1:3939-9960 GCA_964472815.1 uncultured Roseivirgaceae bacterium
TTTCAAGGTCCAGTTGCCTGTACCAGAATTAAAAAAGGAAAGGGTGTATGCGGGACCTCTTGGCAAGATGAAAAGACGATCATTGTAGCTGATGTGGATCAGTTTCCTGGACATATCGCATGTGCTTCTGCCTCAAAGTCAGAAATCGTCATCCCGATTAAGAAATCAGAAAAGATCATCGGAGTTTTGGATGTAGATAGTGATCAAATTGATGATTTTGACGAAACAGACCAGTTCTATCTACAGAAGATACTTGATCTACTCCCTTAACAAATATTAACCGTCTCCATTTTTTGCGTCGCACACCAAGTAGACCAAGAATTGTATTTTTGTGGCCGTGTCAACTAAGCTCAAAATACGCTTAAGCTTCATAGGAGCACTGGTATTCTGGATCCTATTCGCAGGATCCAATCTGTACTTGATGTTTGTGAAGAGCTATGAAATGAAAGTTGACTTTTCAAGCATCTTCCCGCAGATCTCCTTCTCAATCTTTGTCTTTTTCACCTTCGTCTACTACCGATATGTGATAACAAAGGCAGACTCACTCAATTTTACAGATCTTCTTTGGAAGGTATTCATCACAGGCCTTGTGACAACCTTAATCTCCCTAGGCATCCAGGGGTTTTTCTATGTCTTTGCAAATAGCAGCATCATCGAGAGCCCTCTCACAATCAACTTCTTCTACAACATTCTAGCAGGCTTGGTGATAATTTTCATGGTCTCCACATTTGTAGTTTGGAAACGCCTGATTTTATATCAGAAGTCGAAAAACCTTCTACAGCTCTGGTGGTTTTTTGAAATCGCTTTAGCTGCAGCGTTAATCTTTGATTTCTTCAACAATGAAATTTTAACTCCCTACTTCAATGTAGCATTCCTAGTTCTTGCATTGTTTTCTCTCATTCTAGTTTTCAACTTGAAATGGGTGGCATACCTAAACTTTCGCCAGAAATGGAAAGGGATCTTATTCATCATTCTCTCAGGGATCTATTTGTACCATTTCTTTTTGAATTTAAGTAGGTTTTCAAGTACAGATGTACTGGTCATCAATCTTCTGGACCGAGTCTTTGTGTGGGGGATATTAGCGTTTTTATTCTCTTATACCTTGATCTCCGTTTTAGTTACACTGTTCAACCTGCCAACATCTTCGGTATTCGAACAAAAACTGAAAGAAGCACTGGATTTCCAAAAACTTAGTCAAGCTGCACCTCAAGGGCAAACCACAGACCAGACTTACGAAACATTATTGGATAGTGCGATGAGCGCAGTTTTTGCGGATGCTGCCTGGCTCGAGGTGATTGATGACGAAGGGAAACGGCAAATGATCCGCAACCTAAAAGACAATGAGATTGACGAGATAAAGTCGAAAATCGAAAATCCCATAATTCAAGAGGTTATTCAGTTTGATTTCAAAAGTGAGCTGAACGTAAACAAGCTTAGCGGGAGTGTCAAAGCATCGAACTACAAGTCTATTATTGGCCTACCTATTCTTGTAAAGGGTACTCAGGTTGGGTATATCGTCTTGCTGAATGAGGTGTCTGAAGCATTTAATAGAGAGATGGTCAGTATTGTGACCACTTTTGTGAACCAAGCAAGTGTATCTCTAGAAAACCTATTCCTGATTAAGGAGTCCCTTGAAAATGAACGTTACAAGGAGCAGTTGAAAATTGCTAAGACTGTCCAAAAGAGCCTCCTCCCCACATCGCTCATAAATAACGATCATCTGACAATGGAAGCATTCTCCATGGCGGCAGATGAAGTAGGAGGTGACTACTATGATATCCTTGAATATCAAAAAAATAAATTCGGCTTAATCATTGGTGATGTCTCCGGAAAAGGAACAAGTGCCGCCTTCCAGATGGCCCAAATGAAGGGCATCTTTCACAGCCTAGCACGCCAGGGAGTTACACCGGAAGAATTCAACAAAAAAGCGAACTTGGCTTTAAGCCAGTGCTTGAATAAATCATCTTTTATCACTGCCACTTATTTTGACATAGACACGGACTCCAACACGCTGCAATTTTCCAGAGCTGGGCATTGCCCAGCACTTATGTACTGTACCGAAAGCGACAATGTGGAGTATCTTCAGTCCGATGGAATGGGTTTAGGTATTTTAAGAAACTCATCATATGATAATTACGTACACGGCAATACTGTCAAGTACAGAGAGGGTGATATTCTCGTATTGTACACAGACGGCATCACTGAGGCAAAAAACCCTGATGGAGAGCAATTTGGGAATGATCGATTAAAGAGTTCTTTTGAAACGCATTGCTCGAAATCACCTAATCAAATTAAAGAAGGAATAACAAACGATCTCTCCGATTTTACCGGGAAGATTGATATAGATGATGACTATACTTTAGTGATCATAAGATTTAAAGACATGAAAAATGGCCGAAATAGCGAAGGAAAAAAAGGATAAAGTACTCCTTATCACAGTAGTAGGTGAAATAGATGCTGGATCAAGCATTTTCCTAGATAATGCTCTAAAAGAAGCAATGGATGACAAAGAAAAATTTATTGCTGTCAATCTAACGGGACTAGAATACATTTCTTCGGCAGGACTGGGTGTTTTCATCTCCCATCTTGACGAATTCCAAAACGAGAATGTGAAAATGGCGCTGTTTGGAATAAATGAATCTGTGCGAGAAGTTTTTGCCATTTTAGGTTTAGAGAAACTATTAAAAATAACTGACACTGAGGAGGAAGCGATCGAGTCCTTGCAATGAGTGAAAAGATTACCATAGGGTGCAGCAAAAACGAACTTGTGAAGATTCGTCAATTCACATCTGATGCTTTGGAAGTTCGCAACGTTCCTGACCTACAGGCACACAAACTTGTATTGGCAGTGGATGAAGTCTGTGCCAACTTGATTATCCACGCTAATGATTGTAATCCGGAAAACAAGATTGAATTTGACATTGCTTTCAAGACCAAGCAAATCATTTTCACCTTCCGTGACAAGGGAGTAGGATTTGACATCAACGAGTACCAGTCGCCTTCCTTAGAGGAAATCGTTTCCACAAGAAGACAAGGCGGTCTTGGACTGATGTTAGTAAAGCGAATAATGGATAAGATCGAGTTCTCTACAGAAAAGAATTACAATATTTGCAGGCTAATTAAAATTATCCCAGAGTGAGATATCTTTTGATTTCAAGCTTTCTGATTTTAGTAGGGTGTCAGTATCTTCAGCCTAAAACAGTGGAGCCTGAGCGGGTTGTTGCTGTAGTTGGTGAAAAGACTCTTTTGGAGCGAAACCTATCCGAATTAATGCCGCAAAACTTGTCAAAACCTGACAGTGCCAAATACGCTGAAAAATTCATTACGGACTGGGTCAAAAAGCAGTTAATGATTCAAAAAGCAGAGGAGGCAATCGACTTTAATGAAGCCCAAATTCAGAGCAAGGTCTTGGACTACCAATATGCATTAATGGTTCATGAGCTTGAGGAAAGATACATTGACACGAATCTAAGTGAGGAGGTTTCTCAGCGGGAGGTGGAAGAATACTACAATGAAAAATCTGAGAACTTCGTCCTAAGACAAAACTTAGCTAAATGCATCTATTTCAAAATACCGAATAAGGCCCCTCAGGTATGGCGGTTGCGAAGAAGTTTGAAGAATTATCCGGCAGATACCTTGAAAATCTGGGAGTATGCAAATCAGCATGCCGTCAAATCGTTTACTGAAGACTCTGTATGGGTAAAATTTGATGAAGTCCTACTAGAAACTCCACTAAAGGAGATTTCGGACAAAATGCAATTCCTACGAACAAATAGCTCCGTAGAGGTCTCAGATGAAGAATTTATTTATTTCCTAAAGATCTTTGATTACAAGTTGGTCGGAGAAATAGCGCCTTTGGAATTTATTCAGGAAAATGTAAAAGATGTAATTCTCAACAAACGTAAAATTGCGTTGAAAAGGGATTTGGAGAAGAAAATATATGATGAAGCAGTACAAACAAATGCGTTTGAGATCTTTAGTAATTAGTTTTTTAGTAGTTAGCTCTGTTGTCACTAGAAGCTACTCTCAGGATGGAGTAGTAATTGACAAAATCATAGCAAAAGTTGATGATTATATTATTCTTAAGTCAGAGTTAGAGAGGTCATATCTTGACTATTTGTCGCAAGGACAGTCAAGAGGTGGTAATGCAAAATGCCAAATTTTGCAGCAATTGGTGGTGAATAAGATGCTTATGGCACAGTCGGAAATCGATTCGATTTTCGTATTAGATATTGAGGTCAATAGTAATCTCGATAGAAGGATGGCATACATGGCCCAGCAGTTTGGTGGAGAAGCAGAAATAGAGAAAGCATACGGAAAGAGTATTGGACAAATACGATCGGAAATCTTTGACAATATCAAGGAGCAGCTCACCATACAACGAATGCAATCAGAGTTGACCTCTGACATGAAGGTCACTCCTTCAGAGGTAAAGAAGTTTTTCAAAAGCATTCCACAGGATTCACTACCCTATTTTTCAACGGAAGTATCTATAGCTCAAATAGTAAAAAAGGCTGATCCAGGAGAATTACAGAAAGAAAAAGTTAGAAACCTTCTTTCAAATATTAGATCAAGAATTAAGTCAGGAGAGTCTTTTGCAAGCTTGGCTCAACAGTACTCTCAGGATCCAGGATCTGCCCGAAGAGGAGGTGAACTTGGATTTTATGGAAGAGGAGAGCTTGCCCCAGAGTATGAAGCAACCGCACTATCTCTAAAAACTGGAGAGGTTTCTGATCCTGTGGAGACACAATTCGGATTTCATATCATTGAGCTCCTTGAAAAGAGAGGGAATACCTATCGAACCAGACATATCCTGATTACTCCCCAGCCAAATCAAGCGGATTATGACAACACCGAGCAATACTTGGACAGTCTCCGCACAGCAATCATTGGTGACAGCATTACGTTTCAAGCCGCAGCAAAAGAATACTCAGATGATCAGGAGACCTCCTCAGCAGGTGGTTTTTTCCAGGATGAAACAGGAGCTTTGAGGGTATCCGCTGATCAGTTAGATCCAAATATTTTCTTCACCATTGATACGATGCAAATAGGTAATATCACTAAACCACTAAAATTTCAGCAGCAAGATGGAACTTATGCGTACCGAATCATCTACTTTAAGAACAAGATCAAGCCTCACCTAGCTAATCTAGATGAAGACTACCAGAAAATATCGGCAGCAGCACTAGCAAGAAAAAAGAACTTGAAGATTTCTCAATGGTTCGAAAAAGCCAGAGGAAACGTCTTCATTGAGCTAGATCCGGAATACGATTATTGCGACCTCACCAACTAAACAATACTTTGACAAGCAACTAGAATGGAAGAAAAACCAAATGTGAAACTTGCAGATCAGCTGGCTAATGATTTCTCAAAACTGGAAAAAGAAATCTCGAAAAAGATTGTTGGACAGTCAGAAGTTGTCAGACTCTTAATCACTTCACTTTTTTGTAATGGTCATTCGCTGCTTGTTGGGGTGCCTGGTTTAGCAAAGACGCTTTTAGTGCAAACAGTCTCAAAATGTTTGTCACTAGATTTTAATCGTATTCAGTTCACACCTGACCTTATGCCTTCTGATATTCTGGGAGCTGAGACTCTGGACAAGGATAGAAACCTGAGATTCATAAAAGGACCAGTTTTCTCTAATGTGATTCTTGCAGATGAAATAAACAGAACGCCTCCAAAAACTCAGTCTGCACTCTTAGAGGCAATGCAGGAAGGGGCAGTTACAATCGCGGGGGAAAATTATCAGCTAGATAAACCATTTTTTGTCCTTGCGACTCAAAACCCTATCGAGCAAGAAGGTACATACCCATTGCCTGAAGCACAGCTGGATCGGTTTATGTTCATGATCAAGCTAGACTACCCAAAGTACGAAGATGAATTGCAAGTTGTAAAGCAGACAACCTCTGATGTGGCATCTGACGTTTCTGAAGTGATTTCCAAGAGTACCATCATTGAGTACCAGCAGTTGATTCGCAAAGTTCCTGTAGCAGATAACGTTTTTGAATACGCGGTAAGCTT
>CAYYNA010000106.1:10060-11885 GCA_964472815.1 uncultured Roseivirgaceae bacterium
TGCTTTAAGAAGCGAACATCGTTCTCTGAGAAAAGTCGAAGGTCATCAATTTGATACTTTAGCATTGTAATTCTTTCAATGCCCATACCAAAGGCAAAACCACTGTACTTTGTCGAGTCAATTCCGCAATTTTCAAGGACATTAGGGTCAACCATACCGGATCCAGCTATTTCTACCCAGCCCGTCTGCTTACATATTTTACAACCAGAACCACCACAAATGAAACAGCTAATATCAATTTCAGCACTTGGCTCGGTGAAAGGAAAATAAGAGGGCCTTAACCGTATTTTAGTCCCTTTCCCGAACATCTCTTTGGAGAAGTGGTACAACGTATTCTTTAAGTCTCTGAAACTGATATTCTCGCCAACAACCAAGCCCTCGACTTGATGAAAGAAACAGTGTGCACGCGCAGAAATCGACTCATTTCGATACACCCTTCCCGGCATGATGGAACGAATAGGGGGTTTCTTTCTATTCATCAACCGAGTTTGAACATTTGATGTATGAGTCCTCAGCAAGATGTCAGGGTCTTTATCAATGAAGTAAGTATCCTGCATTTCTCTTGCAGGATGATTTTCAGGGAAATTCAAGGCCGTGAAATTGTTCCAATCGTTATCTATTTCCGGGCCTTCCTCAACATTGAATCCTTGTCTCTCAAAAATCTCGATGATTCGACTTTTTGTTTGCGAAATTGGATGAATAGATCCTTCTTGACTTGCCACTCCTGGCAGGGTTACGTCAACCTCCGGTTCCGAGCTTACATTACTGGAAAGTGATAGAGAAAGCTCCTTAAGTTTTTCCTGTGCAAGATTCTTTAGCTTGTTCAGGGCAGGACCTAGTTCCTTTTTTTGTTCCGGAGCTACGGTTCTAAACTCAGCAAAAAGATCATTTATAATATTGTTTCTACCAATGAATTTAAGGCGGTAAGCCTCTAATTCATTTTCTGTAGTTGCCTTAGCATTACTGATTTCCTTGCTGTAAGAGTTTACCTTTTCGAGCATACTTCTCTTTCAATTTTATTAGCCAGCAAAAATAATAAGGAAGGTCTATGCAGACTTGGAAACATTCATGCCTGACGAATATAATTTGGCCATCCGTGCAGCCTCTCTTTTCATAACTTTTCTATCCAAGAGAACTCCAATTGATACTGTTGCG
Organism: uncultured Roseivirgaceae bacterium; assembly: GCA_964472815.1. Lineage (GTDB taxonomy): Bacteria > Bacteroidota > Bacteroidia > Cytophagales > Cyclobacteriaceae > Ekhidna. Next base: position 11,216 of record CAYYNA010000106.1, read on the forward strand.
AAAGTCATGGAAAGAATTAACCATATTTCACCCACAGACTGCAGAAGAAAAACAGCTACAGCTAGCACCATGTTATATCCTACCAGTAAAATTGCAGCTTGGCCATGATTGTATCCAAGTTTCAAAAGAACATGATGAATATGATTCCGATCTGGTGCCAACGGATGCTTTCCTGTGAAAAAACGTATCATAAAAACTCTAAGCGTATCATATACTGGCAAAACAAACAAAGCAAGGATCAAAGCTACTGGTGAGAACTGTCCTGAAACTTCAGTGGGTATTGAAATAAAACGTATGAATAAAACGGTCAAAACAAAACCCAACATCATTGAACCAGTGTCTCCCATAAAAACCTTAGAAGGATACCAATTATAGATCAAGAAAGCGAGACTAGCTCCTGCAACACCGAGCGCAAATACCGAACTGAACTGAGATTCAGCATATGTAAATAACAAACAAAAGACAATGGAAATGAAAAGGCCTATGGAGCCAGCTAGACCATCTATTCCATCAATCAAGTTGAATGCATTGGTCATAATAGCAATCACGAAGATGGTGAACAGTTCATCAAAATACCATCCAAAGGAGTTAACCCCAAAAAGACCATTCAATCCGTTGATCTTAATGCCCATGAAAAAAACAACAAGTATTGCTGCAAAAACCTGAACGA
>CAYYNA010000107.1:0-3527 GCA_964472815.1 uncultured Roseivirgaceae bacterium
AAAGTCAATTTCTCCATCAAGCCGCACGTGGGGGTATCGAGCGGACTAAGGATGACCCTGCAATTTTAGACCGTTCTCGATAACAATCTCTTCAAGAATCAGTTCGTATATCATTGATCCATCTAAATGCTAGCTAAGTAGTAGGATTTGGCCGATCGTATTATCTTAGAAGGTGAACTCAACTACTTAACCTGACCCATGAAATCTAAGACGACCTATTGGTCAATTACTGCGGCCCTAGCAGGTTTCCTATTCGGTTTTGACACTATTGTAATAAATGGTGCAGAGCAAGACCTTCAAATGCTCTGGAAAAATTTCACACTCTTTGGTAGCAATGATGCTTTTCACGGTTGGATAGTGGTTGCCTCCGCACTTTGGGGTACAGTAGTTGGAGCAATGTTTGGAGGAATTCCCAATGACAAAATTGGAAGAAAGAACACGCTCATTCTGATTGGTATGCTGTATACGCTATCTGCTTTGGGCTCTGCTGTAGTAAATGACCCCTGGACTTTTGCCGTTTTTAGATTTTTGGGAGGCCTAGGGGTAGGAGCGTCTACCATCGCTGCACCGGCCTTCATCTCAGAAATAGCCCCTGCAAACAAAAGAGGTAGCCTTACAGCGCTCTATCAGTTAAACATCGTTTTTGGCATCCTTGTCGCTTTCGTTTCCAATTATTTGATTGCGGTATATGTATCCATTGATACATGGAGGTGGATGATTGGAATTGAAGCACTTCCAGCATTTTTGTATACGCTACTTGTGCTAGGAGTACCCAAGAGCCCTAGGTGGCTCATGGTAAAGCGAGGTGACGTAGACGGTGCTAGAAAGGTCTGGCTAAACCTGTATCCTGCAGAAGAGGTGGAAATTAAAATCAAGGAGTTACAAGAAAATATTGATCAAAACCCCACGGAGGGTGATCGCCTTTTTAGTAGAAAGTACAAAGTTCCGTTGATGTTGGCATTTGCCATTTCCTTCTTTAATCAGTTCAGCGGAATCAATGCACTGTTGTATTATGCGAGAAGAATTTTTGAGGCAGCAGGTTTAGGAGCGGATGCCGGGCTGCTGAGCTCCGTTGGGCTTGGCATTGCGAATTTCATTTTTACAGTCTTGGGAGTTGTGTTAATTGATCGCTTGGGAAGAAGGACTTTGATGTACATCGGCTCGATAGGATACATCGCAACTTTGGCAACAACTTCTCTAGCCTTCATGTACGGATGGTCCAACATCGTTCCAATTGCTTTGTTCCTCTTTATTGGTGCTCACGCGATTGGTCAGGGCGCAATCATCTGGGTTTTTATATCCGAGATATTTCCAAACCACATCAGATCGTATGGTCAGTCATTTGGAACTTCTGTTCACTGGATATTAGCGGCGATTATTCCGGCTATGATTCCTTTCCTAATGAATCCTGATGTCTTAGGTCCCTCAGCAGTATTCGCAATTTTTGCGGGGTTCATGGTTTTGCAATTACTGTTTGTGATTTTTTATATGCCTGAAACAAAAGGAGTATCCTTGGAGGATCTTCAAAAAGAATTAATTAAAGAATAAGATTATGAGTCTAAAGGACCTGTCGGTCATTTGTTTTGGAGAAGTATTGTTGGACTTGTTTCCGACAGGAGCTAAGCCTGGTGGAGCCCCTATGAATGTGGCAATTCATCTTCGGAATTTCAACGTGAAGTCGGGCATTATTAGTAGGATCGGATTTGATGATAACGGTAAAAAACTGACTGATTTTCTAAAAGCCCGACACGTGTCTACTGAACTTATACAAACGGACAGAGCAAAAGAGACAGGGGTAGTCAGGGTGAACATTGATCGGAACGATGATCCTGTCTACACGATCGTGGAGAAGGTTGCCTGGGACTACATCGATGATTCTTTTCTGAAGAAGGAGATCAATCCCAAGTACATTGTGCATGGAAGCTTAGTATGCCGATCTGTTGAAAGTAATAGGTCCTTAAATAAACTCCTGGAAAAGACGAATGCCAAAGTGGTATTTGACTTAAACGTTCGTTCTCCGTACTACAGCAAATCGATTATTGATGAGCTACTAAAATCTGCGCACATCGTGAAAATGAACGAAGAGGAGTTCAAAATGATCAAGGAGTGGTTTTATATCAAAAATCCAGGGGAAAAAGGTGACTTCAAGGCAATCAAAGCCCTATACCCGAATATTGAGACGATGATAGTGACGAAAGGGGGCAAGGGGTCTTTGGCTTGGTCTAAGGGTAAATTGGAGAGCGTGAAAGCAAGTCCAATAACGGTAAAGGATACTGTGGGGAGTGGTGATGCATTTTTGGGTGCGTTCATTAGTAAGCTTGACAAAGGAGAAAGTCTTCTCGATTGCCTCAAATTTGCCGCGGCGACAGGAGCATATGTTGCAACCCAAGAAGGTGCAAACCCTAAGTATACTGAAAGAGATATTTTGCCGCTAATTCCTAAATAGGCTGCAGGGTGGTAGTAGCAATCATAGCACATGATGGTAAGAAAGCTGAAATGGTTCAGTTTTTATTGGATCATAAAAGTTTTCTTCAAAAGGCAAAACTAGTTGCCACGGGTACGACAGGTTCTCATGCGGAGAAGGCTGGACTTCAGGTCGAGAAGGTCCTTTCAGGGCCACTTGGTGGAGATGCACAAATCGCTTCTATGGCTGCCGAGCGCAAAGTGGATGCGGTTATCTTTTTCAGAGATCCACTCGATAAGCACCCTCATGAACCCGATGTACAAATGTTGATGCGCATTTGTGATGTTCATAATATTCCGTTGGCAACTAATCCAGCCACTGCTCAGCTAATCCTAGAAAGGTTTGAAGCAAAAATTAGTTCCTAAGTACTTCGATGGATGTTTCTAGGTGATTGATTTTTTCAAGCGATCATAGAAGATTTCGAATTACTTTGATATCATTATCATCTACCAATATTTTGAAGCATTTCTTCCAATACATCGAACTAATCTTCTTCAAGAATCATTTGGAATTATATTTGCGTCACTTATCAAGAAAGACTTAGGGAATGGGCCCGTTGAAGTCTTAGCAACCTTCCGACTTGGTTTCGGTGCTAACTCCCACCAGATGAGTAACCGTCCTCAGGATACTTTCTTTGATAAGCTAAATTTTGATGGTAAATGAGTAATATCAAAGACATACTTGAAGAGAGAATATTGGTGCTTGATGGAGCCATGGGCACGATGATTCAGCGGCATAAATTGGAAGAGGAGGACTTTAGAAATGAAGAACTTAAAGACCACCCAAAATCACTAAAAGGTAATAATGACCTTCTATCCATAACAAGGCCAGAGATCATCAAAGATATTCATAGACAATATTTTGAAGCTGGAGCAGATATCGCTGAAACGAATACATTTTCTGGGACTACTATCGCGCAAGCAGACTATGAGCTAGAACATATTGTATATGATTTGAATTATCAGTCGGCTAAGATTGCTAAGGAAGTTGCAGTAGAAATGACGGAAAGAGAGCCACATAAGCCAAGGTTTGTAGCAGGATCTATGGGGCCAACAAATAGAAC
>CAYYNA010000107.1:3627-11846 GCA_964472815.1 uncultured Roseivirgaceae bacterium
TATTAAGTGTTGGCCTTAACTGCGCCCTAGGTGCCAAGCAGTTGAGACCCTATTTGAAAATCTTGAGTGATAAATCAGAATCGTTAGTGAGTGCTCATCCCAATGCAGGTTTACCTAACGAATTCGGTCAGTATGACGAGACGCCAGATCAAATGGCTGATCAAATCAAAGAATTTCTGGATGATGACTTAATAAATATTATTGGAGGTTGCTGCGGAACCACCCCAGAACATATCAGTGAAATAGCCCAATTAGCGGCTCAGTATGAGCCAAGACAGATACACGCACTTGCATGAAATCATTAACTCTTTCCGGTCTAGAACCCCTAATAATAGATCAGAACACCAATTTCGTCAATGTTGGGGAACGAACAAATGTAACAGGGTCAAGGAGGTTTGCACGGCTCATTGCTGAAGATAAGTACGATGAAGCCCTAGAAGTTGCTCTGGATCAGGTACGTGGAGGCGCACAGATCCTCGACGTGAATATGGATGAAGGGATGCTGGACGGCAAAGCAGCCATGGTTAAGTTCTTAAACCTTGTTGCCTCCGAGCCAGAGATCTCTCGAATCCCAATCATGATTGATTCTTCCAAGTGGGAGATTATTGAGGCAGGACTTCAGGTAGTCCAGGGAAAAAGTGTTGTCAACTCCATCAGTTTAAAAGGTGGTGAAGAAGAGTTTATTGAGCATGCAAAGAAGGTAAAAAGGTATGGTGCTGCTGTAATTGTGATGGCCTTTGATGAAGATGGTCAAGCAGATTCATACGAACGACGAGTCGAGATTTGTGAAAGAAGCTATAGAATACTGGTTGACAAGGTCGGCTTTCCTCCTCAGGACATCATTTTCGATCCCAACATTTTCCCTGTTGCCACCGGAATCGAGGAGCACAATAACAATGCGGTAGACTTTTTCCGAGGCACGGAATGGATTAAAAGCAATTTGCCAGGTGCCAAAGTCAGTGGTGGAGTAAGTAACGTTTCCTTTTCATTTCGAGGAAATAACGTAGTGAGAGAAGCAATGCACTCGGCATTTTTATATCACGGGATAAAGGCAGGCATGGATATGGGAATAGTAAATGCCGGTATGATTGAGGTATACGATGAAATTCCAAAAGACCTACTGGAGCATGTTGAGGATGTACTTCTGAATCGTCGAGATGACGCTACCGAAAGGCTACTAGCTTTTGCAGAAAATGTCAAGGGTTCCGGCAAGCAGAAGGTGGAGGACCTAAGCTGGAGAGAGGGCACGGTGGAAGAGCGCTTGTCTCATGCTTTGGTGAAGGGAATCATAGACTACATTGATGAGGATACTGAGGAAGCTAGAGCGAACATCGGTAGTCCATTAAAAGTCATAGAAGGTCCTTTGATGGATGGGATGAATGTGGTTGGTGATCTATTTGGTAGCGGCAAGATGTTTTTGCCTCAGGTGGTAAAGAGTGCAAGGGTTATGAAGAAGTCGGTTGCTTATTTGACCCCTTTTCTCGAAAAGGAGAAAGCCTCAGGAAATACCAAAGGGAAAATTTTGCTAGCCACGGTAAAGGGTGATGTACACGATATCGGAAAGAATATTGTAGGAGTCGTTATGGCCTGCAACAATTTCGATATTGATGATATGGGCGTCATGGTACCAACTGAAAAGATACTTGATAGGGCAGAGGAGATAGGTGCGGATATCATTGGTCTAAGTGGTCTTATCACACCTTCTCTTGATGAAATGGTGGACGTAGCATCAGAGATGCAGAGGAGAGGAATGAAAACTCCGCTATTGATTGGGGGTGCCACCACTTCTAGAATTCACACTGCAGTCAAGATTGCTCCCAAGTACGATAACACGGTTGTCCATGTTTTGGACGCATCGAAAAGCGTGGGTGTTTCTACCAACCTGCTTTCTGACAAATCGGCGGATTACTCCAAATTGATCAAATCAGAATACGATGAGCTGGCTGAAAACCATGCGAGTAGAAGTGAGGCAAAAGCATTTATTCCATTTGATGCAGCAGTGAGAAATGGCTTAGTGATCGAAAGGCAGGTAAATGAACCAAACATGCTAGGAACCCAAGTTTTTGAGGACTATGATCTAAGCGAGATTAGAGAGTACATCGACTGGACTCCTTTCTTCTCCACATGGATGTTGAAAGGTAAGTACCCTGCCATCTTTGAAAATCCGATAGTGGGTAAAGAGGCTAAGAAGCTTTTTGAAGATGCACAGGTAATGTTGAATGAGATTGTTGATGGCAAATTATTAAAAGCAAGGGCTGTTGCGGGGATATTTGAAGTGAAACGAGAGGGTGAAGATGCAGATGTTTTTCAAGAGGGAGAGAAAGTTAAAACCTTTCATTTTTTGAGACAGCAGGGAAAAAAGGGAACAAATATTCCAAACCTGTCTTTGGTCGATTTTCTTGATCCAGAAGAGAAGGACTACATCGGAGGGTTTGCAGTCACTACTGGTATCGGTATTGAGAAGTTGATTGAAAAATATAAATCGGAGCATGACGATTATAATGAGATTATGGTCAAAGCGCTTGCCGATAGACTCGCGGAAGCTTTTGCTGAGTTGATGCACCAAAAAGTTCGTAAAGATTTTTGGGGCTATGCATCTAACGAAGAATTTGAAAATGAGGAACTCATCAAAGAAAAATACCAGGGTATTCGCCCTGCTCCAGGGTACCCAGCCTGCCCTGATCATACGGAGAAACGAACCCTCTTTGATTTGCTGGAGGTAGAGAAGAATACTGGAATTGAGCTGACCGAATCATTTGCGATGTATCCTGCTTCTTCTGTTTCGGGTTTGTACTTTTCTCATCCTCAATCAAAGTACTTTGGGCTTGGAAAGATTGCGAAAGATCAAGTGGAAGATTATGCGAGTAGAAAGGGGATGAATGTCGAAGAGGTAGAAAAATGGCTGTCTCCGAATCTTAATTATTCGAACTAGAAATGAAAATAACTGAACATATAGCAAACTCGAAAGGAACGCTGTTTTCCTTTGAGATTATTCCACCAAAAAAGGGTGCAAGTATCAAAGATTTATTTGATCACATAGACCCTTTGATGGAATTTAAGCCTCCATTCATTGATGTTACCTATCATAGAGAGGAATATGTTTATAAGAAGCACCCAAATGGGCTACTTGAAAAGAAGAGTATAAAGAAGAGAGCAGGGACGGTCGGGATATGTGCAGCTATTCAAGGTAGGTACAAAATCGATGCTGTCCCGCATTTGATTTGCGGAGGATTTTCGAAGGAAGAGACGGAGAATGCATTGATCGATCTTAACTTCTTAGGAATTGATAACATTTTGGCCCTACGTGGAGATCCGATTAAAACAGAACCAGGTTTTGTAGCTGAAGAGGATGGTCACGCTTATGCCACGGAGCTTATTCAGCAAATCAAGGATATGAATGAAGGATCTTATTTGGACGAAGAGGTGCAAAATGCAGTTCCAACCAATTTTTGCATTGGAGCGGCGGCTTATCCTGAAAAGCACTTTGAAGCTCCAAATATGAAATTTGATATTGAGTGGCTGAAGAGAAAGGTAGAGCTAGGTGCAGAGTACTTTGTTACGCAAATGTTTTTTGACAATTCGAAGTACTTTGAGTTTGTGGATCGTTGCAAGAAGGAAGGTATCGAAATACCCATTATCCCGGGTTTGAAGCCGATTACGACAAAAAACCATCTCACAATTTTGCCCAAAATCTTTAACCTTGACCTTCCTGACGATTTAGTTGATGAGGTGCAAAAATGTAAGGATAACAAAGAGGTGAAGGAAGTGGGTGTTGAATGGGGGATAAAGCAAAGCAAAGAACTTATGGATGCAGGGGTTCCTGTGCTGCATTACTACAGTATGGGAAAATCAGATTCTGTGTATCGAATAGGTAAGGAACTCTTCTGATTACGGGTCTACTTTCCAAAAAGCGATTCCACCTGCCTGCTTACCAGTTTCAGCGGAGGCTACAAGCTTCAAACTGACTAGGTCGATAACATCTACACTACCCGGTTGTCCGCCCTTACCTTCGACGGAGATAAATGCATATTTGTTGTCAGGAGACATGGCAACTCCATGGCTAATCGACCTGGTATTTTGAATTTTTCCGAGCTCTTTGCCTTCGTTTAGATCCCATATTCCTGTAGCACCCTCTCCCTTATAGGATACTACCAGTTTGTTTCCGTCAGGAGTGATGTCCAGATTGTATGGAGCCTTTCCGCAAGCCCACCTACTGGTTACTTCCCAGGAGGTGCCATCAATTTCCAATATTTCGTTCGTCCCATTGCCAGCAACATAGATTTTACCATTGCTGGGATGTGGTTGAACCCAAGTTGGTTTAGTGGCTGAATGCTGCATTTGCATTCCATCCCCTTCTGCCATTGAATGGTTCATATGATTCATTTTTGAGTGATCCATCTTGGAATGATCTACTTTTTCATCCAGTGGTAGTATTCGCGATACTTCTAGCGACAAGGTGTTTATCTCGAAAAGTTCGCCCGACATCATTCCTACCGAGTATTGCTTTGTTCCATCCGATGAGATTCTGGATCCGTGCGGCATCACACCGACAGGTACTTTCTTTAGTTCCATCATTGCATTTGGCTCCACAACCGAGACTGTACTCGGAACCATCTTACCATGCAGGTTGAAGTTCACGCAGAAAAGTAGACCACTGACGGGTGAAATTTGCATAGATGCTGGAAAGATGCCCAGAGAGGTACTTCCAACCACTTGGTCTGTTCCAGTTTTGAATTTGTAGACAGTACCAAATGGATTGCCATGCGCCATGGAAAGGTACCAATGCTCTCCATCTGGTGCGACAGTAATTCCGTGAGGACCTTCAATTTCCGAAACCTTGTAGCCGACAGGAATAGTCTTAGCAACTACGGCCTCTTTGCCATCAAATTCAATTAGCGCAACCTCATCCTCAGATTCCGCAGTAACATAAGCGTAATATTTCTGTGCATAGGATAAATGTGCAAAAAGGCACAAAAGTAGCAGTAACTTTTTCATTTCATCTGCACTTCAGTGTTGTCAGGAATCACAGGGTCCACTTGTACCGACCACAGTCCACTATTAAAGTCAGAAAAGAAGACGTGCCCTTTGTGGGGCTGAGCTCCCCAGACGAACGGGTTGTTGGGGATAAAACCTTTGGCATCATAAGGTAGGAATTTAGCTATCTCCCTGCCTTGTTTGTAAAGATCTCCCATAAGATCTCCCGATATATCGACTACTCGTAAGCCTCCATTGTAATATCCGATGTACAAAATATCATCCTCTATCCAAAAGTTGTGAGAGCCGGCTTCCGGCACTTCGTACCTGGCTACCTCCTGCGGATTATCCGGGTCCGTCATATCCATGAAATGGAGGTAACCTGAAGGGATGAACACATCTTGAAGATTATCGGAGTTCATGGCAGCCAAAGGAAATATCTCATCGCCTGCAATTACATAAAACTTCCCAGTGTCTTTGCTCTTATAAGGGAATGCCGCATGGTTTGCATCACCATTTACATGCGCTCTTGAAATTTCAACCGGGTTGGAAGGACTGCCGCCTTTGATGCCATTGCCGATATCCACCATCGCTATACCATCCGCCCAGTTGGAGGAGTAAGCGATCCCGTCTCGAATCCAAACATCATGGATGCTATTTGCTGAATTCCCAAGTTGAAACTCTCCGACTCTTTTGGGATTCTTAGGATCCTCAATATTGATAATCTCATACCACTCACCGTTACTTAGAGCATATACATGATTTTTGTATATGTAGACGTTGTGAACCCCGCCGGTCAATCGGTCGGTGTATTCGGATAGGATATTGACATTTCTAGGGTCCGTCACATCAATGATGATGATACCATTTTTCCGGTTGGAAGCACCTTCTCTACTAATCACACATACTTTCCCATCCTCGGATACTTTCACGTCATTGACCGTTCTTGCATCAACCTGAACACTATCTATTTTTACAATACTACTTGGGTTGGTCACATCCCAGAAGTAAGCTTTTCCATCAGAACCCCATGTTCCCGTTACGGCATAATCCTTACCGTCCACGCCTTCCCATACCCAGAGATCCGAAGTATGCTGGTCGCTCACTCTCCCTTGCCCTTTCACTGTCACTGTTCGTGAAATGCTTCTTTCGCCAATCTGAACAGCCTTGCTTGCACTTCTATTTCCTGCCGAAACCGATATTGTATAAAATCCAGGATCTTCAGCAACAAACCTTCCGTCTTGGCCTATCATCGCGGAAGCACCAGCACCTGGCGAAATAGGCTTTCCATTGACAGAGTAGACCAATGGTACATCCGAGATCGCATTTCCACCTTTGTCAAGTAGAATAGTACTGAACTGAAGCACATCACCAGTTCTGGCAACTGTATTAGGTACAGACAATGAGATCTTCTCAACCGGGTTTTTGACTACCTGTAAGTTTATGCTGGCAGACAGCCCACCTGCTTCTATTTCTATAGTGGATTTACCAAGCGAATTGGCATAGAGGTTCAAGAAGTCATCTACACCTATGACCTCATCTTTGCTGGAGGTGACACTCAAATCAGGGTTATTGATTTTGGTTCCTCCTTCATCAACCACTTCTACCTTGAGTTGAGTCATGGAGCCTTCAAATATTTCTGTTGGTGACTCCAACACGTTGATCTCTGCAACAGGTTGATTGACCACTTTTATTTTGTGTTGTATCCGTGCAAACTGCTGCCCTTCTCCTGGCATTCTAAAAATGAAGACATCATATTCACCCACTTGCGTTGCATTTATTGATCCAGTGCTGTCAACTTCGATTCCTTTGGTGAAAATCATGCTTTCATCAACCCCTCTTAGTTGGACGGGCCAAAATTGGGTCTCCGTTTCTTCAAGTTCATTCCCATCTTCATCAAAAGCTAACACCTTGATTTTTGCAGGCTTTCTCACTTCTACAATGGTGGGACTTGGCTCCACTTTTAAGGTCACTTCAGTTTGTCCGAAACTTGTTATAGTGATCAGCAAAGCGAAGGAAATAATTAAATAGGATCGATTTTTCATGGTGAGTAGGATTTTTTGGATTACCATTAAAGATACATATTTTAAATCCCAATGAAGATTATTGAATGCCCCAGGGATGCCATGCAAGGCATTGATGAATTTATTCCGACAGAAACAAAAATCGATTACATCAATCAGCTTTTGAAGGTTGGATTTGATACCATTGACTTTGGAAGTTTTGTTTCTCCAAAGGCCATTCCTCAAATGAAGGATACTGGTGAGGTCCTAGAACGATTGGACTTGTCCTCTTCAAATTCAAAGCTCCTAGCTATCGTGGCTAATCCGAGAGGAGCTGACGATGCATGTCAATTTGATGAAATTCAATACCTAGGATACCCACTATCTCTATCAGAAACATTTCAGCAACGAAATACTAATCGTTCTATAGATTCTGCATTTGATGATCTTGCCGAAATCCAGGAACGAGCACAAGAGAGTGACAAGACCCTTGTTGTTTATTTATCTATGGGTTTCGGAAACCCCTACGGTGATCCGTACGAGATGAATTATGTATCTGAATTCGTTTCGAAACTTGATGAGATGGAAGTGGAGGTCATTTCTTTAGCTGATACCATCGGCGTATCTAAGCCAGTAATCATTGATCAGCTTTTTACCAGTCTTATCCCCAGGTTCCCCCATATAGAGTTCGGCGCGCACCTGCATTCAACTCCAAATACTATTACAGAGAAAATAGATGCAGCTTACCGTGCTGGATGTAGAAGAGTAGATGGGGCAATTAAAGGCTTTGGTGGTTGTCCAATGGCTAAAGACGATTTGACCGGCAATATGGCCACAGAAAAGATGCTTGCCTATTTCGAGTCGGAAGGAGTATCAGTTAAACTCGATATGAATGAGTTTGATAGATCGGTAGAGATGGCAGCTTCTGTTTTTGGCTCACTACACTAAACCAAACTTCTTCCCTGGTAAGCTTTTTACTAGGTTCTTAAATTCCATAGTTAGCAAATGGGATGCGACTTGATTGATTGGTACTTGCGACTGAATAGCAATTAGATCGATTTCCAATGGACCTCCATTGACTCGAATGAGGTCATAGATGATTTGCTCATCTTTATTCATTTCCGGCAAGACTTTCTCCACTTGAGTCTCTTGCTCTATGTCCCAGTTCAAATGGTAAGTGAAGTCTTCAACTCCAGTGTATATGAGTGCTTTCTGCGTTGCGATCAACTTATTTGTCCCTTC
>CAYYNA010000108.1:0-7970 GCA_964472815.1 uncultured Roseivirgaceae bacterium
ATGGGATCCCATCCCGACCATGCTAACACAAAACCACCAGCAAATCATACACGGTTTTATGGGTCAAACCACTGGCTTCAAGCAGCAGCTGGTAAAAGGAGATGTTATCGTCATGGGACATACACCCAGCATTGCGGAAGCCAAGTACGTGCATGGGGTACTAGGTAGAGGCTTTTGGACCTTCTATGGCGGCCATGACCCTGAGGACTATCAGCATTTTGTCAATGAGCCGCCCACCGACCTGAACTTGCATCCCAACTCTCCTGGATATCGACTAATTCTTAATAATATCCTCTTCCCCGCGGCAAAAAAGAAGAAACAGAAGACTTAGTTGCAAGAGATTTTCAATATTTTCAAATATTGGATTAATATTTTCAATATTTATAACATCTGAGTAGAATATTTATATCACTTTTGACCTCACGTTGTAAATTTTATAAGTAATGTGTGGCATAGTTGGATTATTCGAAATCAATGGCGAACCTTCTGAATTAAGGAAACAGGTTTTAAAACAATCACGCAAGATCCGTCATAGAGGACCGGATTGGTCGGGAATATACGTTGGTGAAAACGCTATCATAGCGCATGAAAGACTAGCTATCGTAGACCCTCAGTCAGGAAGACAACCTCTCTTCACTCCAGATGGCAAGAAGGTTCTAGCAGCCAACGGAGAGATTTACAACCATAAAGATCTTAAGAGCGAGCTTTCGAGAGACTATCAGTTCAAGACAGAATCTGACTGTGAGGTGATTTTAGCGCTCTATGAGGAATATGGAACTGACTTTATCAATAAACTGAACGGAATATTTGGTTTCATCCTCTACAATGAGCTTGAAAATTCATATTTAGTAGCCAGAGATCATATGGGAATTATTCCCTTGTATATGGGATGGGACATTAAGGGCCAATTCTATGTGTCTTCCGAATTGAAATCCCTTGAGGGCTACTGTAAAAAAATCGAGGAGTTTCCTCCGGGTCATTACCTCACAGACAAATTAGATAAACCTAAGAAGTGGTACAATCCGCAGTGGACGTCCTATGATTATGTTTCCAACGCTAAAAACTCAACCATAGAAGACCTTAAGACAGCATTTGAAAATGCTGTACACAGACAACTAATGACTGACGTTCCGTATGGAGTCCTACTTTCCGGCGGTTTGGATTCCTCTGTGGTGTCGGCGCTTGCCAAGAAATATGCTTCTAAAAGAGTCGAATCAAATGATGAAGAAGGTGCATGGTGGCCGAGCCTCCATTCTTTTGCCATTGGCCTGAATGGCTCGCCAGATTTGATTGCAGCTAAGAAGGTAGCAGATCATATCGGTACAATTCATCACGAAGTAAACTTCACCATCCAAGAGGGCTTAGATGCGCTCAGTGACGTGATTTATCATCTCGAGACATATGATGTTACGACTGTACGTGCATCCACACCCATGTATTTGCTTGCTCGTGTAATCAAATCTATGGGCATAAAAATGGTCCTTTCAGGAGAGGGATCTGATGAGGTTTTTGGGGGTTACCTTTATTTCCATAAAGCCCCCAACGACAAAGAATTTCACGAGGAGACCATAAGGAAGCTGAATAAGCTACATATGTACGATTGTTTGAGGGCAAACAAATCTCTTGCAGCATGGGGTGTGGAAGGAAGGGTTCCTTTCTTAGATAAGGAGTTTTTGGATGTGGCAATGCATGTTCATCCGGAGGAGAAAATGATCACAGATGAGCGAATCGAAAAGTGGGTGTTAAGAAAGGCATTTGAAGACATCCTTCCATCCGAGATTGCATGGCGTCAGAAGGAACAGTTTTCTGACGGTGTAGGCTATGGGTGGATTGACGCTCTGAAAGATTATGCTTCTGTTGCGGTGAGTGATGAGCAATTTGAAGCTGCGAAATTTAGATTTCCGATAAACACTCCAAAGAGCAAGGAGGAGTACCTCTATAGAAGCATCTTTCATGGGCATTTTGAGTCCGAGACAGCAGCAAAGTGTGTCCCCTCTGTCAAATCTGTAGCATGCAGTACACCGGAAGCACTACTTTGGGATGAATCCTTTCAGAATGCAGCTGATCCATCAGGAAGAGCAGTCGCAAACGTTCATGATTTCGCTTATAAAGAAAAAGTTAGTAGCTAGGTTGATTGCAAGGATTACAATCCTTGCTGATTTCAACTTCAATGGAATCCTGACCTTTGAGCACTTCAAGTGAGCCGTTGGGCTTAGCCTTCCATTTATCGCATATAGCCTCGACATTAGCTGAGTAAGCCGTTGCATCTAGCTTTTCAGCAAGGAAAATCTGATATTTTCCAGGCTTAAGTGAGATTGAAGACAACCCATTCTCATCGGTAGCAAAGGGAATTTGCTTCTCGTTATCAACCAAAACCAGGTCCATATTTCCAGCAGGTTTAGGTTTCTTCAGATCTTCTAGAACCTCAGCGGAAGGGTTGGCTCCTCCGCAATATTCAGAGACCATTGTCACTGTGATTTGTTTACTCGCAATCTTTGATGAGTTGCCTTTATTCGATTTGCATGAAAACAGCATCAAGACACAAAGAGGTATAAGAGATTGCAGTAAAATTTTCTTCATTTTTTAAATGGTCTAAGTCGCAAAATAGACGATTTGCACGAAAAGCTCGGGGGCTAATAACTAAAACTCAAAATTTAGTCTAAAAGATCAATCGGAGAAAAAGTTTGATAGTAGTTTAGGACATAAATTTTAGTAAAGTAAACATGAAGAGTAACACGAAGAGAATTGCTGTTCTGACCTTAGTGTTGGGTTGCTTAACTGCGGGACTATACCATTTCGGGTCCCGACAATTGGGCAGTGCTGAAAAGTCAGAATACGTGGATTTTATTAACAATCACCCCTATGCAAACAGAGATATTTCACCTACTGAACTATCAAATCTGCCAAAGTTCGATAGACCTGACTTAGCAGCTGAGCATAATTTTTTACAAGTTGTCGACCCGAAACTCAAAAGAATACCCACAGAAAGGCTAGCCCGAGCATACGAGTATACCAAGGGAGTACTTAAATCTCGACCAGAAAATGGCATTGAATTCAATGATATTCAAGGAGGTGAGAAGAAAAATAGGAGGTTGGACTATCAACCTTTATCTGAAATCGAAGGGGCAGCCAGAGACGCTATTCCGAATGTAAATTGGTCTGAAAGAGGCCCTGACAATGTTGGTGGAAGAACACGAGCATTGATGTGGGATCCAAATGACCCGGATGCCACTAAAGTGTGGGCTGGCTCAGTATCTGGCGGACTGTGGTTTAACAATGATATCACAGATCCTACCTCTGCATGGATTAAAGTGGATGACTTTTTAGCTAGTCTAGCTATTTCTTCCATTGTTTATGATCCGAATAATACGAACACTTTCTATGTAGGCACGGGAGAAGGCTTTATCGCCGGGAACGGTGGCGGAGGAGTTGCTGGAGCTGGGCTTTACAAAAGTACAGATGCTGGAACTACATGGACACTCCTGGAAAGTACATTAGGCCCTGATTTTAGATACATTCAGAAAGTGGTTGCAACGCCAAGTAATTCACTTCTAATTACCACAAGACCTTCACTAAATGAAGGAGGTGATGGAGGAATCTTTAGATCTACCGATGGTGGTGACTCTTGGACTAGGGTGGTTAGCGGACGAGGAGCAGACCTTCAACTTGCTGCCAATGGCGACATTTATGCTTCTACTGGAATAGGTAATGGATTTGGACAGGTTTGGAGGTCTACCGATGATGGGGTAAACTGGACAGAAGTAACCCCTCCAGGTGGAAACCCACTTTGGATTGAATTAGCAATTGCACCGTCGCAAAGCGATGAAACCTCCTCAACAAGGATTTACGCATTAGCTCAAAGTTCAACTGCTCGAACGACTGTTACGTGGTTTCAACGATCTGACGATGGAGGCGATACTTGGAATGACCTGGAAGTTCCGAGGTATGTGAATCAGTCTTGCTCAGAGGACACCCAAGACTTTACTAGGGGTCAGGCTTTTTATGATCTTATTGTTGCAGTCCAGCCTAACAATCCAGATGTTGTTACGATCGGAGGAATTGACATATTCAGATCAACAGAAGCTGGTGAAAACATGGAGCTGGTATCGTATTGGACCGGATCATGTGATGATTTTGTACATGCGGATCAGCACGAAGCTGCTTATCGTCCTGGATTTCCAAATGAAGCTGTCTTTGGTCACGATGGGGGTGTTTCGTATTCTAGTAATATAGGCGACCCTAATGTTTCCAATCCTGAATTTGATACAAGAAATAATAATTATGCGGTTACCCAGTTCTATGCGGTAGCAATCCGAAATGAGGTTGGATCGGGAAATTTCTTAGCAGGATCTCAGGATAACGGTACCCAAAGGTTTTCAGACGCTGGAGGGTTAACGACGGGTCAAGCTGTAGGTGGAGATGGTATGTTTTGCCATATTGATCAAACAGACGGAAATTTCCAAATAGCATCTGTTCAATTCAATGCAGTCTTCCACTCTTCGAATGGTGGGATATCCTTCCAAGGATTGACAGGTCAAAACACTTCTCACGCATTTGTTAATCCAACGGATTTGGATAATGACAGCCATATCCTATACACAGCTGCAGCTGGTAATCAGTACATGGTTATTAAGGAAATTAATTCGACAACCCCTTCAGCAGAAGAGTTTGTATCGGTCAATGTCGGCAATATCTCACACATCAACGCCAACGCTCCAACTGAGAATAGAATCTATGTCGGAAGTAGACAGGGAAGCGTTTTCATCATTGACGATGCAGATACAGATAGCCCGACAGTCACTAATATTAGTGAAAACCTGGACGAATCTGGGAATGTCTCTTCAGTTGATATTGGTTCAACTGAGGATCAATTGATTGTTACATTTTCAAACTTTGGAGTCAATTCCGTTTGGCTGACTACTGACGGTGGCGAGACTTGGGTAAACAAAGACCAAGAAGAATTTGGTATCCCTGACATACCAGTCCGATGGGCTTTGTTTAATCCAAATAACTCCAATCAAGTGCTTCTTGCCACTGAGCTAGGTGTCTGGTCAACAGATAATATTCTCGCTGAAAACCCTGCATGGGAGCCTACTTCGAATAATCTAGCAAATGTTAGATGTGATATGTTACAGTATCGTGATTCTGATGGTGTGGTGGCTGTTGCTACGTTTGGTAGAGGGGTCTTTACCACAGACGCCTTCTCAAGTACTCAAGATACCAACCCTCCTACGATTGTTTCTCTCAGTCCCGATGACGATGAAATTGAAGTGCTGCTTGATCAAAATCTAGTAATCTCATTTAACGAATCTATTGTGGTGGGTACAGGTAACATCACCATTTTCGATTCATCAGATGATTCTGTTTTTGAGACCATCGATGTAACCTCTTCTGCGGTGAACATTTCTGGTGTAGTACTTACAGTGGATCCAACGAACAATTTTAATCCAAGTACCAGCTACTACGTAAATGCTGATGCAGGAATTGTCACTGATAGCAACGAGAACGAATTCTTAGGAATATCTGACAATACTACTTGGAACTTCGAAACATTTGACGGAGACTTCCCTCCCACCGTAGCGCAGGCCATTGGTAGCATTCGAATCATTGTGAATGAAACGGAGGTAGTTACTGAAGATGTGGACTTGAGTGCTGTTTTCACTGACCAAGACAATGAGGATAGTGAAATTACTTATGAGATTACTTCTAATAGTAATCCCTCGCTATTAGGAACGTCTATTTCTGGAACTACATTAACCCTAAGCGCATTAGTTCCAGGAGAGCTTGGCGAAATATCCTTAACCTTAACAGCAACCTCCAATGGAAAGACTGCTGCAGATAATTTTGAGGTCATCATTGGCAATGAAGTGCTCTTTGATCAAACATCAAACCTTACCACAACATCAATTATCTCAATGCAAATGACAGACCGGGCAGATACCTTGGTTCAACTAAGCGATAATTTTTTAGTAGCCAGTGGAGATGTTTGGAATCTTTCATCGATAACAGTCTTTGGCACCATGTCTGATCCTGCAGAGGGGCTTGAAAATGAAACAATCACTTCATTTAATGTCGAGATTTACGGTGATTCTGGTAACGACCCAGATGACTCCAATTTGCTTCGCGCCGAGACTGTTTCAGTTGAGTATTTCCCGGGTCAAACGGAGATCAGACTACCTGTCTCCATTGAAGCCCTAGGTTCTGGACAGTACTGGCTTTCAGTGTATTCGGTTTCACCAATTTCAACAGCTCGCTGGAACTGGAGAACCAGAATAACGACAGATGAGGAGTGGCATATTAACGATAGGTTAGGCTTCTTTGGTTTGGAAGCAGGTGCTTGGCTTACTGCGGCTTCCGTTGGAGATTTTGCAGGTCAAGATCTTGCTTTCCTTCTAGAAGGGGAAATACTTGAGGGAACGAGTGCTCCCAGCGCACTATCTGCTGAAATAAATGACGACAAGCAAGTAGCGCTTTCTTGGACCGACAACTCAACTAATGAGACTGGATTTATCATTGAAAGAAGTACAAGTGATTCAGGTCCTTTCACTGAAATCGGAATTGCAGATGCGAATCTTACCACATTCGTAGATACTGAAGTGCTTGATGGAGATCTAAGATATTACTACAGAGTAATTGCAGAAGGGCCGTTGGCTAATTCCGAAGCATCTGCCACGGCTAGTGTTCTGACAGTACCAAATGCTCCAACAGAGCTCGCGCTAACCAATCAAGATATGGGTAACTTCAGCATTTCTTGGGTAGGCCAGTCTGGAATAACATCTTTTGAAGTAGATATCTCGGTTGATAATTTCAACACCTTTGTTGAGGGGTATGAGTCTCTCTCTGTTGATATACTTACGATCTTAGATGTGGAAGTAGCAGAATCAGGAACCTACCAAATAAGGGTAAGAGCACTCAACACTTCAGGATCATCTGCTAACTCAGCTGTCCTAGAAGTACCTGTGGAAATTGCACTGGGAGTTGAAGAGCTTGCGACATTTAGTTTTGATATGTACCCTAACCCTTCCAATCGTATGGTTACGATAGATGTTCCTTCGGATGTCAATTCAGAATTAGCTTTGAGCATTACAGACCTAAGCGGTAAGAGCGTTTACTCTTCAGTCGTGTCTAGAGGCGAACGAAAAGTTCCATTGGACTTGTCAAACTACCCCGTAGGTATTTACATGATTACGTTAAGAGGCAATGAACACTACGCGCAGGCAAGGGTCCTAAAAAATTAAGAATCTTTAGATATTAACAAAAAAAGCAGCTTATAGCTGCTTTTTTTGTTTAATGCATTCTGTCTGCTCTGGGTTCCAGACCCTGTACTATTTCTGCCTCTTCTCTAAGAAACTCCTTCCAGCGCTTTTCTACTTTCTCAGGATCAACGTACTCCTTAGCTAATTCAATGAAATTATGATAATGCCCCGCTTCAGAGACCATTAGATCATAGTAAAATCGTTGCAGTTCTTCATCCCCAATGTTCTTCCATAGCAACTTAAATCTCTCACAGCTCCTTGCTTCGATTAAGGCATTCATTAACAGTTTTTCGAGAAGCTGCTCATCCCTGCTCCCCCCTTTCTTAACACGACTTGACAACTGGGCAACATACTCATCTTTGCGCTGCTTGCCTAGAGCATAACCTCGTTTCCTTAAATGCTCAATGACCAACTCAAAATGCGCCCATTCCTCAGCGACAACTGGGGTCAGTACCTCAACCAGTTTATCTTTTTCAGAGAATTGGACAATTAAAGAAATACAAGAACTTGCCGCTTTTTGCTCACAATACGCATGGTCCACCAGAATGTCTTCAATGTTCTTCTCCGCGATATTAACCCACCTGGGGTCTGTTGGTAATTCTAAACCAAGGGTTGTCTTCGTATTCTCCATTAATCAAAAAACCTCCATTTCACTATTAGGTCTAGCGACCTAGGTTGACCGGGATAAAAAGGTGAGGCAAAGTATCCTCCATC
>CAYYNA010000108.1:8070-11814 GCA_964472815.1 uncultured Roseivirgaceae bacterium
GTGCCAACCCTCCCCTTTTTTGTTAAGCAAACGGATATTTGCCTGACCACCAAGCTTACTTATCAGAAATGTTCCTCCAATTTGCTGTGCTTGCCTTTGATCATCAAAGTAGAGATAGTTTTGGTAGGAAGTCAAATCCACTTCAGGGACTAATTCTAAAAACTTCAAATTCAATCTGACATTCCCCTTAAGCTGATTGGCAAAAACCGGATCAAAAGCATTGCTCCAATCATGATGATTTCCGAAGTATCGATTATACACATACGGAACTGCCGACCTTGACGAATTGTACGAGACATTGATCAGATTACTAGATATAGAGCCTTTGAAGGTATATTCACCACCTCTTAGGTATTCAGCATTACCTTCTACTGAAAACTTATCCCTCCACTTGAATCTCGCATAACCCCCAAGGTATTGTTCTAGCTTTTGAAATTCAGGATCAAGATAATTGTAGCGAAAGTCGACCCATCGAAGTTTTAGGTATGTTCTATAAAAGACACTGGAAACCTCTCCCTTAATTCCCGCTTCATTGGAAAATGAGCTGAAATTAGACCTTTGATACGTAGAATCTTCATCAACAAAGAAGTTTGGATAGGTTGTCAGTGAGTACGGATTATAGGTGCTGCTTGATCCCCCAGCAAAATCCTCGAACGTATTTTGCTCCGACCTCCGATCTAGGACATGATAGAGCTGGAAAGCATCCACTAACTGGTAGTCCTGATAGAGATGAAGTCGATTTTCCCTGACGTTTGTGACAGCCTCATCCAACCTCAGAAGTGCATTTTCAAACTGAAAAAGCTCAGATCTAAGTTCATTGTCGGTTATATACCTTACCCCGCCCAGTTCCACTGCATTATGATTCAACTGTGTGTACTGAAACATAATTTGGTATGGTACCTTTTGATTCTTGTAATGCGTGTATGCAGCAAACGCGGCACTTTCTACCTGCCTATCCCCTTGACCATTAGGAGCGAGCTGCTTGTCAACAGTAAACCTCTTGTAGTTAAACCCTACATTCCAATTTGGATTGACATTTCGGGAGAAATCTACACCTATGATATTACGGTTTCCTCCTCCAATCATACCGAACAAATCGAAAAAGGGAGACTTAGAATCGTAGTACTTGATCTCATTTGGTTGATAGGCGTATCTCTTATACGCATTGAATCCTGAGCTTCTACCAATAGTTGTTTGCGGTGTATGAAAAACCGGAAAAACAGCGGTCCCAATTACGCCAAGATTTTGTAATTCACGACTTGACCGATCCACTAAGGATTGTCGTTCCATCAGATAAATAGAAGTATCAATCGTCTGGTAGTCCCCTGAATTGTTCAGCACCAGGTCTTCTGTGATGTACTTAGTGGTTTTCGGGCCATAGATCTGCTTGGTTGAATCATCGACAATCTGCCCGAGGAGCGAAAAACAAAAAGAAAACGTTATAAGTGAAAATAATAATCTCACGGGCAAATTTACTAATTGCATTTATGTGATTCTCAAATTTCAATAGCATTTGCAAAAAGTATTCCTATATTTCTCGCAATAGAAAATGATATGCAAGATATGGAAGTAAGAGATATCATGAATCACCTAGAGTCGTGGGCTCATCCTTCTCTTCAAGAGGAATATGACAATTCTGGGCTACTAATTGGAGACCCAAAAAACACGTGCAACTCAGCACTAATCACCTTGGACGTAACAGAAGAAGTTATTGACGAGGCGATTTCTCAGGGTGATGACCTTATCATAGCTCATCATCCACTAATCTTCAAAGGTCTGAAGAAAATTGGGCAAAAGCACTGGATAGATAAGTGCATCAGAAAAGCCATTAAAAATAACATTAACATTTATGCAATTCACACCAATCTTGACAACATCCATACTGGTGTAAATAAAAAAATTGCCGAAAAAATTGGCCTTGAAGAACTTCTTCCACTTCAACCTAAAAGAAATCTATTAACAAAACTCTCCGTGTTTGTCCCAGAAGAGCATGTTGAGCAAGTGGCAAAAGTGATGTTTGAAGCCGGCGCTGGCAGCATAGGCAATTACGATGAGTGCAGTTTTCAATCAACGGGTACCGGTACTTTTCGAGGAAATGAACAAAGTAACCCAGCCATTGGAAGCAGAGGGATTCGCGAAATGACAAAGGAGCAAAAAATTGAGGTCCTAGTTCGAAAGTACGAACTCAACTTCATCATAAGTAAAATGAAAGAGGCACACCCGTATGAGGAGGTAGCCTACTTTTCTTCGGATCTATTAAATGAGAATCAAGAGGTTGGCTCTGGGATGATTGGGCATCTGCGGCAGCCTATGGAAGCAGATATGTTTCTGCAACATTTAAAGGCTAGTATGAACTTGAACTTAATTAGACATACCAAGTTGAGTAAAAAGCAAATAAGTAAGGTTGCCATCTGTGGTGGTTCTGGTTCATTTCTCTTGAAAAATGCTTTGAGACAAAAAGCTAATATCTTCATCACTGCTGATTTCAAGTATCACGAATTCTTTGAAGCAAATGACGACATCATTATTGCCGACATTGGGCATTACGAAAGTGAGGTATTCACTAAAGATTTATTGCACGATGATTTAACTAAAACTTTCGCTAACTTTGCGTTTCGTTTGTCGAAAGTTGACACAAATCCTATCAAATACTTATAAAACTGAATGGAAAATACAGTAGCTAAAAAGCTAGAAGCTTTAGAAAAACTACAAGCAATTGATTCAAAAATTGATGAGGTAAAGAAGGTTAGAGGAGCACTACCGGAGGAGGTACAAGATCTTGAAGATGAAATAGCAGGTTATCAAACTAGACTAGATAAACAAGCTGATGAACAGAAGGAGCTAGAGGACGGAATTGACGCAAACAAAGTTGCTATTAAAGATGCTGAAAAGCTGATAAAGAAATACGAAGAGCAGCAGATGAACGTCCGAAATAATCGTGAGTACGACGCGATAACAAAAGAAGTTGAACTGCAACAATTGGAAATTCAGATCTTAGAAAAGCGAATAAAAGAGGCTTACGAAAAGATTGAATCGAAAAAGGAAGAATCTGAGGAAACTAAAGGAATACTCGCCGAAAGGGAAAAAGACCTTAAAGACAAAAAAGACGAGCTTGATTCTATTGTAAAGGAATCTGAAGAGGATGAGCAGAAGATGGACAAAGAGCGTGCGAAAGCCGCAAAGAACGTTGAAGAAAGACTACTAAACTCCTATGAAAAGGTACGTTCAAATATGCGGAATGGGCTTGCAGTTGTTCCAGTTAAAAGAGGTGCTTGCGGTGGTTGTTTTAATGTTGTACCCCCTCAAAAGCAGGCTGAAATTCGAGAAAAGAAAAAGATCATTGTTTGTGAACATTGTGGAAGGATCCTTTCAGATGTTGAGGATGTAATTGAAGAAGAAGTCAAGCCCAAAAGAAGGACTACTCGAAAGAAAACAACAGCTAAAAAATAGCAAAAGCCCCATTAAGGGGCTTTTTCATTTTACTCCATCCTCCGGATTCTTTCCTTTGAATTTCCTGAAATAGCTTTTCATTTCTTCGATCTCCTCCTCCATATTATCTCTAGCATAATATGGTTCATCCACAAAAACAGTCTTGCTCAGATAATCAAAACCAATCTTTACGATGGGTACTTCCGCTTGTTTTGCGATTCTATAAAAACCAGTCTTCCAATTTGGTGAATAGCTACGGGTACCCTCAGGAGTAATGGTCATAATAAACTCATCTTGAGATTTATATAATTCAAC
>CAYYNA010000109.1:0-11803 GCA_964472815.1 uncultured Roseivirgaceae bacterium
GAATTCGTAAAACCCATGATCGCTCCGGTATTTATACCCGTGGTGGTCAAACGCGGGTTTTGACTCATCGCGAAGTGCGCTCGGTAAATCAAAGCGAAAGCATCAAGGAGAAATAGTTTCTTTTCTGGCATGGGGTAAAGGTAGAATGAATGGATGTTAAGACTCTACAATAGTTATCCACAGAACCTTCTAAAAAACTAATATTTTGAATTTCTGTTAGGGTTTCATTTCAGCCCCCTGTATAACACACAAACTAATGCTGGTAATGCTAAGAAAAACATACATCCTTTCCATAATTGCGGTCTTCTTGTTTGCCATATCGGCTTGTAGTGAAGATGAGCCGGTCAACCCCAGCGTGAGAAGCGAAGAGCGCGCAGGCTTGAAAATCATGCCTTTAGGAGCATCCAGAGTAGAAGGAGCCAGACCCTTCTTTGAGAGTTATCGATACGAGCTTTGGAAATTGATGGTAGATGAGAACTGGGAGTTCGATTTTATCGGAACCGTGGAAGATGATGCGTCCTACCCGACATACAATAATATCCGCTTTGATGTTGATCATGAAGGTAGAGGAGGATGGACATCCGGCCAGATTTTGTCTGGTGTAGAAGGATGGATCGAGCGAGCTGGGACTCCAGATATTGTACTTTTCAGTTCCCCCGGCGGCAATGATGCTTTGCAAGGTTTGAACTACGATCAAGCCTTAGAGAACATCAATGCCATCATAGATATCATTCAACGAGCCAACCCAAGTGCCACGATCATCATAGAGCAATTAGCTCCTGGTCAATCGGAGATTATGACGGGAGATTTACTCAACTATTTTATACGGATGCAATCTGATGTAGTGACGATTGCAGAGAATCAAACTACATCTACCTCAGCGGTCATTGCAGTGGATATGTTCACAGGGTTTAGCGACAGCTTACTCGCCGATGATGTCCACTACAATGAGGCCGGAGCAGTTTTTATCGCGGAGAGGTACCTGTCGGCTTTAGCACCCTATTTTGATTGAACTCCATTATTGGGAGCTATTCTCCAAGATCAGTTTATTCTGCAGGTAGACGTACTTGGTATAATTTTCACCAGGAGATCCGACCGATAACTCGGCGGCTTTTTTGAAGCTCTCAGTAGCTTTTTCCTGATTGCCAGTTTTCAGATAGAATTCCCCAAGGGCTAAGAAATTCGCTCTATTTTCAGGATCTCTTTTGACTTGAGCTTTCAAGAGCTGCAATGCCTTTTTCTCTTCTCCTTTGACCAGCAACTTGTTTAATGCATAGTAGTAGGTATTGAATCCTGAAGCTGATTCGAGGGCTTCTTCAATTAGTTGTTCCCCTTCTCTTCTTTGACCCATATCTATCAGCAACTCTCCTTTCAGCACCTTGTAATTGAACAGGGTGGCATTTTGATAGTACTCGCTTTCGTAGGAATCAATTTTAGGATAAGACTGCTCCAAGTAATCCAGCGCGAGTTCTTTATCGTTCGGGTTCTTTTCTAGGGTCCAAATCGCTAGGCTTTGAAAATCTGCCGCATTCTTATCCTCTTTGGAGATCAAGTCAGTTAGCAGGTTATTAAGCGCATCGGTCTTCACATTGAACGAGATGGCTGTTTCTTCCCATCGAAGTTGGACATCTACAGACTCAGATGTGGGATTCTGAAATTCATAGCTGAGCCATTCTTGATGAGAGGTCTTCACCGTTTTTATGGGGACCCTTAATACATCATTGGCTTTGTCGTAGCTGAAGGCGCCCCAGCTTTTGCTCGAAGAAAATATCAGCGTCCATTCCTTTTCAGAAACCAAGACCACAAATCCGTAGGAGCCAGAGTCTAGTTTTTGGCCTTCAATTTCCACGGGGTGGCTGAACTCGATGGTTGTGCGTTGATTCGATCCGGCTCTCCAGGGATATTCCTTTCCATCAACTACAAAGTCAAAAGGAACAATACCGCCAAAGATCTTTCGGCCCTTTGCGGTTGGACTGTGATAGGAAATGGTAATCTCACATTTTCCAATGTTTACGCTAGTTTTTCGATGCTGGCTGACCAGCGTCTTTCCACCTACGTCCTGGGCGTGAGATAATAGCGTACCAACAAATAGAAGTGCTGTGAGCAGTTTTGAGATGAGCTTCATGGCCTTTTTATTTTGAGTTTTCTCAAAAGTGAAGTCAATTACTCAAGGCTCAAAGACCAACGCCATTCAAGTTGATTCAAACCCATTCAAAGGTGACTATAGCTGAATCCGCTCCAGATTCTGATCCACTAAATCATAGGATATCACTTCTCCAAGACCTGCAAACTTGAAGCGGAGACCAACCAGTCTGCCCATGGTATCTGAGTAAGAAGTCTCATACGCCACTTCATTGCCTATCAAAATGGAGACTTGCTTTTCTTGTACATTGATTTGAATGGAGGTTGGGTCAGAGAAGTCGGCGCTAAAAGCTGAAAGATCGTTAGACTTTCCACTTAGGAACACATCATTCAAAAGCAGGTTGTTGTCAGAGCTACAACCCAGTTTGGAAAAAGGGATGACAAAGGCCCCATCTGTTGCCAGTACGAAAATCCAGGTTGCTTGACAGACCGCCCATCGGTCATCGAAGGTATTTTTTATCACTGCTGAAAGTTGAAAGTTATCCCCCGAAATCTCACCTAGATCATCTATGTAGTGGAAGGAGGTAACTGTCCTTTCCTCCAGGCTTTTGACCTCATTTGCAATTTCTGTGGGAGCGCTAAGGGATTCATTCTCAATGATCGGCTCAAAATACTTGGGTGTTGATGCATACTCAATTTGACCAAGCCATCCATTACTTTTTAAGAAAAGGTCATGCGTTTTAATGGTCTGACCATCTGCAAGCAACTTGGCTTCAAAGTATCCAGGGTGGTAGTAGATACCGGTTGCTTTTTGCTGATCTCGATTGACCGTTATGGTCTTGGTAGGGTCCCAGTACTGCTGTATTTTGAAGGTATCCGCCAGGATATCTTCAGGGATGCTAAAGTCAAAAACCACAGAATTCGGAAACTCATTGCTTAAGACCTTGCTGGAAAACTCAAAATCGGATGCATTAATGACCACATCAGGTCTTCTACTGCTTAGTAGACTAACTGTGACCAATGCAAGAATAAATCCGACGGTGATGTAAGTGGTTTTTCCCGGAGACTTGATAGGCCATTTCCTCCTTGTTCGGCGAGTTTTGAAAGCCGTCCAATTCTCTTCTCCTAGAAACTTTGATAGTGCATCAAGGGTGGTTACACTCGGGAGGCCTTCATGTTTAACCACGCCAAAAAACCGCTTCAGCGTCGCGACGCTAAGCATGATGCCTGTTTCCTTAAATATTGTTTGGGAAAGCTCCTCGAACATTTTACTGTGCCACGAAGAGGCGGCACTCCAGTTCATTCGGTTTTCAATGGACTTTCTCAGTCGAGCAATATCTTGGGAGTTAATTGACATACTCAAATGTCTGTAACAATGATTTTTTGAACAAAGGTGAATCAGATTGAATGAACTTGAACCAACGTGTGAAGGAAGAGGAAGTTTTTCTACCGTAAGTATGCTACATGAAAAAGGACATACTAACACTTATTGCACTTGCTATGATGAGTATGGCAAGCGCACAGATCATTCCCATAGATACAACTAACTGGGATATTCAGGCAGAATCTTACGTCTTGGAGAATTTTGGAGGAAAAGATGCCATCTATCTAAAGGGTGGGTCAATGACCTTAAAAAATCGAAAATTCCTGAATGGTACGATAGAGTACGATATTTATTTGAAAGAAGTGAGAGGCTTTCCGGGTATCTATTTTAGAACGCAGGAAAATGAAGATGCGGAACAATTCTACATAAGACCGCACCAGTCAGGAAACCCTGATGCGACTCAGGCTACTCCAACGACTCGCGGAATTACACCTTGGCAACTTTATCATGGTCCAAAGTACTCATTTGCATATGAGTTCAATTACGAAACCTGGACACATGTGAAAATTGTAGTAAATGATAACCAAGTGCAGGTATTTCTTGACTGGAGCGATAAACCTCAGCTGTCATGGAACACTTTCAATGAAACGCTAGCAGGAGGTATCACCATTGTGGGAGGGAATCAAACGGGATTACACATAGCAGACGTAAAAATATCCACCGAGCCTCCGGTCATCTCTGATTTCAGCCCTATCGAAAACGAGTCACTCGAGCGTCTAATTCCGACTTGGAGTATTTCAGATAAGTTCTCAGAAGAACTGCTAGAAAATTCAGACAGGTTAGCTACTGTCTTAAGTGACCGAAAATGGGTTGGCTCAATAGAACCAGAGGAGGGATTAGCGGCCAACATTTCTCGAATTCATAACCTTTTTGATGGCAGTGGGAAGAATACCGTGCTGGCTAAAATTATGATCAACTCGGAACGTGATCAGCGTAAATTATTTGAATTTGGATATAGTGATCGTGTAGTAGCTATATTGAATGGCAAGCCTATCTATAAAGGCAACAATAGGTTCAGAAGTAGAGACTACAGGTACCTGGGCACTATAGGCCTTTTTGATGCCATCTTCTTAGACTTGAAGAAAGGAGATAATGAGTTGATCATGGCGGTTTCGGAGGATTTTGGCGGGTGGTTGATTACCGGCAGGCTCAAGAACCAGGACGGAATAAAGAAGATCAAATAATCACAATTACGGGTTGTCTGTGATTTCGCAAACACAGCGAACGGCAAAAAGCCTGAATTGCTCAGGCTTTTTGCTTTTCAGATGATGTTTGTGTGTATGACCTGTAATAGAGTAAGGGGAGATATGCATGTGAAATCGAGCATCAGTCTCGTCATTGACCGTCCAGTAATCAATGTATTTACCTTTTTTGAACTCTCCCCCTTCTATTCTTCCGTACGGCTTTATATTTAGCGTGTTCGAATCAAATAGGTTGAACTGATCAAGGAAATCCACCCGATATAGTTTTTTGTTTCCTTCCATCATTCTCACACTCTCCACTCCCTCAAAAGATTCGGTGAATGCATCCCATTCAAGCATACTGGGAAGCCTCCAACCTTCCGGGCAAATGTTTGCCAAGTAGTTGAAGTCGTAGAATCTGATTTGATCACAGTCTTTCAGGCAGATGGATCCTTGGGCATCAAATCGAAGATTTTCCGTCATCCAATACAACTTCCCCAACTTTTTGTACGCATAGGTTTGCTGATCTCTAGCGTCAGTCAAAGTCTGACCATAGATGACAGATGAAATCAGAAAGAACAGGATCGATAGACGCATTAAATAAAATTAACAAGCAACCGTTTAGTTGCCAACCTAATTTGGAGGAGAAATTCCTACTGAACTCTTTTCGCAATCTCAGCTTTGAGAAGCTTACCGGTTTGGATTACTTCAGTGTACTTTCGAAGAATTGCTCTTTGAAATGACCCGCGTACTAACGCATTCTGATAGGGGGTTACTTGGAATAGTTCTTCCACAGCTTTCTGAGCAGCCACAGCATCTACTTCATAGCCAATGAACTCTCCATAAGCAGAAAGTAGTGGAAAATTTGTGCTCATTGCCTGCTCCATTGATTCAACGTATCCATTGAAGCTCCTCTCTTCGCGAATGAGGTCGTCGACCATCGCATAATATTGAAAAAGCAGACTATCGATCTTTGACCGACTCAGCTTACTTACGTATCCTGAACTAACTAATGACTCAAAACCTCCTTTCTTGGAGTAAAACTCGAAATCGCTAAAGACTGCAATGGACTTTAACAGAAACTGCAAATTTTTGCCTGTATCCGCAACAATGATATCCAGTCCTTTTTTGCTGATTGCCTTGATCTTTAGTCTTTGGGTTTGAAGAGAATCAGCAAGCTTTATGTCCACTGAGACATTCTCCGATACCTTCATCAAATATTCATTGAGCTCTTGCTCCTCCTTCCGCTCGCTGTTCCAGTTGTTGATTTGTAATGCGATGAGCAATCCAATTACGATAAGCAGGATCTCACCTACTGTATAAAATAAGAATCTCTTTATCCTGCCGTCTTTCAGCAATCCTCGTTTGATTCTATTGAGTATTCGGAGCATTGGGTTTGGTCAGTCGGATAATTTCATCAATGTGCCACGCTACTTTTTCTTCTTTCATTGATTGAATGATTTGTTGTCGATAACCTTTTATGTCAAACCATAAGTTTCTGAATTTTTTAGAACTCATCATTTTCCTATTGCTTGCTGCCATAACATTCAAATAGTCAAACTCCTCTCTGAAGTACGGAGATACCTCATTCAGAACAAAGTTTCTGGTTGCTTGCTCTTCCTCCGAATAGTCCGAGTAGACATCTTTCCACTTTGCTAGTAGGTTCCTTAACGTATCATTTTGGATAATTTCAAAGGAAGATGAACTGATCAACGCCTCAATGCTTCCATTCGTCGGATTAAATGTTTTTGTGTTCCAGACTTTTGGCGCCAGCTGATTGATGGTATCCATTGATGCTACATAATCCTTTTCAAAAGGCATCAAAGAGATAATAATGTCACAATAATCAATCGCTAACTGGTTGAAATATTTAATGCTATCGAGTTGAACTTTGTTGCTTTGAAAGTCAGCGTGTAGTTGCTTCAATATGGCAACTTCTCTGATCCTGTTCTTTCGTTGGATATTCCAGTTATCAATCTGCAAGGCAATCAAAATACCTACCACGACCAAGAAGATCTCACCTAAGGTGTAGATTAGGAATCTTTTGATTTGTCCGTTTTTCAGCAACCGTCTTTTTATTCGATTTAGTAAAGGGAGCATCCAATGAAGCTAATGCGCCATTTTGGTCATTCGTAGATGAAACGCTCCTCTTTGTTAAACCAGGTTTTGTACATGTCTTGATGGATATCTTCCACGCGAGATCTCCTCACTTTCATAGATGGGGTCATCAGGCCATTGTCTACTGTCCATTGCTCTTTCATGACCACAGCTTTGGCAAGCTTTTCATGGGCCATCAACGTTGGGTTCACCTCATCTATCGTTTGTAAGACAGACTGCTCTAGGTCTTCGCTACTTTTTCCCTGACCTGCTTCAGATGGGACGATTAATGCAATGGGTTGTGCGATCCCCATCCCAACTACGCAGATCTGCTCAATGTCGGTATTCTTGGAGAGCAGCATTTCGATTTGCGAAGGAGTGACGTATTTACCCTTATCGGTTTTGAACTGATCCTTGATTCTACCAGTGATGGTCAAATAGCCATCGTGATCATACTCTCCTTTATCCCCCGTCTTTAGAAAGCCATCTTCCGTGAACATCTCTGCTGTTTTTTCAGGCTCTTTATAATAGCCTACCATTAATGTTTCGTTTTTGACTTGAATCTCTCCTTCAGCCGAAAGTCTGGATTCGACTTTTGGAAGCGGGGGGCCTACGGTCCCAAACTTATTTGCACCGATGATATTAAAGTGAGACTGGATGCAATCTTCCGTCATACCGTAAGCTTGTAGGATATTGATTCCCAGCTTATCATACCATTCCTGGAGACTCATAGCTAATGGAGCAGCACCTGCGTAGCAGTGGGTAGCTTCATTGAGCCCCAGCTTTTGACGAATCTTTTTCTTGATGATCCCACCAATGATGGGTAGCGAAATGAGCTTGTCTAGTTTCTTCTGAGGGAATTTTTCCAAGATCTTTTCCTGGAATTTTTGCCATATCCGAGGCACTGCCATGAACATGTTTGGATTGACTGAGGAGAGATCTTCTCCGAACGTATCCAAAGACTCAGGGAAGCTGATGCAGCCGCCAGCATAGATGGATCCCATTTGGATACCTATCCTTTCAGCAATGTGTGATAGCGGCAAGTAGGAGAAATAGCGACCATTCAGAGATACTTTTATGGTGTCAATGGATTCTTGCCCCATGTGATTAAAGGAACTTACCTTATGCATGACACCCTTAGGGTTACCAGTGGTACCGGATGTATACATGATGCTTATCAGACTGTCGGGCTCAAGGCCAGGGGCACTAAAATCACCAATATCCTCTTTGATCAGATTTTCCCAGGAGTGTTGCTCGTTAATGCCGTATAGTTCAATTCCGATCGTCGGGATGTCTGTGATCCCAGCTTGTTGCTTAGAGTAGTCATCAAGCTTGCCGATGATAATGGCTTTTGCTTCGCTATGAACAAGAATTTCATTGATTGTGCCTTTGTCCAGCGTCGGATAAAGAGGCACAGAGACAAAACCACCCATCATCATTGCCAGGTCTGCCATAAACCAATGCGCACAGTTTTTAGATAATAGCGCAACATGATCTCCAGCTTTCAGCCCCATCTTATGAAGTGATGCGGCGATGGCCATTGCCTGATCGTAAGCTTCTTGGCGACTGTATTCAATGAACTTTCTATTGATGGGCTGCCGTAAGAAAATGAAATTTGGATCTTGCTTCAACCAGTAGTCAAAAGCGTCTAGCGGGGTATTGTATGTATTCATGAATTAGGTCAGTTAAGGTGAACCAACTAAAGATACTATATTTCAAGTAAAGCTTAGTTTTCTTCAGATCGAAGCACCTAGCTTAGGAAACCATATTTAGTAAGAAAAGCTACAAAACGCCCGTCTTCTTTAATCTCTCTCACAAACTCGGGAGTCTTGATGAGATTAGGGTAGGTCCATGGGTTAGCACAAATATTCTCGAAAGAGACATAAAACGTGACACTCTCGCTGGAAATTCTCTTATAGATTTCATACACGTTCTGGGGGTCAATCAGATCGGTAGCCTCTAACAATACCGCCTTTTCAACAGCCCCTCTAGGGTACCGATCATTGGCCAATACCATAGGAGTAATGGCTTTCAAGTTGGTTTTTGCCAGTTCATCTTCCCCGATTAGGAAATCCAGCTTTGGCAAATAGACGTTTGCATCGAAAACGCAGACAGAATTTTCATTTATTGGCTTCAATCTCGTCCTACTTACTTGATCAAGTATATGATTTGCAGGCTCATGATCCCTATGATCTATTAGGAGTTTTGCATGATTTAAATTTTCGTTTGCTACCATGGGACACATCCATTCTCCGTGCCCCCTGGTATGGCTCTCCCATTTGCCCAACCATGAAGTCTTATACTCCATAAATTGATCTTCAAATAATGCTACTACCATTTCTTTATTTTGGATAGCTCGCTCATCAAAGGGGTCACTGGATTCCGTGATTTCCACGGCATTCCGAAAGTCTTCATAGGAAGAAATCTTGCCATCATTCAGAAACTGATAGTATTTGGCTTCCACCAGATAATGCTTTTGGTCTGGATTCATTTGGTACAATTTTTCCAAATAGGGGACCATTTTCTTATACTCCCTTTTTGCTTCATAAGCCATTGAAAGACTATAAGTGACTTGCCAATTATCTGGATTGACTTTAAGCGCCCTTTCCGTATTCTCAATAATCTTTTCCATTTCTCCCATGTAGAAAAGGATCATAGATTCACTCATGATAGTTTCCAGGTCATATGGATTTATTGCCAGCGCCTTGTCTAAGGTTTTTAGAGCTCCAATTCTATCACCTAGTACATTTGCCTGAAAAAAACCTTCTTCGCGGAAAACTTCTATGGCCTGTGGGTTTATTCCTTTTGCTTTATCTAAAGCTTTTCTTGCTTCGGTTTTTGCTAGCTCTTTTTCTTCCTCTCTCTCATCTAATGAGGCTACTTTGAAGTATCTCTCCACCCACGCTCTTCCCAGTAATGCCCAAGCTTTGTAAAACTGGTCATCAGCTTTTACCGCGTTTTCAAGCAATCGGATGGCTTCTAGCGTTTCATCGTAATTGAATTTTATCTGGTTAAGAATGAACCTGCCCTTCAGGTAATCATCGTAGGCGTCAAGAACTGGGGTGGGGACTTCATTGAGATTTTCTTGCTCACTACTTGAAATGCTGGTTTGCAAGCTACTGGCAATCTTTGTCGCAATCTCAGATTGAAGTTCAAATATGCTTTCAAGTTCTCCATCGTACTCATGCGACCAGACCGACTGGTCCGTAGCTACATCAATTAGCGTGGCTGTGATTCTCACCTGGTTATTGAATCTTCGTACAGCACCTTCCATCACATAACTGACGTCTAGTTTTCTACCTAAGTCCTTTAGGTCACCTTCATAATTCTTATACTTTCTTATGGTGGTTTTTGAGATAATGGTGAGATCATTTAGTCCAGCCAATTTGGTCATAACATCCTCATGGACTCCTTCAGTGAAAAATTCATTTTCTTGATCCGGGCTTTGATTCTCAAAAGGAAGCACAGCTATGGAAATCATCTCAGAGCTGTTGCCTTCAGCTGAGACCAACTCGCTCACAGGAAATATTCTTTCCAGAACTAGAAGCACGACCGCTAGCGAGAGCCCAGCAATGATGACCCGATTAAGTCTTCTAGAGGTACTTTTTGAGATCGACTTTTCTTCCGCAACTTCATCAGTCGGCTTGTATCCCGTCGGTGTTCTTTCATAGATGTAGGCAAAAATGACCCAACAAGGAAACCCAATGGCTAAGAGGATGAAGATCCATCGCTGAACTTCAGAACCAATACTAAAAATGGGCAGCACTACAGAAACCACTTGAAGAATGAGCCATGCGACCACCAAGTAGGAAACAGTAGCCTTTATTACATTTCTCCTTTGTAGATCTTTCCATAGATCTTCCAGGTTTTTCATAGGCGATGTGGATATCTATCAAATATAGAGGCAATGCGCTTAATCATGCTTGCAGCAAGCCAACTCCTTGATGTTGCACTTCAAGTGCTCCACAAAATTGACCAGGTATTGTGGAGGACTATCCTGCTTCATTCTGATAACATTCCAAGTGCGGTTAATTCCCCTCTTCGTCACCGGAACCAAAGCTATTTCGCCATCTTTTAGATAGGGTTCCACAATCCATTTTGCCATCACATTGACACCAAGACCAGCTTTTACCATTTCAATAATGGCCTCCGTTACTTGAACCTGGATGACATTTTTGGGCTGGACGCCTTCCGGGATCAGAACTTGTGAAAACAATGAAACTGACTCCAAAGGCAGAGAATGAATGATGATTTGCTGATCTTCAAAATCCTTTGCCTCCAAGTATTTTTTTTTGGTCCAACGATGGTCTTTTGGTACCAGGGCATACATCTCATCGTGGAAAAGCTCTACGTACTCAAGCTTCGCATAATCGGCAGATTCGTAGATAACAGCTACATCTATTTCACCATTCATCACTTGTTCTTCAACGTCGATATCGTTCTTATGCAGAATTTCTATCTCCACATTTGGGAACTCTCTTTTAAAGTCTTTGAGCAGAGTAGGGAGCCAGTGGTAGCAGGTGTAGCATTGTGTGGCCAGCCGGATGGTTCCAGATTGACCAGATATATACTTCTTGATGGAACGCTCCGTGCGTTCAAGTTCAGAAAGTACTTTTTCTGCCGAATCCAACACCATCTTTCCTGCCGTTGACAAAATCAATTGCTTGTTTACACGATGAAAAAGCTGGGTTCCAAGCTGGTTTTCCACTTCCTTCAATTGATGACTCAAGGCAGACTGAGATAGATAGAGACTGTCCTTTGCCTTAGAAAGGCTCTTCGTTCTGGCTACCTCACGAATCAACTTTAAGTGCCGAATTTCCATGATGCTATATTAAAATATTTCATCATTTACTCAAAATCAATTCATCATATTAATAGGACGTTCAAATCAGTTTTGCGTTCTATTTGACTTAACGAATACTACTATGAAGTTCAAAAACATACAATTGCTGGTTCTACTAGCCCTTTGTTGGGGCCCATCATTTTTGTTCATCAAATTGGCGCTTAGTGAGTTGAGTCCTACAGTTTTGTCCGTATTTAGGATTGGAATTGGGGCAAT
>CAYYNA010000110.1:0-4700 GCA_964472815.1 uncultured Roseivirgaceae bacterium
TTGGTGAAGGTCTTTGTATTTTTTGATCGAGGCGGTAAGGTCCTCTTTCTTTATCGGCTTCAGTAAGTAGTCAATACTATTCACCTTGAAGGCCTTCAACATGTATTCATCAAAGGCGGTAGTGAAAATTACTGGACATTTGACTTCTACCCTATCAAAGATTTGGAAGCTAATGCCGTCACTTATCTGAATGTCCATAAATGCCAGATCTGGTGCCTCATGATGCTCCAGCCATTTGACCGTATCTTCTATACTGTCGAATACTTCAAGAATCTCAATACTTTGGTCGATTTCATGGAGTATCTTCTCTAATCGCCTGAATGCAGGCGCTTCGTCTTCAATGATCAGTACTCTCATGCGACAATTAGGTCTTTTTCTTCCAATAAATCAATTAGAGGTACGGCCACCATGAAATTGGATGCGCTCGTGATTACGTCTATCTCTTTGTTGCCAAGAATCCTGTAACGCTTCCTGATATTTTCCAATCCTGTTTTAGTGGATGCTTCCGCAGATGCTTTCTTCTGAAGATTATTTTTCACAATCACAGATTTTCCATTCTCGATATATATATCAATATGCAGAGGTTTGGACTTGGAAACGATATTGTGCTTAATGGCATTTTCCACCAACATCTGCAGTGTAAGCGGTGGGATCGTCATGGTGTGATATTTCTGCTCAATCTCAAAACTGAAGTTAAGATTATCTGGATATCTCATGCGCAAAAGAAACAGGTAGCTTTTGACAAATTTGATCTCTTCTTCTAGCTCAACAAGCTCACGATCTTTATTATTCAAAATGTACCTATATACTTCGGATAGTCGCTCTGTAAATGCAACTGCTGCATCTGCATCTTCAGGAATGATGCTGGTTAGGGTATTTAAGCTATTGAACAAAAAATGTGGACTCATCTGATTCTGCAGAACTTCATATTGTGTTTTGATCTGCTGATTCTTGAGTTGCTCGTTGAGTCTAAACTGTTCTTTCCACTGCTCAAAGAAGTAGAAAGCCTCATAGCCAAGTGAAATGACCGTCGCAGCTATGAAATTGAATGGCAGGAATTCCGTATGTTCAGATGGCTTCAAAAGATCTTTGAACTCACTTATTTCAAAAATAAGCTTCAAAGGAAGGCCACCAATTGACATCCATAGAATGATTCCCAGCGCTGAAAAGAAAAGCCTGCGGCCTGTCTTACTTATTTCAGGAAAAAGCTTTCGAAACTTGAAAATGAAAAAGCAGGCGCCATTCCAGTAGACAGCCGTGAAACAAATTGAGACAAAATAATGGTATATGTAGGGCTGATCCGACATGTGCTCCGGATTGCTCGCTTGAGCAAAGATGGCTACTATAGGAATCCCTATCCACCGTACATATATCTCTTTCAATTTCATACGACACTAAGATAAACTACCATTGTTTGAAAAAATCTAGCAATTCAGCATCAAAAGATGATTTCAAATGGTGAAGCCAGAATAATTGCACTTGAAACTTGAAACACCTGATTTGTGGCGAGAACCCATTTCGCTGGACATTTTCAATGGTTTACAAAGGTGGATACCCTATTCACAGACAATTCCATTTTGCAACCTTGTATACCGCCGTTAATTCGAACATCTAAATAATTATGAAACGATGAAACGAACACAAACAATCATAATCGGAATAATTACTGCCATCATTTCCATTTCTTTCTCCTACGCGCAAAATCAGACGGTCAAAGGAGTAATCTTGGATGCTCAGGCAGAGTATGCGCTTATTGGAGCCACTATACAGCTAGTTGGCTCAGATCCCATCAAAGGAGACGTTGCAGATATCAATGGAGAGTTTAGAATAGAAGAGGTACCAACTGGGAGGCAATCATTTGCTGTTACCTATGTTGGATATAAAACGATCACACTTCCCAATGTTCTTGTGACCTCCGGAAAAGAAGTGGTCTTGAGAATTCTTTTGGAAGAATCTGTTGAGAAACTGCAAGAGGTGGTGATTACTGCGGATGCAGACAAGGACCTCCCGATCAATGACCTGGCAAAAGTGAGTGCTCGTACTTTTAGCATAGAAGAAGTCAATAGGTACTCTGGTGGTCGAAATGATGTCGCGAGGTTGGCATCAAGTTTTGCAGGGGTTAGTACTCCAGATGATTCCAGAAATGACATAGTAGTGAGAGGTAATTCACCTACTGCTCTACTTTGGAGAATCAATGGCATCCCGGTTAGTAACGTCAATCACTTTTCTACATTGGGTACCACCGGTGGTCCTGTGAGTGCTTTGAATACAAACATGTTGCGAACATCAGACTTTATAACTGGTGCTTTTCCTGCAGAGTATGGAAATACCAATGGTGCGGTGTTTGACATCAACTTCAGAGATGGGAACAAAGATGAATTTGAATTTACTGGACAGCTTGCCGCATTCAGTGGAGCAGAATTTATGGCCGAGGGACCCATTTCACGAGCCAATAATTCTTCCTTCCTTATCTCCTACCGATATGGAATTGCAGCTGCAGCAGCACCGGGTACTTCAGGAATTCCAAGATATCAAGACCTTGCCTTCAAATTTGATCTAGGAAAAACCTTCTTGGGTAATATTGAGCTATTCGGAATGGGAGGTACCAGCTCTATTGACTTCATTGGGGAAGATATCGATGAAAACGATTTATTCGCTAACCCAAATGAAGATGCCTTTGTAGACGGTCGACTAGGCTTAGTTGGTCTTAACCAAGTACTTCGCTTAGGACAGAAGACTTTCATCAAAAACACGTTAGGATACTTCACGAATCAAAACGAATTTGATCAGGATAACTTCATTAGAGACGGTAACAATCAAGTTGTTAGCAGCTATCGTGCAACAGAGGTAGAAGATGTTGAAAGTCGTATAAATGCATCAACTCAGTTTAATACCAAATTCAATGCAAGAGCTAGCATGCGAGCTGGGGTTTTAGCCGAGTTCTTCAATATCCAGTCAGATATTAGAGATAGAGATAACAGACCTGATGGACAGATTCCAGATGCTGACAATGATGGAGTTCCGGATAGGTTTTTCCAGGTCAGAGATGCTGACGATAACTTGACCCTACTGCAACCTTATGTGCAGGGAGAGTATAAGTTCACGGACGAATTCAGCGTTACTGGCGGAATTCACGCGCAATACTTAAACGTGAATGACAACTTTGTTGCCGAGCCACGTTTTGCAGCTAGCTGGCAGTTTAAGCCAAACCAAAGATTAAATGTTGCCTACGGACTGCACTCGCAAATGGTACCGTTCCCAATACTATTCTTGAATGAGCAAGTGGGATCCTTGGATGAGTTCGAACAGACCAACTTAGACCTCACGTTCCTAAGAAGTCATCATTTCGTATTGGGTTACGACCGTAAGCTTGGTCAGGACTGGAGAATCAAGGCTGAGACTTATTATCAATCATTATTCGATATCCCAATTGAAAGTGACCCAACAAGTTCGTACTCTGTGCTAAATGAAGGTGGAGATTTTGTCTTCGATGAGAGAGGTTCATTAGTAAATGAAGGTACTGGTTACAATTATGGAATTGAGCTGACTTTAGAGAAATTCTTTAGCAATAATTACTACGGATTATTGACCACATCCTTCTTCGAATCCAGATATGAAGGGGCGGATGGGATCGAAAGAAACACTGCGTTCAATAACAACTATGTGATCAATGCACTTTTTGGTAAAGAATGGAAAGTGACTAATAACGACCGTAGAGACATTGCGCTGACATTCGATACTAGGTTCAGCACTTCAGGAGGCCGACCATATACTCCAATTGATGTGCAAGCATCCATAGCTAACAACAATGATCAAGTGGAGATCGAAGAACTGGCCTTTTCTGAAAGACTTGATCCATACTTACGATTAGATCTGAAGTTTGGATTTCGTATCAACAGCAAGCAAAAGAAAGTGTCACATCAGTTCTTCGTAGATCTACAAAATGTGACTAACCGAGTAAATCAGTTCACAAGAAGATACAATGAAGTGACTCAGCAAGAAAACGTAGTAGAGCAAATAGGCTTTTTTCCTGATATCATGTATAGAATTCAATTCTAAGCATGAATTAGTAAGTGGTGAGTGGAGATCCCTGCGGAAGCGGGGATTTTTTTGAACTCTACAGTTCCTCCATTTTCTTTAAAATATCCTCTTTTTTTGTTTCCAGTAGAGTTTTTGCAGTCTCTTTTGCCATCGGAATACTCATACTGGCTAAAAGCTTATTCTTCTCTATAATTTCCATCCATTGATTGATTTTATCAGTTGTAGCATAGCTATTAAAGGGCTCACGAAAGCTCTCCAAATCATACCCATCTATGGAAATATGCTTTAAGCCAATATCAAACACTTCATTAGTAGTCTCCCAATCTGCTAACTTCACTTCATCAAAAGCAGCAAAAAACTGATCTGCATCAGCCTTATCTATCATGACGTACAAATCATCATAAGTGATATTTGCCTGCTTCATCAGACTTGGTAACTTATCAATGTTCTTGTCTACTTTGGTCTTTAGGGTTCCAACTTTCTTTTTGACATTCGTTGGCAGTATTTCAGAGCTTTCCCCAGAGGTCAAAGCCTTTGAAATTGCCCTTGGGATATAATATTCATATACCTTATAACCGATTAATCCGATGACACCTAAAATCACAATAACGATGGCTAGCCTTTTCATACTTCAATTTTAGTCAAATTCCCGATTAGTA
>CAYYNA010000110.1:4800-11731 GCA_964472815.1 uncultured Roseivirgaceae bacterium
AATAACGATGGCTAGCCTTTTCATACTTCAATTTTAGTCAAATTCCCGATTAGTAGAGGTTGAATCTATGATCCTAATTGCTTCTGGAGATAAAAAATGCACGTAAACATTCAAGATTTACCCTAGTTTTATTTCCGATGAAAGAGTGCATTGTCATTGGATCAGGAATTGCTGGACTTGCAAGTGCTTTGCGTTTGAGAGCAAAGGGGTTTGAGGTAATGGTATTTGAATCTAACTCCTATCCTGGAGGGAAGCTGCACGCCTTCGAATCAAAAGGATACAAGTTCGATTATGGCCCCTCCCTATTTACTATGCCTCATTTTGTTGATGAGCTGTTTCATTCGTTTGATGAAGATCCTCGTAAACACTTCAACTATATAAAGAAGGATACGATATGCAACTACTTCTGGGAAGATGGAACCACTTTCACTGTTCCTGCCTCCAAGGAGGATTTTATTTCAAGAGCTGCAGAAGTGTTTCATGAACCTGTGCAAAACCTTGAGCGCTACTTATCAAATAGCGAGAAAAAATATGATCTAACAGCTAGCTTATTCTTGGAGAAGTCTCTCCATAAAACCTCCACTTATCTGAATGCTGATGCCGTAAAAGGAGTGCTAAACATCCCAAGACTTGACCTCAACACGAACCTGAATCGCGTCAACGAAAAGTATTTTGATCACCCCAAACTCATACAGCTTTTTAATCGATTTGCAACATACAATGGATCTAACCCCTATTCCACTCCGGGAATAATGTCTCTTATTCCTCAGCTTGAGATGCGGTTCGGAACATATTACCCCAGTGGGGGAATGCATGAAATCACTCAAAGTCTTTACCGACTAGCTGTCAATAAAGGAGTTTCATTTTCATTCGATGCAAAGGTGGATGAAGTTTTGTTTGAACAGGGAAAGGTGAAAGGAGTTGTAGCAAACGGTAAAGCATACAAAGCAGACTTGGTCATTTGCAACATGGATATCTTTTCAGCATATCAGACCATCTTGCAAAAAGCCCCCAAGCCCAAAAAAGTATTGAAACAAGAAAGATCCAGTTCCGCGCTAATTTTCTATTGGGGAATTAAGGAGTCTTTTCCAGAGCTGGACCTTCACAACATCTTCTTCTCAGAGGACTATCAAAGAGAGTTTGAAGCGATTTTCAAGAAACACGAAGTAGTTGATGACCCTACCGTCTACATCAACATTACCAGCAAGGAAGATCCACATCATGCACCTAAGGGAGCAGAAAACTGGTTTGTGATGATCAATACGCCAAGCAATAAAGGTCAGGATTGGGAGAAGATTAAACAAGAAGCAAAAGCAGCTATCATCGCAAAGCTCTCCAGAATACTAAAAAAAGATATCGCTAACCAAATAGAAACGGAAGAGGTGCTAGATCCTATCCGAATAGAAAGAGACACCTCCTCAAACGAAGGATCTTTGTACGGCACTTCTAGTAATTCAAAGTTTGCGGCATTCCTTAGGCATCCTAATTTTTCTTCATCAATTAAAAATCTGTATTTCTGTGGTGGATCCGCACACCCTGGTGGTGGCATCCCATTATGCCTCCTATCTGCAAAAATTGTTTCAGATTTGATCCCTTCTTATGAAAATTGATAAAATCAACCTGGCAATAGGAATCGTATGGCTCTTTCATGTGTCAGGCATCATTGGGATGATCCTAGGATACAGTGATTGGTTTTTGCCCAAAACGCCACTAAACCTCCTCATCTGTATTCTGCTTTTGATCTTTGTCGGCGATCTACTTTCTTTTCAAAAAGCTTTTTTGGCCCTCGTGTTTTTTGCTTCCGGAATGTTCGTAGAATGGACTGGAGTCAAGTATAGCTTTCCATTTGGTGAGTACTATTACGGACAGAACCTTGGGTTGAAGCTGGATGGAGTTCCTTATCTGATTGGCGTGAATTGGTCTATGCTCGTCATCATCACCGGCTGCATAGCCTCTCAAGTGAAGACCTCTTTATTTCTTAAGGTCTTAATAGGTGCTGCATTAATGGTTTTCTTAGATTTCTTCATCGAGCCAAACTCAGCCAATTTTGATTTTTGGTATTGGGCCAATGATCACATCCCGTTGAGCAATTACATCGGCTGGTTCGTGATTGCTGCTGGCTTGCATTGGATCTATCAGACCTACATGGAACAGATGAATTTTCGCTTTTGCTTGAATCTCTATCTCTCACAATTAGTATTCTTTATTTCATTCTATGTCCAGGCAATTATTTGATTATGCGATCATTGGAGCAGGTGCTGCTGGAATGCACCTTGCGATTCAGCTGGAGGCAGATCCAACATTTGCTAACAAAAGAATTCTGGTCTTAGAGAAAGATGAAAAAAATACAAATGATCGTACCTGGTCATTTTGGGAAAAGGGCAATTCAGCATGGGACGATATTGCTATTAAGAAATGGAGTAAGGCCATCTTCTACTCCGAAAAGAATCGGTCCGAAATAGCCTTGGAAAGCTACTATTATAAAACGATTCGGTCTTCTCAATTTTACGAATACGCAAAGGCAAAAATCAATAACTCTTCCAGGTTTGAATGGGTACAGGATGATGTAGTTGAAGTATCCAAGGGCACCATCACTGGACAAAATGAAACCTACCATGTCGGTCATATTTTTGACAGCAGAATCAATGAAGCGTTTTTCCAAAAACAAAAAAATTACGTATCTCTCACACAGCACTTCTGGGGATGGTTTATAGAAACACCAGAGCCCGCATTTGATGAAAGTGAATTCACGATCATGGATTACCGGATCAAATGGAAAAATCAAACCAGTTTCAACTATGTCCTTCCGTTTACCTCGTCCTTTGCTCTGGTGGAATTCACGCTTTTCAATGATTATCTCTTGAAAGAAGAAGAGTATGAGAGTGTACTTCAAGAGTACGTCAACAAAAACCTGGGCATTACAAATTTCAAGATCGTCGAAAAAGAGATTGGACAAATTCCTATGTCCAACTATCCATTCCATCAACATCACGAATCTTACCTCACCAAAATTGGGACAGCAGGCGGCTGGGTAAGGCCTTCTTCTGGATACTCATTTAAGAATGGCGAGCGATATGCCAAGATGATTATTGAAAACCTAAAAAAGGGCAGAACTCCACATAGCGGCATAGGATCCAATAGGTATCGATTCTACGACAAAATCTTCTTGGGAGTACTCAAAGAACGCAATGAACTTGGCGAAGAAATCTTTGAGACACTTTACACCAAGCAACCTATTCAGTCGCTGTTTAGATTTTTGGATGAGAGTAGTTCATTTCTTGAAGATGTGAAAATCATGTCCTCACTTAATAAACCAATCTTTCGCAAGACCTTTCTAAATTCTTTCCGTAGAAGCTAAGGGATCTACTCCCTGCCAAGTACCCACTGATTTGAATGGCTTGAAGCGAGTAAACATTTCCTCTTTGTACCAATCCAATGATCTGGTCAGTTTAATGGCACGACTATGCTCCTTGCTTTCATAGGCAAACTTTCGGAGAGATGCTTCATCTTGCCAGAGACTAAAGGTTGCCATTTGCAGGAACGGAACTTCGCCGATTCCTTTCGTATAAACCAAACCCTCATTTTTTTCTAGAGGCTTTTCAGAAGTGGGAACGTACTTCCAAAACCGTCTGAGCAATCGTTTCCTTATCGTAGCTCTGGTAATTATGGCCAACTGAGTAGAATCAATGGACGCCTTATCTACCACATCAAAGGGATTCTGGCCCGACCACTGCCCCTCCGCTTTTATAGCCTTCATAAAGACTATCCATAGCTCACTGCTCCTCCTTCTATAAAGTGACATCACCTTGTGGTCTGAGAAAAATTTGTCAGCATCCTCCTCTCGGTCCCACACCTGCAGCAAGGCATAGGTACCATAATCTGGCCAGGGATTAAAACCATTCCCCTTGCCAGTACCCAATAATTTATAAAATGAAAGACCTTTGGTATTCTTCAAATAGCCATGTGCAAACTGCATCATTCCAAAAGCCCAGATTTTTCTTAGAATGCCTTCATAGCGGAAAAATGTCAAGGTTGTTACCTGAGAAGTCATTTCAAATTCTCACCCTAATCCCCGTGCGATAGTGCATAACATCATTTGTTGGAAAGGTCTGT
This sequence comes from uncultured Roseivirgaceae bacterium, assembly GCA_964472815.1. Taxonomy (GTDB): domain Bacteria; phylum Bacteroidota; class Bacteroidia; order Cytophagales; family Cyclobacteriaceae; genus Ekhidna. Next base: position 8,914 of record CAYYNA010000110.1, read on the forward strand.
ACACGCTCCCTTCCGTCCCTCAGCTGAATTACCGAATTAAATGATCTGGTAATCGTCAGGTAGGTCTCTATGCGATCAGAAAACTTGAACTCATAGCGTGTTCCGCACAAAAGCATATTTAATCTCAATCGATTTGCTCTTTCTCCCGTAGCAAGGGTCTGCTCTTGCTGAATATTAGCATTAAACCCGTCAAGGGTCGCAAAAAGCTTCATCCGAAACTTCTCAGAGGCATGATATTGCAGATTGGAAATCGGTGCACCCACATTGTAAGACCATTTTGGGTGGAATTTTCTGTAATAACTAATAAAAGGAATAGGAAAAGCTACACCGCTACTTCCCGAATAGGCAGCCCCGATGATTAGCCTGTTCGGTTTTTTTACACTTTGGGAATTCTTACGATCCTTAATGAAGACAATGATGCTAGAAAACACCCAGTCAGCACGTTCATACCCACTCTCAAAATTAGAGCTGACACCAGGTGAAGCTTGGATCGCAAATCTCCAATCATTTTCTAGAGGAACTGTATACGTAAGGTTCAAATCTAAAAGCGTGAAGTCCTCAGTATTTTCTTTATCAAAAGAGTCTTCCTCTTCTTGAAACTGGAAATTGATTTTGCTATAATCAAGACCGGCAAAGAAATAGCCAGACTCACCTACCTTGAATGGATAGTTAAAAATAAACCTAGTTCTCTGGTATTCGAAGTTCGATTTACTACCTGGAACAGTGGTATAATCTATCCGTGCTAAGTCCAATATTTGTCCAAATGTGGATTGGTGGATTAGGCAGCAAAAAAGCAAAATGAAAACGCTTCGCATCGAACTCCGCAAGTTAACTAAAGCACCTTAGGTCACATAAATAGAAAGTTTGTACTCATCGAAATATGAGTGACATAGGGCTGTCACTACAACCGATTTCTTTGGAGCATGTTTAATCAAACCAAAATTGAAAATGACAACACAAGAAGTAGCTGATCGACTAGTATCCCTATGCCGAGAAGGAAAATTTGAGGAAGTAATTAATGAGCTTTACTCTCCTGAGGCGGAAAGCATCGAACCAGCAGGAAGTGTATTTCCTGAGAAAGTAAAAGGTGTTTCAGAAATGATAAAAAAAGGTGACCAATGGAATCAAATGATCAAGGAGGTGCATTCAAGTGAGATCTCTGATCCACTGGTTGCTGAGAACTTCCTTTCAATGACTATGAAAACCAAAGTAACGCTAGCGGGAATGAGTGACCCAATGGATATGGACGAATTATGTGTCTATGAAGTGGAAAATGGAAAAGTTATCTCAGAGCAATTTTTTTACACTCCACTAACCCAGGAAGCATAATACTATTTTGAAAGAATCATAAGAAGGAAGCCGCGATTTGCGGCTTTTTTTGTTGGTTTTAATCACGAGGGATCACTGACATGAATCATAATATGGATATCCTCAGTTTGCTATTTTTGATATTCTGTAAACGGTCTAAAAGTGCTGACGATAAAGTTGATTCTGGAGAGTTTTCGCTTTGCATGGAATGCCCTCAAAGTGAACATCGTGCGAACCATCCTTTCTCTACTGGGTGTGACGATTGGGATCTTTGCGATCATATCCGTTTTTACACTTGTCGACTCGCTTGAACGCAGCATTCGCGATAGTTTAAGTCTCCTGGATGCGAATAATCTGGACATAAGGAAATTCCCGTACGAATTTGGGCCAGATTTCAAATGGTGGGAATACATGAAACGGCCTAATAATACCTATGATGAATATAAGTTCTTGCAAGAAAATCTTAGAAACGCAGAAGGCATCACCATCTTTGCCGCCACAGCTGGCTTTAATGGGCCCATCCCACAGGTTGTGAAATACAAAAACAATAGCATCAGCGTTGCGGGTATCTATGGGATTGCACATACACACATTGATGTTTATGATTTTGCTGGGGATATCGAAAAAGGTAGGTTTTTTACCTTGTTAGAAGCCGAGACTGGGAAAAACATCACGCTTATTGGATATCAGGTGGCTAGGCAGCTATTCGGTAAGCAAAGTGCCTTAGGGAAAGAAATCAAAATTAAAGGCCTGAAGTACGTGGTGATCGGTGTGTTGGAAGAGGAAGGTCAAGGGATTTTCGGAGACTCTGGAAATGACGAAGCTGTATTTATTCCATACAAGTCTTTTGAGAAAATTTACTACGTGGGCAGGACCAGAGGAATCGAAAGCGCAATCAGTGTAAAGGGTAGTCCGAAAGATATCGGACTGGTAGAATTGGAAGCTGAAATTACTGGTCTTTTAAGAACTAAGAGAGGTCTCAAACCTAAAGAGAAGAATAATTTTTCCGTCAATCGCCAAGAAGCTTTCTTGAATATCATCGGATCAGTTTTTGACGTCATAGGAGTTGCCGGATGGGCAATTGGTGGATTCTCCATTCTTGTGGGAGGATTTGGTATTGCTAACATTATGTTCGTCTCGGTGAGAGAAAGGACCAGTGTCATAGGTCTTCAAAAATCACTAGGCGCAAAGAACTACTTCGTTTTATTCCAATTCTTATTTGAGGCGGTGTTCTTAAGCTTAATAGGTGGCGCTTTTGGAATTCTGCTCGTTTGGTTGCTCTCCTTCATCAGTTTGGGGAATTTGAATTTGGTGCTCACCTTCGGAAATGTGGTATTGGGACTAGGAGTTGCTGGCACCATAGGGGTCATATCAGGTATTGTCCCAGCATTGTTAGCTGCTCGGATGGATCCTGTGATCGCTATAAGAACCAATGGCTAAATCGAAATAGGTCAACCAACGTCTCAAATTATTTGAGACCACAAAAACCAATTCAGATACGTCTCAAATC
>CAYYNA010000111.1:0-11638 GCA_964472815.1 uncultured Roseivirgaceae bacterium
TATTTATCCTGGAAGCAATGAAAATGGAAAATGTAATCAAATCTCCTGGAGAAGGAATCATTGACAAAATCCATGTTTCCCTCAATCAAAGTGTTGAAAAAAATCAAGTCCTTATATCTTTTAAGTAACAAGAACACAATACTCCTATATTTGCCTGATTTGTTTTAGAAAATCTACAATGGCTTATAAAAGAATTCTCCTCAAGCTCAGCGGTGAAGCCCTAATGGGCGATCAACAGCACGGAATTGACTCCAAAAGACTAACCCAATATGCTAAAGAAATAAAATCCGTTGTTGATCAAGGAATAGAAGTCGCAGTGGTAATCGGCGGAGGGAATATTTTTAGAGGTGTAGAAGCTGAGGCTAGCGGAATAGACAGAGTGCAGGGAGACTACATGGGGATGCTAGCTACTGTAATAAACGCTATGGCATTGCAGAGCATGTTTGAGAAGCATGGAATGTATACGCGCTTAATGGCGGGACTAAAAATGGAGCAGGTGTGTGAGCCATTTATTAGAAGGAGAGCGATTAGACATTTGGAAAAAGGTCGAGTTGTAATCTTCGGTGCTGGGATAGGGAATCCATACTTTACCACGGACTCGACCGCCAGCTTACGAGCTGTGGAAATAGAGGCGGACGTTGTTCTGAAGGGAACAAGGGTAGATGGTGTCTACACCGCCGACCCTGAAAAGGACCCAAATGCAACAAAGTATGAGAAGATTACCTTTCAAAAGGCATATGAAAACAATTTGAATATCATGGATATGACGGCATTCACTTTATGCCAAGAAAATAACCTGCCTATCATCGTTTTTGACATGAATCGGGAAGGTAATCTTACCAAGATCATATCCGGAGATAACGTTGGAACATTAATTCATTAATTGATTATGGAAGAAATTGAAATATACTTGGAAACTGCCGAGGAAATGATGGAAAAAGCCATTGATCACACAAAGAATGAGTTTTTAAAAATTAGGGCTGGAAAAGCAATGCCGAGTATGGTTGATGGGATCGATGTAGAGTATTATGGAACAATGACTCCTTTGAATCAAGTGGCAGGAGTCACCACGCCAGATGCTCGTACCATTAGCATCAAGCCTTGGGAGAAAAATATGCTCCAAGAAATTGAGCGTGCCATAATAAACAGTAACCTGGGTTTTAATCCACAAAATGATGGAGAACAAATCAGAATCAATATTCCTCCATTGACAGAAGAAAGAAGGCTTCAATTAATGAAACAGGTGAAAGCGGAAGCAGAGAATGGAAAAATTAGTATTAGGAATGCCCGAAAGGATACTAACGATTCATTGAAAAAAATTGACGGAGTATCAGAAGATCTGATAAAAGATGCTGAGGCAGATGTCCAAAAACTAACAGATTCCTACTCTATTAAAATTGATCAGTTGGTAGAAGCAAAGGAGAAGGATATTATGACCGTTTAGTTCTGTAAAAACCTCTTGCCTGAATTACTTCTGAAACCTGATCAGGAACTAAATACTTTATTGACCTATCCTCGCTGATCAGTTTCCTAATTAGTGTAGCAGAAATATCAACTTCTGGAGCCTCAATCATTTGAACCTTATCATCATTGATCAATTCACTAGGTTTTGACCCCCTTCTGGGATACACGATCAGATTAAAATGCGCTAGTATTTGATCAGCATTTTTCCATTTCGGGAAGGATGCCAGATTATCCTCTCCAATGATTAAATGGAATTCTTTCGATGGATGCTTCTCTTGAAGAACCGTTAATGTATCAATTGTATAGCTTGGCTTGGGCAAGCTAAACTCAACATTCTCTGCCCTAAATTGGTAATCATCAGCAATAGCAGCACGCACCATATCTAATCGATCAAATTCGTGCAATAGGTTCTTGTTCTTTTTAAAAGGATTTTGTGGGCTCACTACAAACCAAACTTCTTTCACCTTAGTGGTCTCCTTCACAAGATTTGCAATGATCATGTGTCCCATATGAATGGGATTGAAAGAACCAAAAAACAAACCTATATCCATTAGCTATCAATAAATTCTCGAATCAGTCTGTGTGCATTTTCGATGGCAACATCTAAATCTTCATTTACAATCACCTCATCAAAATTGCTTTCCTCGGACATCTCCTGGGTTGCCTTTGCCACTCTCTTTTTGAGCGAAGCTGCGTCCTCAGTGTTTCTTTTTGTGAGTCGATCCTTCAGAATCTCAACACTGGGTACTTTGATAAAGATGGATAACGCCTCCTCACCAATGGCATCCTTCAATCTGATCCCCCCTTTCACGTCTACATCAAATATTACGTGATCTCCATTGGACCAAATCCGATCTACTTCGGACTTTAAAGTCCCATAGAACGTATTCTCATAGACCTCTTCCCATTCAAGAAATGCCCCTGATTTTGCTTTGGTTTGAAAATCTTCTAAATCCAGGAAATAGTAATCTTTACCAGGGATCTCGTTAGCTCTTTGACTCCTTGTAGTTGCTGAAATGGAAAACTTGAGTTCGGGTATTTCGGTAAGCAACCGCTGAACAATGGTGGTCTTTCCAGCACCTGAGGGTGCAGAGAAAATGATTGCCTTTCCCTTCATCGGGCGAAGTTAAATGGTTATTCAGAAATCTTTTGTTTGATCTCCTTAGCAAGAAGATCGGGACAAGGTTGTCGATTAACCTTTGTCTTTAATAGCAATCGTATCTGCTTCTCTGCATTAAAATGAGCAAAGCATGACATGCATTTTTCAATGTGGGCTTTGAAATAGGCCTCTTGCTCTTCAGAGGCTTCATTATCAAGAATGAGATTTAATATCCTCAAGCACTTTTCATGATCCTTGCAACTACAATCCGGACAATCTGGCATCTCTACAGCAATTATCTTATGTAGCGAAAATCTTTAATTTGAAAGAAAAGTTCCCTAATATCAATTATAGCCCATTGAATAGGCGTAGGAGCTCAATTTTTCTCTAAGTAAATTCCTAGCTCTGTGTAATCTTGATCTAACCGTACCTATCGGGATATCTAAGATCTTGGCCATTTCCTCGTAAGTAAAGCCCTCTAGATCACACAGTATTATTACTGTTCTAAAGTCTATAGCTAATGAGTTCAGAGCATTGGTGATCTCATCCCCGATCATATCCTTTGTCGACTCTAAACGCAAGTCGATAGTTGCTTCGCTTGGGGTATCCTCGCTATTATAAAACTGCTCAACTTCCTGATAATCAACCTTAGATGGTTGTTTGCTTTTCTTACGATAGTCGTTGATGAAACTGTTTTTCAGAATTCTATACAACCAAGCCTTGGCATTGGTCCCTTGCTGAAAAGAGTTTATAAAACGATAAGCTTTTAAATAGGTATCCTGAACCAAATCTTTGGCTTCATCTTCGTCGAAAGTCAACCTATAAGCGAAGTTGTACATAGAGTCAATATGAGGCATGAACTCACCTTCAAAGACTTCAACTTTTTTTGTTTCAGAATATGAACTTCTGGTAGGTATGTCAATTGCTTCTTGTATCATGATCTCTCCTTTATATGTACGTACACTAAAGTACGCTATTTATTTATAATTGTTCTAAACAAGTAATCAAATACCGTACTTATTAGGAAAGTGAAACCAGATTGTCAGGTTTATGTTAGCAGACTGACAATTCTGCATGCCAACAAAAAAGGGCATCTCAAAAAGATGCCCTTAAATTGTGTCTTTGAAGACTTTATTAATACCTATAATATTCAGGCTTAAATGGACCTTGCTGTTCAACTCCGATGTAATCAGCCTGATCTTTTGAGAGTGTATCTAGCTCAACTCCGATTTTTGCTAAGTGAAGAGCTGCCACTTTCTCATCTAAATGTTTTGGCAACATGTAAACTGCATTCTCATAGTTTTCGAAGTTCTTCCACAACTCCAGCTGAGCTAGTGTCTGATTGGTGAAAGAATTTGACATTACGAAAGAAGGGTGACCTGTTGCAACACCAAGGTTTACCAATCGACCTTCGGCCAGAACAATTATGTCATTTCCATCAACATTGTAGAGGTCAACTTGTGGTTTGATCTCAACTTTGGTAGACCCATAATTGTCATTTAGCCAAGCCATATCAATTTCATTATCAAAATGCCCAATGTTACAAACGATCGCTTTATCGCGCATTGATTTGAAATGCTCATCTTTGATGATGTCTTTATTTCCGGTAGCTGTCACGATGATATCAGCTCTTGGAACAGAATCAATCATTCTTTTTACTTCAAAACCGTCCATAGCAGCTTGAAGCGCACAAATAGGATCAATCTCTGTCACAATCACTCGCACTCCCGCACCTCGCAAAGAAGCTGCAGATCCTTTACCAACATCTCCATACCCCGCTACAACCGCGACTTTACCAGCAAGCATCACATCAGTAGCTCTTCTGATTGCATCAACAAGAGATTCCTTACATCCATACTTATTGTCAAATTTTGACTTTGTAACAGAGTCATTAACATTGATAGCAGGCATAGGGAGTGTTCCGTTCTTCATTCTCTCATAAAGTCTGTGAACTCCAGTTGTAGTTTCTTCGGATAGACCCTTAATGTCATTAACTAGCTCAGGAAACCTATCAAGCACCATATTGGTAAGGTCTCCACCGTCATCAAGAATCATATTGAGAGGCTTATCTCCTTCGAACGCAAAGAGTGTTTGTTCAATACACCAATCAAATTCCTCTTCATTCATTCCTTTCCAGGCGTAGACAGGCACACCAGACTTTGCGATGGCAGCCGCAGCATGATCCTGAGTAGAGAAAATATTACAAGATGACCAAGTTACCTCGGCACCTAGTGCTGTAAGTGTTTCAATCAAAACAGCGGTTTGGATTGTCATATGAAGACAACCTGCAATTCTTGCACCCTTCAAAGGTTGGCTATCGCCATACTCCTCTCTTAAGGCCATCAAGCCCGGCATTTCAGCCTCTGCCAATTCAATCTCTTTACGACCCCAATCAGCTAAGGCAATATCCTTTACTTTGAATTTTTCAGTGGTTACACTCATTTTGTTCTTAATTATATTTTCGTAATGGGCCGCAAAAATAAGGGAAATTCGTATGATCTGTGTGTTAAGAAATAAATTGGATTTCCTTTATATCATATGACTGATTTCCTTCTGCCTTCTCCAGCAATAGTCTTCCGCCTTCATCGATTCCTCTAATGATGCCATTGAACTTTGAATGCTCGTCCTGAAAAAAATGACTCTCGTCCTTCCAAAGCATGCAACTGCTGTATGCCTCTTCAATTTCTTGGTACTTACTCGCTTTGAGCCTCAGATACCATGATTCCAGAGAACTCAGCAAATCCTCCATGAAACTTTGCCTATCTGTCACCTTCCTACCCTCGATTAAAAGTGAAGACCCTTGTTCAATCAACACCTTATCCTGATTCAGATTAATCCCAATTCCCACAATAGATGATTCAATTTTGCTTCCCTTGACAATGTTTTCAGTCAAGATGCCTCCAACCTTTTTTCCACTTATGTAAATGTCGTTTGGCCACTTCAGCTTTGGATCTACCTGTAAATGATTAGTTATGGTATCGATAACTGATAATCCAGAAATCAGGTTGAGCATGTACTGCTTTGCTATTGGTAACAGCTTTGGCTTGAGCAATATCGAAAAAAGAAGGCTTTTGCCTGGCTCATCCACCCAAGTATTACCTCTTTGCCCTTTTCCGTTTAGCTGATGATCGGTCAGAACGATAGTACCCTCAGGAATTGATTCATTTTTTAACAAGGAGGACAATTCTTCATTAGTAGAGTGACATTGTGTCAGAAAAACAACCTTTTTACCTAAGAATAAGGGTTTGGCAAAGAATTTATGCACTAGAAAAAGTGTAGATTTGAAGCAAAATTAACGGTAAAGTTTTAGTGAGTCAGAAGACAAGCAAGGAAGTCAATTCGGATGTTTTAAGTAACTGGGTTGTAGAGGGGATGCTGGAGAAAAAGGCGCAAGATGTTGTCGTGATGGACTTACGGGAAATTAAACACGCAATTGCCGATTATTTTGTGATATGTAGTGGAAATTCTGATACTCAAATAGATGCGATTTCTGAGTCGATAGAGGACGAAATACACAAGCGATCTAAACAGAACCCGTGGAAGAAAGAAGGGCAACAAAATAAGGAATGGGTACTCCTTGATTATGTTGACGTTGTTGCTCATGTTTTTAATAAAGAAAAGAGATCTTTTTACGGACTTGAAGAATTATGGGGGGATGCCAAAATCACTCCAATTGATTCAAACTAAATAAAGAGAAGCTCGTTAAGCACCAAGAATTTAATACAAGGGAACAAATGCCAGATAAAAAGAGAAAGGATACACCAAGACCAAGACCGGGAATGCAGGGATGGCTTATAGGAGGTCTATTGGCGGTTGTCATAGCTGTTACTGTCTTTTCGAATGACAGTGGAACTGTGAGCACCACCTACAGAGCTTTTGAAAAGATGGTGCGATCCAATGATGTACAAAGAGTTGTACTAATCAAGAACCAGGATTTCATTGAAATAACGCTAAAGGAAGAGGCGCTAAGCAACACGAAATATAAACTAGAACTTGAGCAAAATAAGAGTTTACTAAGCACTGAAACTGGCCCACATTACAAGGTTGAAATTGTTAGTTTAGAAAAGTTTGCGAAGGATTTCGAAGAACTCATGGAAGATATTCCAGAGGATCAGCGTTTCGACTACAAGATTGATGAGCGAAGCGATTATACCAACATCCTTTTCAACTGGGGATTCTTAATCCTTTTGATCTTTGGTTTCTGGTTTTTGATGAGAAGAATGACTGGGGGAGGTGGCCCTGGAGGTCAAATTTTCAACATTGGTAAATCAAGAGCCTCGCTTTTCGATGCAGAAAACAAAGTGAAGATCACTTTTGAAGATGCTGCGGGGCTTGAAGAAGCTAAAGAAGAGGTACAGGAAATTGTAGAGTTTCTCAGGAATCCTAGCAAATTCACAAAACTTGGCGGTAAAATTCCCAAAGGTGCTCTATTAGTAGGCCCTCCAGGAACAGGTAAGACCTTGTTGGCAAAAGCAGTTGCCGGTGAGGCTGGCGTACCTTTTTTCACACTATCAGGATCTGACTTTGTCGAGATGTTTGTGGGTGTGGGAGCCGCAAGAGTAAGAGACCTTTTCAAGCAAGCTAAAGAGAAAGCCCCTTGTATCATCTTCATTGACGAAATTGATGCAATCGGTCGATCAAGAGGAAGAGGTCAGATGCCTGGATCTAACGATGAAAGAGAAAATACACTCAACTCATTATTGGTTGAGATGGATGGTTTTGCAACTGATGTAGGTGTTATCATATTGGCAGCTACCAACCGACCAGACGTTCTGGATTCAGCACTATTACGTCCTGGCAGGTTTGATAGGCAAATCAGTATAGACAAACCCGACATTGTAGGGCGAGAAGCAATCTTCAAAGTCCACCTAAAGCCAATCCAGATAGCAAAAGACATAGACGCTCGAAAGCTGGCAGCACAAACTCCTGGATTTGCGGGAGCTGAGATCGCCAACGTTTGTAATGAAGCTGCCCTGATTGCGGCTAGAAGAGATAAGAAAAAGGTAGATATGCAAGATTTTCAAGACGCAATTGATCGAGTAATCGGAGGCCTTGAAAAGAAAAATAAGATAATCTCTCCTGAAGAAAAGCAAATTGTAGCATATCATGAAGCAGGTCATGCGGTCGCTGGATGGTTTCTAGAGCATGCTGATCCATTGGTGAAAGTAAGTATCGTTCCTCGGGGTGTTGCCGCCTTAGGGTACGCACAATACTTGCCAAAAGAGCAATTCCTGTACCAGACAGAGCAGTTAATGGATGAGATGTGCATGGCTTTAGGGGGGAGAGCAGCAGAAGATATCATCTTCGGGAAGATATCTACGGGAGCACTGAGTGACTTAGAGAGAATAACTAAGCTAGCATACAGTATTGTTACAGTATACGGAATGAACGACAAGATTGGTAATGTCTCGTTCTACGATTCAAAGCAATCCGATTACAATTTCACCAAACCATACTCTGATGCTACAGCTGAGCTAATTGACAAGGAAGTAAAAGCACTTATCGATAAGGCGTACAACAGAACGAAAGACCTACTATTAAGTAAGAAAAATGAGTTAGAAATCCTGGCACAAGAGCTATTGAAAAGGGAGATCATTTTTCAATCAGATTTAGAAGGGCTAATCGGAAAGAGACCTTTTCAAACCCCTACAACATACGAATCCTATACCAACGGTACTGAAGAATCAGAACAGCAAGCTGAAGAAAAAAAGGAGGAGAATATTAATGTTGACAACTTGAAAAATGAAGTCAAGGAAGAAGTAGAAAAAGAGGAATCTACGGCAGAAAAATAGATGGCGATTTTTGATACGGCTAAGCCAATCAATGGTCTTAAACCAGGTCAGAAAATCTATTTTGCCAGTGACTTTCATCTAGGATCACCCAATAGAGAAGAAAGTCTTAAGAGGGAACTAAGAATTGTACAATGGCTGGAGCAAATCAAATCGGATGCTTCAGCCATTTTTTTTGTAGGAGACGTCTTTGATTTCTGGTTTGAATACAAGGAAGTCGTCCCAAAAGGGTTTATAAGGTTTCAAGGAAAACTTGCTGAACTTTCGGATAGCGGCATACCCCTATTCTTGTTTGCTGGGAATCATGACTTATGGTTTTCCAATTATCTCACCAATGAGCTAGGAATTAAAATATTTGGAGGTCCAATTCAGATTGATATCAACGAAAAGAGATTTCTAATTGGTCATGGAGATGGATTGGGAAAGGGTGATTACTTCTACAAAGCCCTAAAAAAGGTTTTTACTGCAAGCTTTGCCAAATGGATTTTCCGCTTGCTACACCCTGACATTGGAGTGAAAGTAGCATTATTCTGGAGCAATTCAAGTAAAGAAAGAAGCAAGAAAAAAGACGAAACCTTTAAAGGTGATAACGAGGTGCTCTTCAAGTACTGTCGAGAATTAGAACAACGAGAGCATCATGATTTTTATGTTTTTGGTCATAGACACATGCCTCTTGAAATGGAGCTATCCGAGAGTTCTACCTACTTTAATTTGGGCGAATGGATGCATTCAAATACATATCTTGAGTTTGATGGCGAAAAAGCTACTCTACTTCATTTTAATTCATAGCATTGCTATATGCGTAAATGCTCAATGGTCAAAAATAGGAGAATTTGAGCTAGACCAAGTGCCTGCTGCTATCGCAGGCGATTTTAACGGTCATTTGTATTTAGGTTATAATGATGGTAGCCTAGTTAAGCTAAACGCTGAGGGAAAGGAGCTAGTAAATTACTCCCTTCCTAACCTCTCCTCCATTTCTCTGATTGAGCCACAGTTTCAGCTGAAGACCTTTTTGTACTACTACGATATTCAGCAAATAACCATTCTGGACCGATTCAATGCTGTTCCCAAAACCTATGCAATCAGAGACTTTGATCTAGGCATAGTAAATATGTCTTGTCCAGCTCCTGATGGTACATTCTGGTTTGTGGAAAACAATCCAACTTTCTTGAAACGAATTGAGCCAAACCAAAGGATTTTAATACTGGAAACGCAACCAGAGCTAGGGATGGACATACGAATGATGAGATCATTTCAAAACATCCTGATGATTGTCGATGAGAGAGGATTACACATCTTGGATCAGTTTGGATCCAATTTGCATTATTACGAAGGTGATGACATCCAGTACATCAGCTTATCCGAAAATAGTATCTATTTTGAATCCGCTGACAAAGTGATAAAGATGAACCCGTTTAGTGGAGAAGTAATTTCAGAAATAGCTTGCCCAATAAAACAAGTCAAAACGATGGTTTACGCTGACGGAAAATTCCTATTCTTGGTAAACAATAAACTAATAAGCTACAGAAGAAGTGAATAGCTTTTAGCTACGATACAAGTCGAGAATTCGCTTGCGAAAAACAATAGAGTACTTGGCTCTCAACAACTGCAATTCGGCTCTATTTTTATTTGTTAAGCTTTCTTGGTAGGAATTAAAGTCTGTATTTCCTGCCTCAAAGCGTTTTTTGATAAAGCTGAAAATTGAAGTTTGGGCTTCAAGGTTTTCTTTAGCTGAGGAATAGGCAGTTTGAGCGTTGACCATATCTAGGTATGCTCTCTGAACAAGGTTTGTCACGCTCACCAAGGCTGCCTGATAGTCTAAGTCAGCATTCAGGACACCTACCTTGGCAACTTGAACGTCTGTATTTGTTCTCCATCTATTAAAAATCGGTAGGCTCAATCGGAAATTGACATATTCAAATTCGTTGAACTCAATTTGCTCTCTAAATGTAGCATCGCTTTCAAACTCACCTGTCTCCGGGTTTCTTGCCCCGTTGGAAGAGTAGTTTGATCCAATTTGTCCAAAAGCGGTTATCGTCGGAAGTCTTTGTGCAGATGAACTCTTCAAACTATACTCCGCTGCTTTTCTATCTGCAGTAGCTCTAGCAATGGCGGGGTTTATCTCCAAGGCCTCACCAAGAATTTGATCAAATGGATCTATCTCGCCAAGTAGGTCTTCCTCTGCCATGGTTGCCGAAACCACATCGTAATTGTTCTTTGGATCTAGCTGCATTGACTGAATCAAGGTGAGCTTTGTAGACTCCACTAAGTTTTTTGCATCTACCAAATTTTGCTTTTCATTGGATAGTTGGGATCTTAAGTCGTATACAGCATCTAAACTTCCTACACCCACAGAGACTCTTTTCTCCTCCCTATCCAACTGTGCCTCCAGTAATTGCACTCTTTCTTCAGAGATCTTGAGATTTTCCTTACTAAGGACAACATCCAGGTAAAAGGACAAGATGTTTGTCCTCACATTTAATTCAGAGCTCTTGATATCCGCTTCTGCAGACTTCACTTCATTGATTCTCTGCTTACGCACATAATGATTTGAAAAGCCATTAAATAGCGTGGCAGAACTGGATAAGTTTGGATTACTACTGTTGGTTGTTGCGGAAACCTGACGGGCAGCATTCTGATCAAAGAAATTGCCAAAAAAGTAATCATAATTTATCCCAGCAGTCAATGATGGGAAGTAGTTCATAATGGACTGAAAACGATTTGCCTTGGCAATCAAGGCATTATTCTTAGCTCTCTTTAGCCCGATGTTTCGCTCTAGACCAATATTGATACATTCCTCAAGGGTGAGCTCCTCAACCTGCTGAGCTGATAAAAGAATAGAAAATAAAAGAGTGGTTCCGAAAAGAAATTTTCGCATGATTAAAGAATATAGTTCGGTTTTCAGAAGAAAGAACCAACCGGCGGCAGATCGCACCGGTTGGGATAAATATGAAGAGAATTACACTAAAGCCTCTTTCGCATTGATGTTTTCAGAAACTATCTGACCATCAAATAAGTGAATTACACGATCAGAATACTCAGCGTCAACCGGTGAGTGAGTCACCATGATTACCGTAGTTCCTGCATCGTTAAGTTCAGTAAGAAGATTCATCACTTCTTGACCATTTGCAGAATCCAAGTTACCAGTAGGCTCATCCGCAAGGATCAACTTTGGTTTAGCAACTACAGCCCTGGAAATGGCTACCCTTTGCTGCTGACCACCGGAAAGCTGCTGAGGGAAGTGATTTCTTCTGTGCATAATTTTCATGTGCTCCATTACTTCTTC
>CAYYNA010000112.1:0-11584 GCA_964472815.1 uncultured Roseivirgaceae bacterium
CCTCGGTTGATAAAACTTACCAGTTAGAAGCTTTCCAAGATTACCTTGCCCTAACATCAAATTGAGCTGCCGAATAATATTAAGGACTAAATCAACAGAAAGTACATAGAAATAGATGGCAAAACTTCCATCGTCAAATGCGAAAGTGATGATGTCCAGATCAGTTCCGAAATAAAGCTGATAGATACCATACGCTAGTAGGATCAAAATGATGATGAATAGAAAAGCATATAGAAGTCTTAATGCAAGAAACCTTCCAATAGAGATTCTACGATAGATTTTTTCCTCCATCCAGACCTGGGAAATCCCTGAGATAATTCCCATGATCGGACCCATGGTGAATGAAATAATCAGGCTTTGGCCAAATTCAAACTTTAGCCCGCCTAACTCTTCCGTTCCTACCCCTCGAACGACAGATAGAAACAGAAAAGCTACTGTCCATCCAATGCAGTAGTCTCGAACAATTCTTATTCTTCTTTTCGTATAGAAGTTCAATGAAAGAATTTAAAATTTAAGTGACGCTAAGTTATCGATGATTCAAAATGTAACTGAATACATCTTTGGTAGTGACTATCCCCACGACCTGAGCCCCATGAACGACTGGTAAAGCCTGAAATTCATTCATACTAAAAAGCTCAACTGCGTCTCTCAAAATACTCTCCTCTCCTAGGACCATCAGGCATTTTGTCATCAGCTCCTCCACATCTACAACCGCAAACGATGAGTCATTAGAAGTTTTTCCTCCCACAAATTCACTAATGTATTCCACCTTCTTAAGGTCATTGTTTGATAGCATCCCCACGATTTCATCGTCCAATGTAACTGGCAAATGATGGATGCTATTTTCTCGCATAAGCTCTTTAGCATAATTGAGAGAATCCTTGGTCGTAATGGTGATTACCTGAGCTGCCATGAGCTCTTTGATGGGGGTTTCTAATAGTTCCATAGCCTAGTTGTGTCTTAACCAAAGCTACGAAAGAGTTGTCTTATTCAATAAAAGGATACTAAGTGAAACTAAAGTTGACTAACTAAATCGTTTCGTTTCTCAAATACTTATAAACAAGGTCTTGGTCCAGGTTATCCTGATATGCCTGGTAATCAATCCCTTTTTTGAAGAAGTAGTGGGTGAGCAGCTTCCGAACGCTGCTATGCAATTGATCTCTAGTCCATGGCTTAGCTAGGTATTGGTCGACTCCCCCCAGATTTATGGCTTCAATCGTATCATGGTGAGTTGCCTGACCGGTAAGAAGCATTCTGCGCGTTAGGGCATATCTCTCATCATTTTCAATCTCTTTCAGTAATTCCACACCGCTCATTTCGGGCATCACCTGATCAGTAATCACCAAGGCCACAAAATCGCCATTTCCATCAATTTCCTCCATCAGATCCAGGGCTTCTTGAGCTGTGTCGCAAACCTCAACATTCAGTTTTTCATCAAAAAATGCTAAGTCCTGTTCCAGGGCATTTAATACCTCTTGCTGATCATCAATGCAAATAATGTAGACTTTATCCATCTGAAAATTGATTAATGTACCACTGGTAAGTAGATTTTGAATTCCGTACGCCCGGGCTTACTTTCCACTTCAATTGAGCCGTTGTGTTCATTCACAATACGCTTTACGATAGTCAAACCAAGCCCCAGCCCAAAGGAGAGCCCACCAACTTTGGTCGTAAAGTTTGGCTGAAAGACCTTTTCATTAAGATCCTGAGGAATCCCTGGTCCCGAGTCAATGACGGAAACGCAAATCCTCTTCCCGGATAATCCTGTTTTTATGCTGATCTTCGGATCTACTGCTGAACTTGCATTTAGACTCTCTGCAGCGTTCTTAATCAGATTGATCCAGACCTGAACCAGCTCTCCTGAGCATGCCTCTGTTAAGGGAATATCAGGATCACACTCACTTTCTACGTCAATATTTTTTGTAAGACTCCTTAGTATCACTAGCGCTTCAGAAACGGTCTTGTTGACATCCACATCTTTTGACCAGCTCTGGTTGGCAACTCCCACAGACTTCACACTTTGTATGACGTGCGCAGCTTGATTAGAGGCAATCTGCATATCATGAATTAAATAGCCAAGTTCCCAGAGTTCAGCAATTTTACTAGCATGTTCCTTGTCTTTTTTTGTAATCTTCTCTAATTCAGATGACGCTACCCCGGCACGCGATAATTTCTTAGCCGTCTTTTTATTGAGGTGATCAAATTTTCCATAGCTTCTCCTGAGGTCTCTCGCTTCTGCACTTGAGACCTTTTGACCATCATCAACACCACTCTGGAAGTAAGATTGTATTTGTTTGGACTCATTCGTTGCAAGGAATCTTCCAATCGTCTCTTTTATCTGGCCTAAGTTGCTAGATAAAGAAGCGATGCTATTATTCAACTCATGTGCAAGTCCTGCGGCCATCTGACCTAAGGTAACCATTTTCTCACTCTGAATGAGCTTCTGAAGCGTCTCTTGGCGCTCATGCGCCATCTTCCCTGCGAAGTGTTGTCTGTGTCTTAATTCTCCGACGACAATGCTGAATAAAAAGCTGAGTAACTCCTGCGCGTCCTGCTCTGGCAGCTTAAACGGATCACCATCAAAGTACTTAATAATACTGTCCTGCTCTGCCACCACATGAGAATAGCTTACACTATCGGCAGAAAAGAAACTGTATACTCCTACAAAACCTTGCGCTTCTGCTTCAAAAACTGGTTCATGAAGACTTTTGTCTGGCAAATACCCACAGAGCTTACCTTCCTGGATATAGAAAAGCCGATCATTTAATTCGTATTGTTTCAGCAAGATGTCTCCTGACTTAAGGCGCAGTTCTTTATCCTTATCAGAAAAGTACTTTCGAATGATGCTATCGTGCCTTTCACTATTCATCCAAAAAAACCGATAGCGTTTAGAGCAGTCAACAATAAGTAAATTAATAGCAAGCCAATGGAGGCCATTGCAACTCCGGATCGAACCAAATCCTTCGTTTGAAAAAACCCAGTACCAAAAGCCAATGCGTTTGGTGGAGTGCTAATTGGTAGTGCCAATCCCATCGAGCAAGAAAGCGTTGCGGCTAAGACAATCATCTGGGTTCCGCCCAAATCGATTAGCGACGGTACAGTTGTTCCCAGTACTGCTACCAAGGGTAATAGCAAATTAGCAGTGGCTGTATTAGACATAAAGTTTGCCATCACCGCAGATACCAAGGTAATTGAAAGTACGATGACAAAAGGGGACCATGACCCAAAAGGAATGGCCGCAATGAGCCGTGCTGCGAGACCACTTTCGTCCAGACCTAAACCCAGCGCGATACCTCCAGATACCAGCCATAAAACGTCCCAACTTATGTTCTTCAGATCGTTCTTATTGATGATGCCGGATGCCGAAAAAACTGCTACTGGAATCATAGCCACAACGTAGGCATTCATGCCGTGAAGAAAATCCGTAAGCCAAAGAAAAATGGTGAGAGAGAACACACCGTATACGATGTAAGCCTTTCGGTTCTTCAAAAATTTCCCCTTCATGGTAAGCTCAATTTTCTCTATTTGCGGGGGATACAAAATCAGCAAGATAAACCAAGCCAAGAAAAGCATGATCAGTACATATGGAAATGCAAATGCCATCCATTCACCAAAGCTGATATAGCTGGAACCTGTTAGGTATTTTAGCGCTACAGCATTTGGAGGCGTGCCGATTGGGGTTCCTATGCCCCCAATATTGGCAGCTAAAGGAATGGCTAATGAAAAAGCAATCTTACCCTGATCCTTGGAATCGAAAATGGCAAGAACAGGCGCCAGAATAGAGAGCATCATCGCGGTAGTGGCAGTGTTGCTCATAAACATGGAGAATACTGCCGTGATAACCATCAAGCCCATCATGACGTATCTGGGGTTCTTGCCGAAGGGCTTAAGAAGTACCCTGGCAAGGTTCTGATCTAGCCTAAATTTGGTAGCCGCCATTGCCAAGAAGAAACCTCCAAGAAAAAGTATGATGATGGGTGAAGCGAATGTTTCGAGTATCTCCGAATAGGACAAGAGACTACCAAGGTTTTCAGCTGAACTATTTACAAAAAGGGTAAACCCGCGATCGGATACTAGTATCAACTCAAAAAGAATAATCAATAGGGAGGTGGCGTAAACAGGGATTGGTTCCAGTATCCAGAATAAGGCCGCAAAGAAGAAAAGCGCAATGATTCGATGCTCCACGATTGTCAATCCTTCCAAAAGAATGTACTGACGTGGTATCAATAAAATTACTAGCGGCAACACTAGCAATAAGTGCTTTCCTTTCATATGTCTGTTAGTAACTTGAAGTTACTTTTTTATTGACCAACCGCTAAGACATTCCGGCCAAAACTTTTGATATTTTTTGCATTAAGGAAAGTGTCTTTTAGGAAGCAAAAAAGCCGATGTAAAATCTGCTTATTCAAAACACAAGAGCGAATTTAAGATTGCTCGACATGAGCCTTTAATTCCCGATTCATCCTTTCAAAACCTACGACATATCCTCATAAATCTCCTTCAAGATCATTCCGCAATTATTAAAATCGATCAAAATGTTTCATTCCCTTTTCAGCAGTTTCTCCAAACATTTTCTATTAGCGTGTCACTTTTTTCTTTCTTAAAACACTATTACCATTGGAGGCATTAGAATGGTCGAGAAAAAGCAATCAGAATTTTTAAGGCTTTATGAGCCAGTTCACGACAGGTTCGAGAAGTACTGTCGAGCGAGCGCTTACGGAGGATACCCTTATGAAGATCTGATGAATGATTGTCTATTGAAAGCCTACGATAAGTTCGGATCGCTGAAGGATCACGAAGCATTCCTGAGCTTTCTCATTGGGATTAGTAGACGACTATTAGCCAATGCCTCCAGAAAGAAGAAACCAGAACTGATGAATGAAGTACCTAATGTTCCCGACATGGAAAAGTCGGAGACTTCTAGTAAAGTCGAGTTTCTTCACTGGTGCTTGAGTCAACTGCCCGAGCCACAAAAAGAGGTTCTTGTTCTGTTTGAAATTGTTGGACTACCGGTCAAAGAGATTTCGGTTTCCCTCAAGATCACTGAATCTAATGTTAAAAAAAGACTCAGCAGGGCAAGAAAGAGGTTGAAAGAAATTGTAGCGGCACAAATTGAAAACGAGAAAGGAGTGAAGCATGCTTGAAGATCAACGATTAGACGATTTGTTTGAAGCAGCCCGAAAGGAGCCCCCTCATCGTTCGCTGAAGTCAGTGGGGCAGTTTGTTCAATCTACCGCTACAGGTACCAGTACAAGTTTGATTGTAAAATGGTTAAAACAGTATAAAATGAACATTCTAATTTCAACAGGAGGCATACTAGCCGCAGCAATTTTTTTATTCCCGAAGAAAGGGACGGATGAAGCAACTATTACTCAAGAAGTAAGTGATAATTCAGTGCCTGAATTGGTTATTGTCGAAGAATCGGAAGATGACTCAACAGAGAAAAGAGCAACCACTGAAACTCAGATCGACAAAAGGCCTGAAGTAGAAACAGAGGAGCAAATCACAAAGAGTGAAAGTGAAAGCCCTAGTAAAACTTCCCAACAAGTCATCGCTAAACCCAAGCAGAGGGAAGTACAGATTATGAGAAGAAAAGTGAAAGAACAAAGGCAACCAACAAAGAAAGTTTTCAAGCCCATTGATTCAGAGAAGAAGTCGAAAGAGTACTCCATTATCTTGGAGAGCAGCAAAGGGAAAAGTTCCTCAGAAACGTTCGAAAAGTATCTCTCTGAAAATCTCACACAGCTTAACCATGAATTTTCAAGTTCAGCATCTAAGTCCAACGTGAGAAAATTCACATTAAGTCTGGATAATGGAATCAAAGCAGACTTCAAAATGAAGGTAACAGGATTTGATACGTGTGAGCTCTTTTGGGAAGTAGATGCCGATGGCGAGATTACTACCTTTTGGTACAGAATGGATCAGAAAGAAACTAAAGAGCTGGATTTTTCTAAATCAAGTCGATTCTCAATTCGGGTGGAACACAAACATCGGGAGTTCTAAGGCTCTCTATTGTCTATCACTTAGAAAAATGTGCATTAGAAAACAAATAAGCCGACGTACAGTCGGCTTATTCAAAACCCAAGAGCGAATCTACGATTGTTCGACCTGAGTCTTTAATTCCTGATTCATCCTTTCAAAACCTGAGGCCGTATCGTCATAAATCTTCTTCAAGATCATTCCGCTGAATAGCCCTTTGAAACTTTCATAGTTCACAAACCTTACTTGATTTGGGCCTAGCTCTTCAATACGGAAACCATGAGTTCCATCAAATATGCCGGGGATAAACAGCTGCCCTTTCCATACCAACTCCCTATTTGGTTCTGCCTTCAACACTTTAGGTTTGAAGATCATCTCCTTTCCATCATTATCGAAAGTATTTCTCAGTGTGCTACCAACTTCCGCTTTGCCTTCACTCTTCACAATGAAGGAGTTCCAGTTTTCCCAATTCTCAAAATCAATTAAAGTGCTCCATACCTTATCAGCGGACGCATTGATAATGATAGATCTTTCTAAAGTCTTTAGGTCTTTTGTCTCTGCCATAAATCCGAATGTAAGAAATGTAGTTGTCGTAAATACTGCCATAATGCAATGTTTTGATTTATGGGAGCTAAGCTAGGATCAGGTCTGAGCAAAAAACGTTAACAAAAGATAAGTAAATCAGCGCTTGTCAAATAGGCGTTTCCGGATCCTGCTCAGGGAAACAGGGGTTATCCCCAAAAAAGAGGCAATAATGTGCTGCGGCACTCGGTTATGTAGATCCGGTTCCGCTAAAATGAATTTTTCGTATCGTTCTTCAGGGCTGTCTAGCACAAAGGAGGAAAAATAGTTCAGTAAGCTGCTTAGTCTCATTTGAGTATAGATCATAAGAATTTTGGAAATAGCAGCCGAAGATCTGAACACATAATCTAGGTCTTCCTTTCCTATTTCTAGACCCTCAACATCCTCTATCGCTTCCAAGACCAGCTGACTTGGCTGATCAAAAAGGTAGCTCTGAATAGAGCCTGCAAACATCCCCTCCTTGAAGAAAAAAAGCGTTTTCTCCTCCCCTTCCTTGTACCCGTAAAGCCGAGCTAATCCACTAGCAATGAAAATGTAGCGATTGGACACTTCCTCTGTATCTAGTATTCTATCCTTTTTGCGAAAAGAGACAGGGTTAAATCGAGCCAGCACCATCTCCCAGTCTTCCTCATTCAAAGGTTCGATGCTAGACATCACATTTCTTAAGTGTTCGAAAGCTGCTTGACTCATTGCACTATTTCTCAGTTACCTCAAATAAAGTAGCCTCCTTGTTTCGTCCTTTTAAGGAAAAAGAGCCCCTATTTATAAATTCGAATTCACTACCAACCAATCCATTCTTAAGCTCACTGGAAACTAAAAGATCTGCATTTAACTCATTACACATCGACTGAATTCGTGCTGTAGTGTTTAATACATCTCCGGTAAAGAGTAATTCTCTTTTTATCCCTCCTACTTGTCCACGCGTCACTTGCCCATAATGAATACCTGCTTTGAATTCAGGCACTAATCCATATTCTTTTTGGTAATGCTGAGATCTGGCATTAATAGAACGTTGAACCATAAAGAAGCATCTAAGACAGCCTGAAGTTCCCAATCCATCTGAGGTATTCCAATAGATGACGATTTCATCTCCAACATATTGGTAGATCAAACCTTTCGTCTGAACGATGGCTTCAGACATATCTGAGTAGTAGTCATTTATTAGTCTATAGTGCTTTTCATGCCCAAGCTTTTCTGCAATAGCAGTTGAGCTTTTCATATCCAAAAACATGAAAACCTTGTCCTCAATGACAGATCTAGCGTACTTACCCGTAAAAAAGCTTCCTACCACATCCATTCCAAGAAAATCAACTATTTCCGAAAAAAATAGACTCAAAGCAATAAGCACCCCTACGAAAATGAGAGTACTCAGAAAACTAAAACTGACAATAAAACTCAGCACCGTGCTTTCGACTTCCTTATCAATTACTGAAGTCCCCATATTGGAAGCGTTTAGCATAAATGATAGGACAATTATGAGCAGACCAATAAGGAATAAGTACAGGATAGTTTTTAAGAAAATCTTTAGAAAAAAGGGGTAGCCCTTGAGCTGATGTTTGAAGAAGATTTCTTCTACTGTTCCGATTAGAAACCCAAGAAAAATCCCCATTACTGTTATTCCCACAAAGGAGGTCAAGCTATTGTAAGGATTACCGGTAGCAGGATAATATGAGGCATTGCCTAAAAATCCTACCTCCAGATTGAAATACAACCACCCTCCTAGCAGCGAAATAACAGGATAAGGAGCCAGTTTGAGGAGAAGTCTTCTGTGAATAAGATTGAAGCGTTTTTTTCAGAATTTACAAAAGGTCCTGCGAAAACAAAAAGCCCTTCTGCATTATGAAGGGCTTTCTAAGTATACGCTACTTTTAATACTACTCGCTTCTTAAGGAATTAACAGGGTTTGTCTTTGCCGCCTGATACGAATAAAAAGCCACTGTTAGCCAGGAAACTACAGCTACCAGCAGACCTGCACCAATGAATGTCCAAATGGAATTATCAATCCTGTAAGCAAAACTGTCCAGCCACTGGTTAAGCCCCCACCAAGCAATAGGAATTGCGATCAGAGAAGCAATCAACACCAACCTAACATAGTCTTTGGATAGAAGCAGCACAATGTGTCTGATTCGGGCCCCCATCACCTTTCGAATTCCCACTTCCTTCGCTCGTTTTTCCACGACAAATCCCATCAAACCAAATAGCCCCAAACAGCAAATAAAGATGCCTAGGCTTGAGAAAACCACAAACAGTTTTCCAGTCAATCGCTCCGCCTCATAGTACTGAGCCATAGCTTCATCAACAAAAGAATAATCAAAAACCTGATCGGGTACAAAATCAGCCCATACTTCTTCTAAGCCTTCCAAAGTTTCCTTCATTTTTCTAGGTTCAAAACGAATCGTTACAGATCTGAATGGTATGTTACCTGCAGCACCCTCATGAGATAGAATGAAATAGCCAACTGGCCGATGGAGTGAACTGAAATTAAAGTCCTCCACTACACCAACAATCGTCCATGGGTTAGCCAGATCTGCGCTGTTACCTACACGTTGGTCTATGGCCTCCTCTGGACTCCATCCAAGTGCTTTAGCAGCAGCGGCATTCAAAATAATCTTAAAGTCTGCCTCTTCATTGTCAGTACCGTCTTGAGCAATCAGATCTCGGCCAGCCACTAACTGAATTCCCAGCGTCTCAACGAAGTGCTCATCCACATCGTAATGCGTCATGTTCACCCAGCCTTCGGGATTATCTAGCGTGTGAATGGAAGATCCACTTCGGATTTTATCGAGCGGAAATGTGGAGATCGCCACATCACTTACGCCATCAACTTTTATCGCTTCTTCGCGGAAGACATCTATCTTCTCTGGTGCTAAAGGAATCAAGTCAACTTTGATCAGCTGATCCTTATCAAACCCAAGCGGTTTGTTCGTCAAGTAATGCATCTGCCGAAATACCGTAATGGTGCCGGCAATCAACAGTACCGCAATTAACAGCTGTCCGATAACCAAAAAGTGCCTGAGGCCCTCCTTGCCCTTCCTGACCAGTAGCTTCTGAAATACTGCAGCTGGACTAAAATTGGATAAGTACAGGGCAGGGTAGAAACCTGACAAAATGCCCAAAAAGAAGGGTGCAGCAATGAGCAGCATTATCGCAGAAGGCGAAGAAAAAGCCTCGAAAGAAATCGACTTACCGACCGTCTGATTGAAGTAGGGCATGAACACTTGCGCAAGTGGAAATGCAATGACCATGGCAATAAAGCAGATAAGCGTAGATTCAGTCAAAAACTGCGCGATCAAATCTCTTCTTCCAGCACCAACAGCTTTTCTAATTCCTACTTCCATGGTTCGATAAGATGCTCTGGCGGTGGCAAGGTTCACAAAGTTGACAACCGCCATCAATAAAATGAACACTCCCACTAAGGCGAAAAAGTAGACGTACGCTTTACTCGAGTTCGCTTCGTATTCTTCGTTCAAATTGGAATTGAGGTGAATGTCCGTCACAGGTTGTAAGAAGTAATCATACAGATTACCCGCATCCAACCAGGCCTGAAAATCATCATCTCCTACAGACTGATTTTCTATAGAGATCGCATTGATTTTTTCAGTGAGATTTTCAGTATCTGTTTCGGGATGGACTCTGATGTATGAGTAAACAGCCCATGTTCCCCAGCTATTCAGGATAAAGTCTGGAAACTTGAGTACTTCCAAAGTTGCTAAAATTTCGTAGGTAAAGTGAGCATTGGATGGCGGGTCCTCCACCACTGCTTCCACTCTGAGCACCATTTTCTCATCCCCGCTTGGCAGTTGGATATTAAAGAGCTTACCTATTGGATTTTCCTCACCAAAGTATTTTTCTGAGGCAGTTTGTGTAAGCACAATTCCATCATTCCGCTTAAAGAAATCATTTGTAACAACACCGCTTAAGATCTTAGGAGCAAATACCTGGAAGAAGCCCGAATCAACAGAGACGATCCGTTGCTTATCCAGCTTTTCTCCTGCCCGAGCAAACATGTAATCATCCCAGGTAAGGCGTGTGTAGTGCTCCACTTCCGGAAGTTGCTCTGTAATTCTTGGTGCTAAAACTGGAGCGGTTACTGCCCACTCCTTATTTGAATCGGGGTAGATTCGATTCAATGCGATGCGATAGACATTTTCAGCTTCCGGATAATGTTTATCATAGGAAAGCTCATAATGCACATAAGCAGCGATCGTCAGACAAGCCGATATTCCAATCGCCAGCCCAACGATATTTAGTGCAGATTGAAGCTTGTGTTTTCTTAAATTTCTGAAAGTGATCCGTATCATAGTTCGATTCAGTTTGATGTTAAACAGACGATTCAAACTACGCTCACCACTTTCTATAAGCGGTGTTTTCCGTTCGGAAAGACGTTCTTCCCCATAATCTCGAACGTTCTTGGCATTTCGATATTCAGAGGGAGTTAGCCCTGTACGCTTCTTAAAAGCCGTATTAAAGGAAGACTTTGAATTGTAGCCAACCATGTTGGCGACCGATTCTATTTTGACTTGCTCATTCGATTCTTCTCTCAGCAGCTTACACGCTTCCCTGATTCTGAATCTAGCCAGTAAATCCTGGAAACTGATTTTCATCGATTCATTGAGCACTTGAGAAAGATGGTGGTTGGTGACACCCAATAAATCTGCAAGCTTACCCAGTGACGCATCATCTTGTCGGTAGAAGTGATTTGCCACCATCACTTCCTCAAGCTTATCAATCACTGCAGCTTTGATCTCCGGAGTTAAGCTCGACTTTTTATACTTGTTGCCGATCGGAAAGGGTGATAGAAAGGAAGACTCTTGAAACGTTTGATGTACTGTGTGACCAAGAACTACCAGAAAAGATAGTGAAAGCATCCATCCACTTGAAGAAAAGAGCAAGGTGATTATGAAAATGGCCACCAGTATTATGTGATTCCTTAGCCAAGATATTCGGTGGTTCGTATCCTGAAAATAGGAAAACCCCCTAGTCTCTCCTTCTTGCAGGAGGAAACTTACTGAGGTATACGAAT
>CAYYNA010000113.1:0-11495 GCA_964472815.1 uncultured Roseivirgaceae bacterium
TTGGAACAATTCTCAGTGGAGTTATCCTCAAATTCTGCAATATTATTGATGTTAACAGTGACCTGAGCTTCGTTAGTTAATTCCCCATCACTTACTTGAACCATCACGTTAACTGACGATTGAATTTCAAAATCAAGTTCTCGATTATTTATTATTATGAGCTCTCCAGAGGTTTGGTTAATAACGAAAATGTCTTGGCTATTTCCTGTTATTGAAAATGCTAAGTCATCGTCGTTTGGGTCCTCAGCCACCACCATTCCTACCGAATATCCAATAGATGAATTTTCATCCACTGCAAAACTCTGTGCGGAAATAATTGGAGCTTCATTAATTTCGACTATTGCTGATTGATCTCTTGAACATGAGCTCAATAACATTCCCAAGATTGCTAGACAAGTAAAATGTAACTGGCTTTTAGATAACCTTTCCATCTTTTAAATTTTCTATTCGAACTTATAATACCAAGTCTGCAAAAGGTTACAGTACATCCTGAACAATTTACCACAACACCCAACTAGGAAAAGTATATCGCTCATACCTTTTTTGCAGACCAAAAATACTAGCCGTTTGCGTTAATTACAATTGGGGCCGGATTCTTTCTTAGAGGATCATTTCAAAGTCTTAAGTCAACCTGAAGGCAGGATGTTTTTCAATACCTTGCTAATTCCTAGCTGAAGACGTGTTAATCTTCTACCAAAATTTCTAGATAGAATATAATTGGCACTTCTAAACCTCAACTCCTCCTTAACACCAAAATCAGCTAACTCAAATCTGGTTGTTAGATCGAGCTTGAGATTTTCCTCATTTAGTTTGTTTCGTTGATGAATCACCTCCATCCATAAAGTGGTTTTCTCATCAGAGATAATATGATCCAAATCCTTCCAATCCTTATGCATTTTGGCATAGACAGTGCTGTAGCCTCTGGTGTCCTCAACTAGGCTTATGAAAGGGTTAAAGGAATTAATGTATTTCCGGCAATCATAATATCCATTTGTTATTTGAAGTTGGTAACCCTTCCGTAAATCAATAACTGCATCGGTTCTCCCGGTTGCAAGCTTTTGAATTGTATCAACAAAGTCTCGATGCATTGCATCGTCATTGTCAAATCTTGTTGTGATTACAGTCTGGTCAGTTTCATCAAGTAAATTCCCGATTTCTTGTGCAAACAGTTTACTAAGAGAGGTTGGCTCTGTATAAACAGGAAAGATGTGGTCGTAATTACCTATCAATTGGCTCATTCTGTTTTTGAAAGAAGCGGGTGTTTCTTTCTCCAAAAAGATGAACCAATAGAAGTTGTTGTTTTTCTGATTTAGGACGGAGGGGAGACAATATTTTTCAAACAAATCAAACCTGTGTGCTAACCACTCTTCGGTCAAAACACGACTGCCATCTTTTGCAGTTTTCCACACATGGTTATTTACATTAAATCGAGTCCCAATAAAGTGCTTCATAGCCCTCTTGTCTCAGCTAAATAATTCAATTACAGTGATCACATGATTTAAGTCTCGGCTATGATTATTTGAGATCTGGCTGATTGCGAGGTAGGGCGCACTGTTTGTAGGTAAAGATGTTTCTGACAAGAGTAAGTGGTGTTTGGCTTGGTGAAAGAGATGGCTACTGGTTAGATCTTGAAGCTAGTCAATTATTTCTTAAGTTGGTATTCATTGGCTGTGATTTCGTAGTAGGCTTGGAGGCAACCGTAGTGATGCCGATCGTCAACGTAGGTCATGCCGATTTTCTCCATGACGCATCGGGAAGCAAGGTTAGCCACGTGTGCAGATGAAACGATCTTTGGAAGTTTCAACTGGTTGAATCCATAGTCAAGCAAACCAAATGACGCTTCGGTAGCAAAGCCGTTTTTCCAAAACTCCTTTTGCATGCGATATCCAACTTCTATTTCATTGGTATTGTCGTAGTATACCAGCCCGCTGGCCCCCACAAACTGACTGTTTTTCTTTAGCTCGGTGGCCCAAATGCCTAAGCCCGGTTTCCTTTCGTAGTGTGAAATGAGCATGTCCATTTCTTTTTCCATTTCTTCCCGTGAACGAGTGGACCCATCTCCCACGTACTGCATGATCTCTGGATCACTATTCATCTTCAACAAGTCATCAAAATCTGCTGGCGTGATGTGTCGCAAAATCAAGCGTTCAGTTTCTAGTACTTTCATTATTGCAAGTACTATTTCAAGCTGGGAAGAATGATGTCTTGTAAAACTACCCATGAAGACTTCTCTGGTTGGTCGTGAATATTCCATCCATTGAAAACCACAATCAAATCTTCCTCAGGCGCAACCATCAAGAACTGTCCACCATATCCGTTTCCGGCAAAAACTTTAGGTTTGCCATCTGCGACTTCTGGCACCCACCATTGGTATCCATACCCCGATTGTTCACTGAATTGGACATGGGGTTGAATAGACTGCTGCACCCATTTTTTTGATACAATCTGTTGACCGTTCCAAACACCGTCATTGAGCATGAGGTAGCCAATCTTGGCTAGGGCGTAGGTACTTAAATAAAGCCCACCTTCCGTATCGATTTCGCCCTTAGGTGTCTTTTTCCAATAGTAGTCAGTGATTCCTAGAGGTTTGAAAAGCTTTTGCTCCGCCCATTTGTCAATTGTCATTCCAGTACTGATCCTAACGATCTTACCTAGCAAGACGCTGATCCCACTATTATAATTGAACTGCGTTCCTGGATCGGTGGCCATCTGCTTATCCAAGACGTATTGGATCCAATCTTCACTAAGCTCCATCACAACACAATCATTGTCCGCCTCGTCGTACGACGCTTCGTCCCATTCAATTCCGCCCTGCATAGTTAGTAGGTCATGAAGAGTAATGGATTGCTTCCTTGGATCTGAAAGATCAAAGCTGTAATCCTGAAAAAGGGACATGGCCGCTGAATCAACTGGGATCATTTGACCTTGATCCCATGCGATACCTAGTAAGAGGGCGGTGACGCTTTTCGTTACCGACTGTAGGGTATGCAGGGAAGTGCCCTTATAGTAAGGGTGCCAATCCGGGTGATCGTAATTGTATTGGTAATTGGTAGTGTCGTACTGACTAGCGATGGTTTGGTAATCTTGTTTGTACTTCTTATCAAAGACTACCTTATCGTTTCGGATCACTAAGAAACGATCAATCAATCCATATTCATCATTTTCAATCGCTCGATGTAGGTCGTCGAGGACGGACTGATCCATGCCTTCTTTCTCTGCCGTGGAGGTTTTCCAGGGAAGGTCCGTTTGCGCTATACCAACGCAGCAGTTTACCAGAAGGGCTATGAATGTAAGGGGGCGGGTGATGTTTTGGTACATGAATTTTTTCTTCCAAAGTACTAAATCTATGCTTGAGTAATTGAAGAATAAGAAATTAATCTGGCTGCTTATTTCCCGAAGATCCAGAAAGCAAAGAGTTTCGTAATGCGAGGCATGATGAGATAAGTCATTAAGGATACCAGCGTCATAGAGACCAAGAGCATTCTAAGAGCCAGCGGAAGAAAATCCAGATAAATGCCAGCAAGTGTACTTAGAGCTAATACGGATGGATAAATCACCATCCATGTGAGTATGGCCATTTTCCATTTCGTTGGCGGTTTGGTCCCAATAGCTTCAGGCAGTGAAAACCAAAACTCTAGCCCTTCTTCGTATCGGATTTCGCTTTCCTTGTAAACATACTTTTTGAGCTCTTTGAACCATTCATTTCGTGGTTCTGAAGCAGCCCAAACCTGGTAGTTGATCTCTGAATCAAACCGGATAAGAAGGATATACTCCCTTGCGGCTTTTGTTGAAGGTCGAATGATTTGGATTCCTTCATACCCATCATATCCTTTCGCTTTTTGAATGACTTTCTTTAGCGCTTCTTCAAAGACTTCTTCTTTATCGTCCTTCACAAAATGGGAGACTACTATGGTGAACTGATTTTGCATTGCATTGAATTAAGCAAAAAAGATAGCCTCAAATATTGAGGCTATCTTTTTGGAAGATACTATCGATTTAAAATTTACTTGTCTAAGTTCACTTTCGTCCCAAGTTGCTTTAGCAGCGCGTTTGCCACCAACTCTGCAGAAGCTGGATTTTGCCCAGTGATGAGCAGTCCATCCTCCTGCACGTAAGGATTCCAATCCGGGCCTTTTGAGTATAATGCTCCGTTTTCAATGAGCATTTCCTGCACCGAAAATGGCACCAGGCTGGTAAACTGGACTGCTTCTTCTTCCGAATTGGAATATGCAGTCACTCTTTTTCATTGCACCAAAGGCTTGCCTTCTACATCTTTTGTGTTTTTGAAGATGGCTGGTGCGTGGCATACTGAAGCAACTGGCTTACTACTTCCGTAAAAAGCTTCGATCAAGGAAATAGAAGATTCATCTTCAGCTAGATCCCAGAGAGGGCCGTACCCTCCGCTATAGAAGACTGCATCAAAATCGCTCGCACTGATCGTTGACAACTCAACCGTTTGGGCTAGTCTTTCTTGAGCCTCTTTATCTTTTGCAAACCTGCGGGTCGCATCTGTCTGAAACATCTCATATTCACTCTTAGGATCTAGAGGAGGTTGTCCTCCTTTCGGGGAAGCTAACGTTACAGCCACACCAGCATCGGTTAACGCGTAGTACGGAGCTGCAAATTCTTCCAGCCAAAACCCTGTCTTCAATCCTGTGCGTCCAAGATCGCCATGACTGGTAAGGACGAGTAGGACTTTTACTTGCTTCTGTTCGCCCAGATCGCTCAATTCGCTCGCCTGGACACCTTCTACCCAGGCACATACTAATACTATACTTAATAATGTTACAATTGACTTTTTCATAGCACTGATTTATTTAGACAGCAAACCTAGGTTTGTCATGCATCCAAAAAATTGATGTATGGTAAGAAAGAACTTATTGAGTCATTTCTTTCCTAACCCTGCTTAGGCTCTCTGTAGTGATTCCTAAATACGAGGCGATGTGATAGTTTTTCACTTGCTGCTCAATGGTAGGGTAGGATCTGATAAATGAGAGATATCTCTCCTTGGCAGGTAGTGCTAGATTGCCTAACGTCCTCTTGTGAAAAGCTTCTATTCGCTTCTCCAGTTTTTTCCTGAAGAAGGTTTCAAAAGTGCGGTTCTCCTTATACAGCTGTTCCATGTTTTTTCTTGATAGCCTGAATAGCGTAGTGTCTTGAATGCACTGGATGCTCATCATGGCTTTTCCACCAGAGAATAGCGCAGTATAATCGCTAATCCACCAGTCTTTTACGGCAAATTGTAGCGTATGATCCTTCCCCGAGTGATCGATGAAGTAGCTTCTGAGGCATCCCTCATAAACGTAATAGGTATAAATGACTGGATCTTCTTTCTGAAGCAGAAAATCACCTTTTTTGAGGTTGATCTGTTTCAGAAAACTACCAATTCGGTGAAGCTCTTCTTCTTGGAAAGTAGATGTGCCGAAGATCTCCTCAAGTATTACCTTTTCCATTTTCTTTTTTTGAACGTCCTTACTTAAGTCTTAACAGCTTTCCTTTTCTATTATAAATATTCTTGTAATCCCATTGTATTTCCCTTGCCTTCGAAAGCCAGCGCCTTAAGTCGTTCAGATCGAGCTGATCTAATGCTGTATAGAATTTGGAAGCGTCTTTGAACTTTCCTGTTCCTGGTTTTAGATCACTCTCATCGAAAGACGCGCCGCTCCAAAACATAAGTCGAATACCAGCTTTCTGCCTACTGTATCCCACGATAGGATTTTCATTGAGAAACCATACTGGATGTCTGTGCCAGATCTTGTTTTCTGCGTCTGGAATTTCCTCGTTAATGAGGTTTGCTAATTTATTACAAATGGCTACATCTGATTCTGACAGATTTTCATTGAAAGCTCGGACATCCGGGTTCATACCTTAAGTTAACCAATATCTTCTGAGACTGGACTATCTCACTAGCTGATTGTGGACATAAAACTCCACAGATAGGTCGCTGAGATCGGAGTAGAAACGCAAATTCAAGGAGTCAGCCGTTAGCTTCATCACATCATACATCCCGTTCTCAAATACCAGTTCCATGGTCGAGGATCTGAAGAAATATCTCTCCATCCAGCTGGTATCTGGTGCTTCTACAAAAAGACTATCGTTTTCTAGAAAGGTCCATTTGATGCCGGTAACGTCAGGGGCAGAAATGGAAATATTGGAATCGTCTGGAACGTTTATTATCTCAATTGTTGATTCTGTAAAAAACCACTCGCCGATGATGGTCGGTTCTGAGTTGTTTTTGATTTCTTCCACTTCGCTTTGTCCTTCATCGCAGGAAACGGTAAATAGTATGATTAGTGCAGCGAATACCGCAAGTTGGTTGGGTGGTGCTAGTTTCATTGGTGCTAATTGAATGGTGAAACATAAAGTTACGAAAAATCGGCTGAGCGTAAAGACATCCGCTATGCTTTACTTCATAAATGAGTAAAGATTTTTCCATAAAAAAAGCCGCAACACGTGCGGCCTTTTTAGTAGTTGAGTTGGAGTTGAAATCTTAGGAACCGACTCGATTGGATTCTTCTTCCATTCCTGTTTTTCTTCTACGAGCACCTTTTACCTGCTTGTTTCCAAATGCATAGCTAAAGTTGATTCGTACTTGCCGACTTTCCCATCGCCCACTTCCGGTCATCTGAAGGATACCAAAGTTACTTTCTCCACCCCACGGATTAGTCAAAAAGATATCGCTGACCGACACTTTCAAGTTTCCTTGGTTTTTGAAAAGTTGCTTGGAAATACCTGCCGACATGTCCCATTGAGAATCAGTGGTCCAGTTGCCTGCCCAAATGGCTGGAGCATTGTACCAACCTGAAAGCTCTACCTGAAACCCTTTAGGAAGTGTAAATGTGTTTTGCGCATAGCCATTCATAGAGGTAATGGTCAAATCAATCACGTCTCCTTCAATATTCGCTTCATTGTGAAGGCGGTATCCTGTAACCGTGGCGTATACATTCCACCACTTGGCTATTGAGAAAGGATAGCTTACCGTTAATCCTAAATTGGTTTGCCTCGCTAGGTTTACAAACCTTAAACGTGAGGCATTCTCATTGGCATCATCTGCTTCAGTGATTTGCGTACTTACGTCACTGATAGACGTGTAGTTCAGCGAAGTGCTAAGTGTCCCTTTATAAGTATGTGTAAATCCAACTGTGTTTGAATACTGCGGTCTCAAGAACGGATTTCCCTTCTGGAAACTCAATTCATCCAGTCGAAACTCAAAAGGATTTAGGTCTTGGTAATTAGGCCGATCAATTCGTCTGGAGTAGCTTAATCTGACATTGTTTGACTGATTCAAACTGTAAGTAAGGCCCGCAGAAGGGAAGAAATTCAGATAATTTCGAACCACTTTTTCATCATCGTTCTGCTGCGTACTTGTAAGCTCTCCATCTGAGTGAGTATGTTCTGCACGAAGACCTCCCATGAAATTGACCTTTTCGGATAAGTTCTTTTGCCAGGAGATATATGCCGCATTTACTCGCTCCATGTAAACGAAGTTGTTGCTGCGATTCAGGTCTTTAATTTCATTTCCATTTTGATCAATGTCAAAATAGTCAAAAGTGTTGTCCGTAGTAATGTTGGTTGTCTTCAGGCCAGCGCCCAGTTGCCCATCCAGAAATTTCGTCTCGAAATCGATCTTGGCAGTGTAAATATCAATCTCTGTCGGGGTGATAATACTGAAAGTATTATTAGCTAATTCGGTATTGCCGTCGGGAAGCGTGTAGATATTTGGCTGGAACGAGTCTGAAAAGTTCTCAAAGTGACCGTGATCTAAATCCACTGAAAGGGATTTTCCTTCACCAATCCTCCAATCGAAGTTCAGGTTGTAATTGGTATTATCACGGGTACTGAGCTGGTCATTTGAGGCTAGCAAAAGACTATCTACTTCAAAGTCTGTTGTCTCAGAAATCACCGTATTTGAGTTACTGAGGTTCTCGTTTTCACTTCGATTTCCACTTACCAAAAACCCAACAGTCATTTTGTTATTGATAAAGAAGTCTGTTCCAATCCTGAAGCCGTGATTCACGTCATCACTGATGGATCTGTTGGTCTGATCAAAGAACGTCCCGTTTTGATTTCTGGTAAGGAAAAACGTGTTTTCATTTTCCCCAGTAAAAAGGCTATACGAACCAAAAACGTTAAGCTTCTTCGTCCGATGATTTAGATTGAGAGAGCCATTGTACTTGGGATTTAGACCATATCTGAAGCCCAAATTTGCAGTGCCATTTGATCCTAGATTTTTGTCCTTGACCAATCGGATGTTAATGATACCCGCATTTCCTTCCGCATCGTACTTCGCAGAAGGATTTGTGATGACTTCAATGGCATCAATCTGATCAGATTGGAGGTTGTTCAGGTACGCTGCTAGGTCTTCACCTCCTAAGGGAGATCTTTTTCCATCAATGTACACAAGCACCCCACTTTTGCCTTGAATCAGCAGGTTTTCATTGTTATCAACAATTACTCCCGGGGATTTTCGAAGAAGCTCCAAGGCGGTATTGCCTTTCGCATTGATACTGCCTTCCACGTTAAATACGGTTTTGTCCGGCTGTACTTCGATGATATCCCTTTGAGCAACTACAGCCACTTCTACCAGCTGTTCAGGGCTGGATATGAAGGTAAGGGCTGGTACGTTGTAGTCTGACTTACCGTCAAAGTAAAAGTTTTCGGTAGTCAGCTTTTCATAACCCACAAAACTTGATTCAAGAAAATAGTTTCCTTCTTTGATCTGCGGGAAACTGAAATTGCCATCAACGTCTGAGATTTGCCCTTTGACCATGGAACTATCAGAGGCATTGAATAGCAAAACAGTTGCGAACGGAACCTTCTCATTTCCTTCGTCCAGAAGGCTTCCAGAAATGGATTGCGCCATCCCGTGCAAGGAAATAAAAAGGAGCATTAGTGTAGTTAGAGTTATTTTGAGTTTTTTCATTGCAAGCTGTCTGACATATTAAATGCCACACTTGTTGCTGAAAAAGGCTCATTTTGATGATTGGGGCAAAAGCGACGCTAAACGAACAAAAATGGGGTTTAGTGGATGATGGAAGACATACTTTCGATAGGAGCTTTTTTAGGCATTTGTTAAAAACTGTCCGCTTTCGGATGAAAAACTGTCCAAAATGGGACGAGAAACCTTTTAAAAACTCACTCCAAGGGAATAAACTGCTGATAGTGCTCATAGCGTTCTAGGATTTCCTTGACATAATTGACAGGTTCTGTGCCACGAACGTAACCGTACTTGATCATTGGCTTATTGAAGTTTTCGGGCGAGCTTAGGGCCAGCACCATTCGCTCCACATTTTCTTCCCAAAGGTTGGGGTCAAGCCCATTGTGTTCGGCAAGCCGCTGTGCATCCTGCATGTGACCATAGCCACAATTGTATGCAGCTAGGATGAATTTGACTCTGGTGAGTGAATCACTCACTGCAGAGAAGATTCCATTAAGCTGACCAAGGTAGGAGGTGCCTCCACGAATACTTTGTTCGGGGTTATTCAAGTTTTTGATGCCAAGCTCCTTTGCAGTTCTGGGCATCACTTGCATCAAACCTCTGGCGCCAGCCCAAGAGTCTGCACCTGGATCAAATCTTGATTCCTGATAAATCTGGGAGGCCAAGAGCCGCCAATCCCATTCGATTCTACTTGCATACTTCTTAATGAGAGGATCATACTTGCTGATTTGTACATTATTCAAACTGTAAAAATCACTCTTCGTTCTTTTTCTGAAATTTCGCTTGTTCTTGAAGTACTTGTTATAGATGACATTGTATTCTGTTTGCTTCCTCTCGGACAGGATCCAATTATTGATGTTTTGCCGGAGTTCTGGCGATTTTTTTCGTGTTACCCACGCGATTCTTTGAGAGAAAGAAACAGGCACGTCAATTTTCAAGATTGGATGGTAGGATGCATTAATCTTTGCCAGGTTTTCATCTGCAATAGTGTACTTTAATTCACCGTCAATCACCTTCTTGATAATCTCATCAGTCGAAAGACTACTATCTAGTGTATCAATGTAAATGGTCCCCCCAATTTCATTAGAAAGACTCATCATTCGCTCGTAGTAGGCAGAATTCCTTCTGATAGATACCGTATCGTCAATAAGCTCTATGGGATCGTGGATCAATTGCTTTTGCAGGTCGCTCCATTTCATGTTTCGATAATTGTCTGGCTGTTTTTGCACAAGCACTTGTCGGGTTAAGTACAGATATTCCGTAAAATCTACTTCCCATTTTCTCTGATTGGTGATGGTCATTCCATGAGCAATTAGGTCCACATCACCTCTGTTTAAGACTTCAAATTCGGTATCCAGGTCGGTAGAGATGACCAACTCAAGTTTTAACCCTAGGTGCTTGGCTAGTCTTTCTAGCAGTTCATATTCAAAGCCCATAGGCTGACCTCTGTATAGAAAATAGCTGGTGCTACTGTAAATGACTAGGGCTTTCAATACACCATCTTCCATGATCTCATCAAGATCTCTATCGACGGAGTTTCTAACGATCCAATTGATATCTTCTTCTTGCCCGTCAGTAGCTTTGGATTCCTCAGCAACAGTAGCTGCCTCCTTTGCCGGAGCTTCTATTTGGTTCGGAGACTTGCACTGAGCCACCAATAAGATTAGGAACAAGATACTGTAGTAGCTATTTGTTGAATTTTTCATTCAAGTCATTTTTTTCCGAACGCAAGCATAGAGATGATTCTGCCTTGCTGTTCTCTCTAAAGGTAGGCCCAAATCATTTTATAGAACAAATGCCGAAGTGCTTGAGGTCAAGTTCTGCTTTGCTGGATCTCTTCTTTTCTGAATTTAATCATCCTGATAATCAGTTCCTTAGGTAGTGGCTTGTCAAACGGAAACTGAATGGAGCCTTTACCTTGCTTGAAATTTGTTAGCTCTGGAGCAAATTGCTTCAGCGTCGTTGGGAAGGGATAAAAACTCACAAATTTCGCATAACCAGCTATCATCACTTGATGTTCTTTAGAACCTCCCGGAACCAGAGTAAATGACGGCACTTTGTAGTTCAGTACTTCCGTCGCATCTGGAGCTGCTTCCTTAATTATGCTCCTAAGTTCCTGGAGTAATGCTTGAGACTTCTCTGGCTGATTAGCGATGTAATCGTCGATGGTCTCGTAGCTAGGCATTGGTCCTTTCTTCCCCATCGTATTTCGATTAGTGTTTCCTAAAGGTATCCAATTAAGCTTAAAGCCTTGTGAGCTTATAACAACTCAGAGGTTGCTCAGCTCTTCCACGTAACCTCCACTGAGAATAGGAAAGCGGTACCATGATCTAGGGTCAATATTGAAATCATCAAAATGAAAGCTAGGAGCTAAGCGTTCTCTCTTCCATTGATTACGTGTCCACAGTTGGTAAAACTTGCGCACCCAACCTTTGACTTGAGCTGGATCATAGTCCTTCGAGAGCTCCTCAAAAACCTGCTTTGGAGAAAGTCCATTTAGGATGGCTTCTCGTTCGATGCGCATGAGCACTTCGTAAGGCATGAGATCATCTTCATC
>CAYYNA010000114.1:0-11467 GCA_964472815.1 uncultured Roseivirgaceae bacterium
GGTGCATTTGAAGAATTGGTACTTCTTACTACCGGAGTGCTTCAAGATAATGCCTATGGCGTCACAATCAAACTGGAGTTGGAGCAGCAGCTCAACAAAAAGATCAGTCTCGGTGCATTGTATGCAGCACTTCAGCGCCTGGAGGAAAAGGGATGGGTAAGTTCCAGAGTAGGGGGTATCACAGAAAAGCAAGGGGGCAGAAGGAAGCAGTACTATGATATCACCAAGGAGGGTATCATTGCGCTGAATGAAGTAAGAAACATGCGCAATGAACTTTTCGGTCGCTTACCTCAGGCTAAAATCGACTGGTTGAGCTCATGAGCTTAATGCACAATGAGCACAAGCCTCCGAAGCTCGGTAGTTGGCTGCTTAGGAGCTTTTGTTCCTACGATTTTCACCCCACTGCTCTTTGGGATCTGGATGAACTATTCCAGGACAATGTGGAAAGAAAGGGAGTTTTTAGAGCCAGGTTGCTCTACCTCAAGGAAGTACTCAGCATCATTATCTATCTTTTTTTCAAAGGGAAAAGTCAATACTCAACAAATAAAATCGCTATGTTAAAACATCATATTCTCATTTCATTCAGAAGCTTTAAACGCTATAAGAGTACATTTTTTATCAACCTTTTAGGCTTGGCGGCAGGTCTTGCGAGCGCACTCCTTATTTACCTGTGGGTGAATGATGAAATGCAAATGGGTCATTTCGAGGAGAAGGACAGTGAGAGGCACTTTCAGGTATTTGTGAACAAGTATTTTTCGAGTGGAGTGGTCACACATGACTTCACGCTGATGCCCTTAGCTAAGGCCATGGAAGAAGAATTGCCTGAAGTCGAAAAAGGAATACCAACCATTGTGGACTCGTATTACAAAGGCGTTCTCTCCTACGAAAGCAATAGCTTAAGGGCTGTTCCGCTTTTTGCTGGTGATGGTTATATGGACGTTTTTCAATGCGATCTGGTAGCTGGCAATAAAACAGAGGCCCTTGCCTTCAATTCAGTAATTATTTCAAAAAATCTGGCAAATAGCCTCTTTGAAGGACCCCAAGATGCCATTGGAAAGACCGTGCAATTCAGCAATGAGTATGCCATGGAGCCTTATGTGGTTTCCGGGGTATTCTCACCGTCGCATGATGATCTCATGCCACATGACATTCTCTTAAGCTTTGATCAATTCTTGAGCTGGAGACCCGAGAATAACAACTGGAACAATGGCGGCACCCAAGTGCACCTTGTCCTGAAGGAAGGTGTGAACGTTAATCAGTTCAATGAAAAAATTCACGGCTTTCTGGATAATTTCCTGGATACTAGTGATCGACTATTTGTTCAGAAATACGCAGATACACACTTGTATGGTAAGTATGAAAATGGACTTCCCGTAGCAGGTCGAATCATCTATCTACGGATCTTTTCACTGATTGCGATTTTCATTTTGATCATCGCATGCATCAATTACATGAACTTGTCAACTGCGCAGGCATCCAGAAGAATCAAGGAGATTGGAGTGAAAAAAGCTGTGGGAGCGCAAAGAACTGCCTTGATCTACCAGTATTTCAGTGAAAGCATTTTGATTTCCTTCCTGTCCTTGGTGCTGGCAATTGTACTGGTAGCCTTGTTGCTTCCCTCATTCAATGTGATTACCGGCAAGGAATTAACGCTTTTAAAGGCGTCACACCTATTGTTACCAGCTTTGGTGCTCACCCTACTGACCGGTTTTGTATCAGGCATTTATCCTGGCTTTTACCTGTCTGGATTTAAGCCGGTTTTTGCCCTAAAGGGAAATACAGAGAGCAGGTCAGGTGGGCTCTGGTTTCGCAAAGGACTCGTCGTTTTTCAATTCACTACTTCGGTGGTCCTCATCATCTCTGTCATTGTCACCTACCAGCAAATGGATTTTCTGAGGAAATCGAACTTAGGTTATGATCAAGAGCACCTGATTTCATTCAACCGGGAAGGAAAGCTTTATGAAAGTGATGCGAAGGCTTTCATGTCAGAAGCAAGAAAGCTAAGCGGTGTGGAGCATTTATCTTACCTGTGGGGACAGCTCCCTGGGGAGCTAAGCGGTGGTAGCGGCATGCAGTGGGAGGGAATGGATAGAGAGGTCCCTAGGGTGGATTTCACGTTTATCGAAGGTGGTCATGAAATGGCCGAGGTGTTAGGCGTTGAGTTTATAGCTGGCCGCCCAATGTCTGAAGAATTTGCGACAGATGAAGTGGCCGTAGTTCTCAATGAGTCTGCGGCAAAAATCATACAATATGAGTCGCCGGTGGGAAGGCGGTTCTACAATGGTCATGATGTGGGCCAGATCGTTGGGTTGGTGAAAGACTTTCACTTTGAAGGGTTACACGAAGAAATTGGTCCTTTCTTCTTCATGTACAGTGAAGACGGAGACAGGTTTATGGCGAAAATCAGTGGCGAAAATCAGATGGAGACCATTCAGGCAATCGAAAAGTTACATGAAGCTTTCAACCCCGGAATTCCCTTTGAATTCAATTTCGTAGATGATAACTATCAGAAGCAGTATCTGGAGGAGCAACGGATTTCAACGCTCTCCAAATATTTCTCAGGAGTCGCCATAACGATCTCTTGTCTAGGTCTTTTGGCTCTTACGGCATTTAGCACGCAAAGAAGGTTCAAGGAAATTGCCATCCGCAAAGTACTGGGGTCTAGCAACCTCAATATCATGAGACTGCTGTCCAGAGAGTATGTATACCTGGTGCTTATAGCCGTGCTAATTGCTGCTCCTGTCGGATTCTATCTGATGAAAAACTGGCTGGAAGGCTTTGCTTATCGTATCGAGCTCCAACCAGTATACTTTATTTTCTCGAGTGTCTTGATGCTGATCATCGCCTGTTTGACCATTGTAAGTCAGATTGCTAATGCAGCGAAGGTGAATGTGACCGAGAGTCTTAAAACCGAGGGATAGTACAATTGGCGGCATATAATTCTTCAAATCAAAAAGTAGATCCTCCCAAGTTTGGTAGGTGGCTGCTCAAAAGCTTTTGCTCTTACGATTTTCTCTCTACAGCCCTCTGGGATTTGGACGAGTTGTTTCGGACCAATGTAGAGCACAAGGGAGCAATTAGAGCTAAACTGATCTATCTCCGGGAGGTAGTTGGAATTATCATCCACTTGTTTTTCAAAGGAAAAAGTCAATACTCAACAAATAAAATCGCTATGCTAAAACACAATATCCTGATTTCACTGCGAGGCTTCAAGCGCTTTAAGAGCACCTTCTTTATTAACCTTTTCGGACTGGCTAGCGGTCTAGCCACGGCTATCTTGATTTACTTATGGGTGGCAGATGAGATGAAAGTAGACGGCTTCCATGCCAATGATGATCGGCTGTACCAAGTCTTGCGAAACGTCCAAAGGCCGGAGGAAATCATTACCGAACTGAGCACTCCCGTTCCTTTGGCCTCAGCACTCGAAGAAGAGCTGCCCGAGGTGGAAAGAGCCCTTGCGATAAGGAAGCCCTCGCAGGGTGTGGTGACCCTCGATGATACACATATTAAAGCTGAAGTTTTGCTTGCTGGAGCTGAGTTTTTTGAAGTCTTTTCCTTCCCACTTCAGCAAGGTAGCAAGCAGAATGCTTTGGCTAATAAGAAGTCGGTGGCTGTTTCTACAGATTTAGCAGAGAAGCTTTTTGGCACTACAGACCATGTTTTAGGTAAATCCATTAAGCTGAAGCATTATGGTCACCAGGGGTTTCTGGAGATTTCCGCGGTATTCGAAAAGGTGCCTTTCAAATCAACGCTTCAATTTGATCTGGTAATGGATATCGAGTTATTTACGGACGCCAACGAATGGATCATTGACTGGAACGGAGATGAAGCTCAAACATTGGTTCTACTCGCTGAAGGTACGAAGGCAAGTGTCCTAAATGAAAAGATTGAGGGGTACCTGGAGAAGAAAGAACCTGAGGATCGGAAGGGGTCGCAACTCTTTTTGCAAAAGTACTCAGACATCTACCTGTATGGGGAGTACGAAGAGGGGAGGCCGGTGGCAGGCAGAGCGAGCTATACACGTTTGTTTACCTACATCGCCATTTTCATTGTGCTGATTGCCTGTATCAATTTTGTAAATCTTTCTACTGCTCAGGCTTCCCAGAAAATGAAAGAGATCGGTGTGAAAAAGGCTTTGGGGTCTGGCAGGGGTAATCTGATTACTCAGTTTCTGATGGAAACAATCGTGATGTCCTTTATTTCCGTGCTTATCGCTTTGCTTTTTGTAGTGCTTTTGCTTCCAGGATTTAATGAGTTGGTGTCTAAGGAACTGACGTTGGAATTCAGCCTGGTCAATGTTGTAGTGATTTTTGGTCTAGCCTTGACGGTAGGTATTGGAGCAGGGAGCTATCCCGCTTTTTACGTTTCGGGTTTCGATGCGACCTCTGTCCTGAAAGGATCCTCATTTAATAGCTCAGGAAGAAGATCTTTCAGTGAAACGATGATTAGAAAAGCCCTGGTCATTTTTCAGTTCACGATCTCACTCATTTTTGTGATGGCTTTCGTCGTGATCAACCGACAGCTCACCTTTGTGCAAACCACGGATATAGGTTATGATCGCGACGATCTTATTTCTTTCAAAATGAGGGCTGGATATGGGTATCGACCCAAAACTTTTATTGCTGCTTTGGAGAACATCCCTGGTGTAGTTTCCGCCACTAATATGACAGAGGGGACAATTGTAGGTAATCCGGGGGAAGGTGGAGGATTTACATGGGATGGTCAGACACCAGATCAGGAGATTAGCTTTGGCAGGCCCCAGGTTGGAGCTGGTTTTGTAGAAACCTTGGGCATTGAGATTTTGGAAGGGCGCGACTTTTCGGAAGAGTACGGAGATGAGAGCGCGAAACTCATCATCAATAAGGCTACTGCAGATCTGATTGGGAGGGAAAACGTGGTGGGTAGCATGGTCATGGATTCCGACGAGCCTAAGCAGATCATTGGCGTGGTTGCCAACTTCAATGTCCATTCACTAAGGCAAGACATTTTGCCGACCTTCATTCGATACTATCCAAACGGGGGCACAGTCATGCTGAGACTAACAGACGGAGCGGAGCAGGAAACCATTTCCAAAATCACTGACTACTATAATGAAGTCCATCCGGACTTTCCTTTTGAGTTCACGTTTATTGACCAGGAGTACAACGACCTCTACCAAGCAGAGACGAGAGTGGCTAAGCTTTCCACCTATTTTACCGCCATTGCGATCATAGTTTCTTGCCTGGGAATCTTTGGACTTGCTTCATTTACGGTAAGAAAAAGACAGAAGGAAATTGCCATTAGAAAGCTACACGGCTCCTCTATCTCTGCTATCGTCTTTTTGCTCTCAGTGGAATTTCTCAAAGTAATTGTGCTCGCCATCCTCATCGGTGTTCCAGTAAGCTATTTTCTCTTACAGAATTGGCTAGAAGGTTTCGCATTCAGGATTGGTTTATCTCCCCAATACTTTATTCTGGCCGGTCTGCTGATGATATTCCTGGCTTGGCTGACGATTATGTCTCAAGCTGCGAAATCAGCCAACATCAATGTAGCAGAGAGTCTAAGAAGTGAATAGTTAAGAAATATATGGGTGTCAATCAGATCGAAGGGCGCATTGCGCCTTTTTTTGATTGCTAAT
Organism: uncultured Roseivirgaceae bacterium; assembly: GCA_964472815.1. Lineage (GTDB taxonomy): Bacteria > Bacteroidota > Bacteroidia > Cytophagales > Cyclobacteriaceae > Ekhidna. The sequence goes on from CAYYNA010000114.1 coordinate 5,618, forward strand.
TATTTGTTTGTTTTTTCAAAATCTTGATAATTCTACTGTTGATAATTTCTGACAAGTTCCAGTTGTAAAGATCAGGGTCCGTTGTGTTGTAGAATTGTATGACCACCGCTTCAAGGTCTTGGTGATAGCTAGCGAAGCTCTGGTATCCCGGTACCCAACCGCCATGTTCGTACTCGTAAATGGAAGTATAAATTTCCTGTTCATCGGGCTCAAGCAGTGACCCATCAACCAACGCTCTGAGGAAAGTACCCACATCTTCTGCTGTGGCATGCATGCCATAATCATTGGTTTTTAAATCATCGGGGTACCCAACATGGTAGCCACTCATCACATCATCTATGTTGACGGCACTTACCGATGGAAAGGTGTTGACGAGGTTTAATGGTGTTAGGATTTCTTCCTGCTTGAATTGGAAGTTAGCATAACCCAACTCATCGTCCATGATCTTGTTGATGAGTAGGTAGTTCGTATTGCAATACTCATAATCTTCACCTGGCTCAAAGTTTGCCGGCAGGCCATCGATTAAGGCAAGGCTCTCTTCATAGCTTCCTGTCGGAGCGGCCCAGAAGTTAGGGGCGTCCGTAAAGTTGGGTATGCCACTTCTGTGCTGAATCATCAACCTCAGTGTGATCTTGTCTGCGTTTTCAATTCTTCCCACCAAGTCAGGCAAGTAATCCGCGATGGTTTTGTCGAGTGAAAGCCTTCCATCTCCCACCAATTTCGTCACAGCAACAGCATCAAACAGCTTGCTAATGCTGGCAATCTTAAACAAGGCATCCGGTCGAGCAGGTATCTTGATATCTCTGTTGTGCCAACCCGAGGCAAAGTACTGTGGAGCTTGACCAGCTTGGTCCACGAAAACAATCATTCCCTCAAACCCATGATCAATGGCTTCATCCAACTGTTCCTGCAGGGTATCCGGTAGCGGCAAGATCCACGCTTTGACCAGCAGCCAGGGAACGAAGAATAAGGAGCCAATGGATGAGCCAATAAGAACTACTTGAAAGATGCGTTTTTTGTTTTCCTTCGTCATTGAGTGTAGTTGATATAATGCAATTTTCCAGGAGCGATCAACAAAAGCATCGGCCTCCAGGAAATATCAAGCTTGATGAAATTAGCGAATCTCCGACCGTTCACAAAGTATACGGGTTTTGACTATGCTCGAATTCTGTTGTCAACTGGGTATCAAATAAAGCTCATACCAGCTAGTAATTAATTTCATGAAGTGATCCACATTGCTTAGTAGATATTCGGATATTTTCGAATCCAAATAGAATGTAATGATTGAAGTAAAGCATTTGCGATTAATCGATACCGTAGCAAAGGTGGGATCACTGAATAAGGCAGCTGATAAGTTGTGTTTGACACAGTCTGCACTTAGTCATCAGCTTAAAGAGCTTGAATCAAAGCTAGGGGTGCAGTTCTTTTATCGAGATAAAAATCAGCTACACTTCACACCTGAAGGAAAGGAAGTACGGGATGCGAGTTCAGGCATTCTAGATCAGCTAGAAAGCTTAGAAAAGAAAGTAAAAGAGATAGGACAAAATCAACTAAAAAGGTACGTTCACGGCTATACAGAGTTTGAAAGCAGAAGGCTAAATGATCAGGCAAGGACCATGTCGGACTTACTGCACTTTGATTCTATATGGGACAAGAATTCAACGGTTCTCGAAGTAGGCTGTGGAGTCGGTGCACAAACCAGTATCATTTGTTCGAGAAATCCCGAGACTCGCTTCACATCCATTGATCTTTCTGAAAACTCAATAGCTAAAGCCGAAGAGATGATTGGTTCCATAGGGATTAGGAATGTCACATTCCGGCAAGCAGATGTCTATGATTTGCCATTCGAAGACGAATCTTTCGATCATGTGTTTGTCTGTTTTATACTCGAGCATTTAGCAAATCCAGTGAAAGCGCTTCTCGAGATAAAACGTGTTTTAAAAAGAGGCGGTACCATCACCGCCATAGAAGGTGATCATGGATCAACGTATTTCTACCCAGAAAGCAAAGCAGCTAGAAAGGCCATCCAAGCACAAGTGACGCTGCAGTCCAAAAGTGGGGGTAATGCCAACATTGGAAGGCAAATGTTTCCGCTGTTGACACAAGTGGGTTTTCATGGTATTCATGTGGATCCTAGGCAGGTGTATGTGGATTCATCTCGCCCGGAAATGGTCGATGGCTTTATAAAGAATACCTTCACCGCTATGATTAAAGGAGTCAGAGAAGAAGCTGTAAATGCAAAAGTGATTTCTGAAAATGAGATGGATGAGGGAGTTCTGGATCTACTGAAGACTGCAGATGGGGGAACCTTCTGCTACACATTCTTTAAGGGTAAAGGTGTTAGGCCATAGCATCAATCAAATGATAGTTTTTCGCCTCAAGTGGAGTTGGCTTAGACACCAAGTCCTAGCTCATATTTATTCTCTATTCAGAATCTCTTGAAACAACGCTTCAAAGTTGTTGTCTGCTTTTAAGTAATTGTACTCTTTCCAAAATTCGCTGGTACTTTTTGTAACCTGACGCTCTAAAATTCCCTTTGATGTAAGCTGATCTTCAGGCGGAACGATGATATCGGTTTTCTGAATATTGGTCACTACAAAGTCCGCATTGAATTTTACGGGTTTTACCACACCCATCTTACTACGTCGCATCGTCCAATGGATGTCATACCGTGCATGGCTCAGGTACCAGCGCCCATCGACAAGCTGATAATTTAGCTCGTTTTCATATTGGTCAAGCGTACTTTTTCCCAGGCCCACCACCATGGATGCCATACTCAGCCCGTCAAAAACTCTGTCAGGATCATCTGGATCGATTACTTTACTGAAGGAAATTTTGACAAATGCGAGGGTCTCTGAATCTAGGAGGATTTGTCCCTTATAGAGTTTTCCTTTTGCCTTGGGTTTGGGAGCAAAGCTTACCACAAAAACCGCATTTCCATTATAGGAAGTCACATCAGTGATGCTATATGTATGCTTCTTAATGATTTTCTTATCTAGCAACCCATGACCTTTTAGTAGCGAACTGGTAAATAGTGAGGGAGGAGTAACCCCGATCTGCATGCCAGCCAGGTCCTCGAAAAAAGAAGTGTCTCGAGCTATGCGACCATGGAGAATTTGCATGGCGTTAGATTCATCTCCCGGTGCACCGTGTCTAAACATGTCAAAAGCATATTCAGTCATTTGAATGTATTGCTTGGACTCATTCTGGATGGAAGCTCTCCAGAACGCTCTGAGCTTCATTTCTGTCTGATCATGATTTTTGGGTATTGCTTCGATGGCTTCTTCTATGATGGATTTTTCTCGTGTACTGACCACCAGCTCGGATAGCTCTGTCACATTGGGCTCCAGCGCTATGATCAGTTCTTTGCTGGGGTCAATGGTGGAAATCGGGATGGACTTCAGTTCGTAACCCAGGTAAGAAGCTGAAAGCTTTTCATCCTTATAACCGGCGGGCAATATCAAAGAGAAGTCACCTCCAAGGTTGGCTACTGTGCCGTAGCTGGCTTCTAGTATCCCTACATGGGAAAATGAAAGAGGCTCTCCGGTACTTTGGTCAATGACCTTTCCGGAAATTCGCTGGTCTTGGGCTTGGACCTTGAATGACCAAATCAATAATGGAAGTAGAAATGAAACTTTAAATAGGGGATGCATGGACAAGATTTTGAGTATGACTTTAACCTTCTAGGTATTAATGATCTGAATCACCAAAACGTTGCATCAGGTGAAAAAATCATGCCTATCTCTACACCTCTAGTGAAAAAGCTGGTACTCTGTCATGAACCCACTCGTTTTTCAAATTGCACCTTTCTAATCCCAAAGTCTGTATCCCATTGTTTGACTTCTTTGAACCCAAGCCTTTTGTATAGTGCTGTGGCTGGTTCATTCTGGGCGCCTGTTTCAACCACAAAGAGATTGGCTTCAAATCGATCGAAGATATATTCCAGTAGTTTTCGACCTATTCCACGCCTAAAGTACTTGGGATCAACGACCAGACTATTGATATCAATCAATTCCTTAATTGCTTCTATTTCTACAACTCCTGACAATTCATCATTCTCAAAGTACCCAAAGAAATAGTTGTCGCTATTCATATAGCTTTCGAATGGCCTTTTAAGTGGTGGAAAATCCACTGCACCAAGCAGTTCTGCTTCTACGACATAAGAAGATTGAAAAACGGCGCGTATCTGAGTGGCTATCTCAATTTTTCTGTTTTGAAGTTCTTTAATCATGGAAATTAGGTTCTGTGGGGACGGGAAATTTGATCAATGGATCATTTTTAGAATCCACCTCCAATTCTAAAAATTGCCGGGACTTATTTCTGATGGATGAAACAAATAATTACTTGACTTCAAAGAAGTGGAAATATCCTCAGTTGTTTGTATTGCTTTTTTCGAGTGAAGATTAATCGCATCATAGCCGATTTCTTTTAGTCTCAATAAAATTTCCTTTGCCGAGGAAATTCTGAAGCTTTCGACTTCTGGATCCTTAGATCTCAACGGTAAGATTTCACAAATAATAATAGGTCGGTAGGCCTTAATTGTTTTTATCATTCCGTTAATGACTTTTGATTCGCCACCTTCTACGTCTATTTTGATAATCATTTTTGTGCCTTTCAGGTTTTCCTCTTCAAGAAGGGAATCTCCTTCGATCATTGGCACTTTTATTTTGTTAGAATACCTTGTGAATTTCCTAAACGAGGCTGTGGTGGTAGCCAATATGTCATCATCAAATCTTAACTGCAGTTCTGTTTCTCCCGATCTATCTGAAAAAGCCTTATTGAAAACCTTGACATTGTTGAACTTATTCAATTGACATAAACGTACCAGGTATTTTGTACAAAAAGGATTTGGCTCAATAGCGAAATACTGGATTTTGGGATAGTAGGGCAGAACCCGGAGCAAGCTTTGACCTGTATTTGCGCCAACATCAATGAAAACCCAGCTGCCATCATCCAGTAGTGTCAGCAGCGTTTTACTCATCCATCGTTCATAGTCGGGAATCAAATTGACAAATCCAACCCCCTTTAGAATGGGAATTTTTAGTAGCATTTTATTCCTACGAATATTAACTGTGAAGCTCACTTTTCTAAGAGCAGCATATAGTAGTCTAAAAGGAATAAATCTTTCACTTAGAAATTTTTTACTGATGTAATGCGAAACTCTTAGACTATGTAAAGCTCTGTAAATCAAAATGTTTGATTGCTTATCGATGCTAGATCTTTGATCATAAAACGAAGCTGAGGTTGACTATTGACTCCTAAGGTTGAGGAAAGGTAATCAACCCTCGCACAAACATGCCCAAAATGTGCTTTGTGATCCAATAAGAAAGCGTTTTGCAGCGACCTGCATCTGTTGCGTAAAACTCATTTTTACGAATCCAGACCTCTCTCTTCTCAAAAGATCTCCGAATGAATGGTAACTCTACTCCAAAAGAGGAGGGCGGATCCTAAGCGCGAGTCCTTATGCACAGTGTATGCTACAAGATCGATGCTTGTTATATCCTTACTTCAAGGTTATTGAGATAGGGTGTCCACACCTATCTTTAAATTTGTCAGTTCCAGTTCCCAAAACAAAGATTTCACCTTCGGTGAACGCATCGCCTAATCTGATTGTGACCACACTGGCATTTGCACCTTCGATAATCTCCAGGTCCCCTGAGTTCACTTGCCATTCGATTGTTGGATTGGGCAGGTTGGTGGAATATTCGTATTGCAGCGTATTACCCGCACTTAGCTCCGAAATTCTTTGAGTACAACAAGCAGTGCCCGTGAAATTTGGATCAAAAACCGCTGTGTTGGAACAATTCTCAGTGGAGTTATCCTCAAATTCTGCAATATTATTGATGTTAA
>CAYYNA010000115.1:0-11326 GCA_964472815.1 uncultured Roseivirgaceae bacterium
AAAAAACCGGTAATCGGATCACCTTTGAATACATCCTATTTTACGACTTCAATGACTCTATCGAGGATGCGGATAAGTTACTTAAGTATGCACGCAAAGTTCCTGGGGTTCGAGTAAACATCATTGAGTATAATCCAATATCTGAAGCATCTTTCACCAAAGCGGACCCGAAAACCATCGACCGATTTGCTAATCATCTAATCAAAGGAGGAATCCATACCAGTGTGAGAAGGAGCCGCGGCAAGGATATAGATGCTGCATGTGGCCAGCTGGCAAATAAGAGTAAGGTGGCGTGAAGAATCTTCTTGGTCTTTTTTTTCTTTTTACTCTTTGTCGATGCGAGCCAATCCCGCAAAAGACGCTACCCCAACAGAAACGAAGCAATTCGGAATCCAGCGCATCTTACCTCATAGCTTTCGAAAATCCATACCTGAAGGTTTTACCCGATGATGTAGAGATTCCAAGAAATGCAATTAGAGAGTATGAAAAAAACATCAGAGTTTTCGCTGATTTGTCACCGATCGACGTAACAGAAATAAGTTTTGGATTAGATACCATTGTCGTTAGATGGACTAAGCTAGACACTGCAATTAGGTACAATGGTTCTCTGATGGGCTTATTCGGAGAGGAGTACTTAAACTTCGATGCAGATCAGAACTCCTACATCATTGTACCAAAAGGCATCAAGAACGGAGTTAGCTCATTAGCTCTCGACCTGGAAAGTACGAATCGCGAGAGAAATATGACAAAACACATTCTCTTTTCTCAACTAGGACATGAGATAAGAAGTCAGTTATTAGACAAATTATCAGAGATGGATTTTCCGTCCAAAGTCAGTTTCTTGCTGAAAGAAGGACTTAAACAAGATGCACTAACACTAATAGAATTAAAACTATTGAGAGAATACCGGCCAGAGCTGGTATCTCTTTACTGGGATATAGTAAAAAAATAATCGAAGATTAATCTACTTCTTGCTGGCATTGAAAAGCTTCTGCTTTTCGTCTTTGCTTAGACTTTCATATCCTTTCTCCGAGATTTTGTCCAAGATGGCGTCAATCTCTGATTGAGGCGTCTGACTTGCAGATGAAGTTGTTGTCTTTCTGGAAGCTTTCTGGGATGGCCTTTTATTTGCACCACGGTGCGTTACTTTTATCTTAGGTTGCGGCTGAAAAAGACTTTTGAAGACGGAGATAGTGGAAATTACCCATTTACCAATATCGTTCCCTTGCTTGAGCTGACTCATGTACAGCCACCCCATTAGCGCCCCGCCAAGGTGAGCAAACTCACCACCAGGATTGGAAGTACCCTGTGTACCAATTAAGCTGAGAAATACGGTCACTAACGCGATGTATTTGATTTTCACAGGACCTATGAACATCAAGAACATGGTGTAATTCGGAAAATGGACAGCCGCACCAATCACCGTAGCGGTGACCCCTGCGCTTGCGCCAACAATGGTAGCTACCTCCGCCGCGACTTCAAATTGTGGAATGATATTGTACGCACCTATGAAGGCAATGATTCCTCCAATTATACCCATTACAAATACCGAGATCACCTTCTCACTGCCCAAGAACTCCTGAATGATTCTACCGAACCAATAAAACCAAAGCATATTGAACAGGATGTGAAAGAAGTCAGCATGGACAAACGCATGCGTTATGAGGGTCCATGGTCTGGTTATTAGGGTACCAAGATTGGAAGGCATTCCAAGCCAAGGTCTCACTAGGTCGCCAAATCCCACGATCAACATCACCCCTGTGAAAACAAAGACCACCACATTGATCAGGATGATCTGAGCTACCGAATTATTTGGCTTGTTCCAGGCGTTCTTAAAATCGTCTAAAATTCCGTTCATAAGTATTTAATAGAACTTCTTGGTATCGTTTCTCCAAAACTTTAACAAAACAAACGCGATGAGCATTCCACTTAAATGCGCCAAATGCGCCACATTATCTCCGGGAGTCCTGGAAAACTCCGCATAAATCTCATACATGCCGTAAAAGAAGACGAGGTATTTTGCTTTGATTGGAATCGGTGGAAAGAGTAAGAAAAGCTCCGTATTTGGGAAAAGGAATGCAAAAGCAAATAAGATCCCAAAGACAGCTCCAGAAGCTCCGATCATGTTCCCACGAGTGATGTAGGAATTGTAAATCGACTCAACTGCATTTACCGTTTGGATCTCGTAAGCCGGATTGTCGTAATAGACATCAATCAGCTCTGCCAAACTTGAAGTATTAAGACCAATTGATTTATGACTAATCACAAATTGCTCGAATGATTCCGGACTTGGGTTTGCGACATAAGCTTCCGCATCAGCTTTGAAATCATATTTTTCCACCGCATCTGCAACCCCATAAAGTAGTCCTGCACCTATCCCGCAGATCAGATAAAAAATAAGGAAGCGCTTTGAACCCCAGATCATCTCTAGCATAGGGGCAAAAACTAAGACAGCTATCATATTTCCAATCAAATGCCACGTGCCCCCGTGCAACCACATGTAGGTGAGAAACTGGTAAGGCGCGAACTCTGAGGAGAAGATGACTCGCAAACCAAAATACTCGGATAAAGGCAAGCTGAGAAGCGAGCTCAAGAAGAAAATAGCCGCATTGATGATAAGTATATTCTTTGCTACCGGGGTAAGTCTTCTAAACACTGTTTCTTCGTCTATTTTCTAAACCATTCATTTATCTGCTCTAAACTAACCAAAACATAAGTCGGATTTCCATCCGGTGTATAATTTGGCTGCTCACAAGCGAAAAGCCTATCCATCAAGTGATCCATCTCTTCCACCTTTAGCTTGTTGCACCTGTTAGTAGCAGTACGCTTAGCTAAAGCACGTGATAGACTTTCATTCTTCGGGAGATCTAGTTTCTCCGCATTGAACTTGTATTGCTCAATTAATCCCTCAAACACTTCCTTTTCATTGCACGGTGCAAGCTCAGAGGGTATCCCTTGGATCACAATCATTCGTTCTCCCATTTCTTCAAACTCAAAACCTAGCTGATTGATTTCGTTTTTTAGCTCTTTTACCAAGGCAAGGTCTGAAGGGTTCAAAGCAATCTGCTGTGGAAACATGCAGGACTGTGAAGTGCCAGATCCAGTATGTATGGACTTTTGATACTGCTCAAAAAGAATCCTTTCCAGCGCAGATACCTTATCCAGTACCACCATCCCACTTTTGACCTGGCGCAATAGATAACGATCGTGCAGATGATAGGTTGATTTTTTTTCCTCCTGTTCTACTGGAACATTATCCTCGTTGATTGTACTCGAAAAGACGGTTGGTACCACAGCCTCTTTTTCAGCCTGTTCGATGGTGGCGATCTCCTCCTGAGATGCTGAGGCATATAATTCATTCAATTTTGCTAATCGCTCCTGATTGCTCTCCACAGATTTGAAGCTACTGTATTCTCTATCCTTCTTGGATGTGTAGGCCTCCCGCTCACGTTGCAGGTTTAGGTGTTCGAAACTCACATCTGCAGAGAAATCTAGCGATGGTGTCACATTAAATGAAGCCAGGGACTGCCGAACCGCAGCGTTGATCACTCCGTAGAGCATGCGATCATCATCAAATTTCACCTCCGTTTTAGTAGGATGAACATTGATATCTACATGAATTGGATCTATTTCTATGAATAGCACATAAAATGGAAAGTAATCTTCCTTAAGCAAACCTTCGTATGCTCTTGCCACCGCATGGTTTAGATATCCATTTTTGATGAACCGATTATTGATGAAAAAAAACTGTTCTCCACGTGTCTTCTTTGAGTGCTCTGGTTTGCCGATGTATCCCGTAATTTTCACCAAATCCGTCTCCTCCTGGCATGGAATGAGCTGCTGCTGATAGTTTTTACCAAATAGCTGCACAATCCGTTTGCTCAGCTTCCCGGCATCCAGTTGATAGGTCTCTAGGTCATTCTGCACAAAAGAAAAACTGATCTCAGGATTGGCCAGAGCTACCCGCTGAAATTCATCATTTATGTGCCGAAGCTCCACCGGATTGGACTTCAAGAAGTTCCTTCTGGCTGGTACATTGTAGAACAGGTTCTTTACAGAAATTGTGGTCCCGGCAGCTGTAGCGATAGGCTCTTGACTTTTTACCTCAGATGATTCTATAATCAGTCGCGTGCCCAATTCATCTTCGGGCCGCTTGGATTTTAACTCCACCTGTGCAACTGCGGCAATGGAAGCTAATGCCTCACCACGAAAACCCAACGTTCTGATCTTAAAGAGGTCGTCGGAAGAAGTGATCTTTGAAGTGGCATGTCGTTCGAAACTCATTCGAGCATCTGTGATACTCATGCCTTTACCATCGTCAACAATCTGGATCAGTGTCTTGCCAGCTTCTTTGACAATGAGCTTAATATTTTTGGCACCCGCATCCACGCTATTTTCAAGCATTTCTTTTACTACAGATGCCGGACGCTGGACTACTTCACCCGCCGCAATTTGATTTGCCAGGCTATCGGGAAGCAATCGAATGACATCACTCATTTGTTTCTTTTTCCAAATGATCTAAGACGATAAAAGAGATAAGCTGGGACGATCACCCAAAGCAGGTAATAAAAGAAATCGCCACCAAATTGAAGCCAACCAACGATCAGTATTCCTAAAAATGCAGCGATACCTAACTGCAGAAGTGATGTGCTTGGTGCTGAAGCAGCTTTCCGTTTGAAATTAATTTTCGTGGACTGATAAGTACCCGCCTCTCTTCCTTGCATTTCTTCCTTGATACGCCTCGTACGTTCATCAATTTCTTCCTTTACTGGATCATAGTATCTAGGTTGTATTTGAAATTGCTGGTGCCGAGGAAGTCTAAATAATGAAGGAAATCTCATTTGGGTACAATTATTGAATTATCGTCGTGTATTAAACAAGCATGGTCTAAAAGAACACGTCTTCAATGAAAATTTGTTCAAATTTAGAAATGCAAGTTTAAAAGTCTTAATTTTTGGATTTATTTAAGGGCTATATTCTGTCAATGGAAGATAGTACGCACAAAATGAGATTTTTTTCATTATTCATAATCGGCTTTATTTGTCTACCATCATTTGGAAATGAAGTTGATGGTGAGGATAACATTTGGATCTATGGAAATTCTCTTTCTGAAGTTCCGAGGCATAATAGAACAATCTATTTTGATCAGTGGGATGATAAAATCCACCATTTTCTCTCCAATGAGGATGTCAGCGTGGCTGTGCAACTTAATCACCAATTTGACCCGCTCCCAGCGGACAAGGTAGAGCTGCCAAATATCACGTCGCTAGCAGCAATTGCATCAGATAGCATTTTATCCAATTACTTTGGCTTCTTAGAGCGAATAGGTAGGACGAAAGGGGTAGACTACATGGTGCTACCAGAAACAGCACGACTAAATCCGCTAGAACAGAGGGTGGTGCTGCTCGCATCCCAAAGCTCACCGTTCTATTTTTTGAGCAAATCTTCCATCAGTCATGCATTGCCAGATTCTAAAAAGGAATTTCTAGAGCAAGTTCATGAAAATCCGAAGATCTGGCTCATCTCAGAAAGTGACAAGACAAAGAAAATAGACAGGTGGGGAAAAAAGCTCTTAGGAAATGAGGCAAAAGAATTCTTCAATCAAGTCAAAAAATCCAAGCAGCAACCATTTGATCCGCTCTTAGCTTTGCCAGCCGGTTTAACTCATTCAATTTTTGAGTCAGCCACATTTGCCATAGATAACCTTTTTCAGCTCCCCATTTCGGCCGCAAGTATTTGCTACCTAGGAAGAGATTTTGAATTGAAAAATTGGTTAAGTAAGTACGTTGAAGTTTTCGACCATCGACTTGAAGGCATACCTACCATCGTTGACAACCGTGATCGATCTAATATTCCCATTCGCAGGCATGATATTGTTTTAGGCAATAGCTATGTAGAAAATGAGGAAGTCACACAAGTAATCACTCCCTTCGACATTGATAGCGAGAGTGTTACTCTATCCAAAATGCTCTTTGGTGTTTCTTCCATCCATGGTATTCATGCAGAGGGACGAGTCATACCCAACCAACATAACTTGGGTTTCTCAAACTTTTTGACCGAAGGCCTGACGCCAAGTCTTCGACAATCAATTGACTCACTTGGGGAACATGCTATACAAAACTTCGCCACTCCAGGTCTGCAACTTGCAGTACTAAGAAATGGAAGCATGGTATATCAGAGCTCGAAAGGTCACTATACCTATGATAGCATCAAAGCGGTAGATAATAATACCATGTATGATCTAGCCTCCTTAACTAAGGTAATGGCAAGTCTTCCTGCGATTGCCTTATTGGTAGACCGAAATCTGATCAGCTTGGACGATAGCGTAAGCACTTACCTTTCCGAATTTGTAGGGTCGAACAAATCAGGCATTACTATCAAGCAACTTCTTTCACATCATGGAGGACTAAAGTCATATGTACCCTTCTGGCGAATGATCTTAGAGGGGGATAGGTTAGATGCCTTCTACTATAAGACGGAGGAAGATGAGGCAAACGACATTCGATCGTACGGCTATCAGCCAGATCCTATCATGCTGGACACGTTGAAAAGCTATCTTGTGAAATCTGAGCTAATAAAGAATCCTGGCAGATACAACTACAGCGATCTTGGATTTATGATTCTGCATCTCATCGTTGAGCAAGTCACACAAAAGCCATTTGATCAATTTTTGTACGAAGAGTTCTACTATCCTATGGGGTTATCAAGTACAGTTTTCAATCCACTGGAAAATGGTTTTGAGGCGACACAGATTGCACCCACAGAGTTTGATAATCGATTTAGAAACTATCAGGTGTGGGGAGAGGTTCACGACCGTAACGCTACCATTTTTGGCGGTGTGTCTGGTCATGCCGGCTTGTTTTCAAATGCACTGGATCTTGCCAAGATGATGAGTATGTATCTGAATAATGGAGTGTACGGAGGTAGGAGATATTTGAGTGAGGAAGTACTTCGATCTTTTAATACAACCTACTTCCAAGAAAATCGAAGAGGTCTAGGATGGGACAAGAAGGAAGGGGATGCAGGAGCTGGGTCCAAGTATGCCAGCAAAAACAGTTTTGGTCATACAGGTTTTACCGGAACCATGGTTTGGGCCGACCCGGATGAAGACCTCATATTTGTTTTCTTGTCTAACAGGATTTACCCTGATGCCAATAACAACAGACTGAGCAAATATCAAACACGAACACAAATGCATGACGTGCTTTACGAAGCAATCATCCCCAAAAAGTCTCTGAAACTTAATTAGTGTCCAAACAGTTTAGAGCATGTAAGTCACTTGATTATGAATAATATGAAGGTAGGAATAGTTTGCTATCCAACATACGGAGGTAGTGGTGTGGTAGCAACTGAGCTTGGAAAAGCGCTAGCAAAAAAAGGGCATGAAATTCATTTCATCACCTACGCCCAGCCCACAAGATTAGATTTCTTCAATCCAAACCTCTATTATCATGAAGTGAGTGTTAAGTCATATCCTCTATTTCAGTATGCACCGTATGAATTGGCTTTAGCTTCCAAAATGGTAGACGTGGTAATGAACGAGAAACTCGACCTACTTCACGTACACTATGCTGTCCCCCATGCCTCTGCAGCGTACATGGCTAAGCAAATTTTGAAGACGAAGGGTTTTGAAATTCCATTTATTACGACGCTGCACGGTACTGATATCACGATCGTCGGAAAAGATGCAACTAATGAACCGGTAGTCACATTTTCAATCAATCAGTCCGATGGTGTTACTGCAGTTTCTGAAGACCTAAAAAACGACACGCTAGAACATTTTGACATCACTGCCCCAATCGAAGTAATTCCAAACTTCATTGATCTTGAGAGATTTAAGAAGCAACCAAAAGAACACTTCAAAAGGGCTATTTGCCCTAATGATGAAAAATTGGTTGTGCACACATCAAACTTTAGAAAAGTAAAAAGGGTGGAAGATGTGCTTGATGTCTTTTGTGAAGTGAAAAAAATTGTCCCCTCAAAACTTCTGCTTATTGGTGATGGTCCTGAGAGAAAACGTATGGAGGATAAGGCGAGAGAAATCTGCACGGAAGATATAAGGTTTCTCGGAAAATTAGAGGCAGTAGAAGAGGTGCTTTCTGTAAGTGACCTTTTCTTAATGACTTCAGAAAAAGAGAGCTTTGGATTGGCCGCTCTCGAAGCAATGGCATGTGAAGTTCCTGTCGTATCCACAGATGCAGGTGGACTACCGGAGCTAAATAAGAATGGTCATTCCGGTTTCGTTTGTAAGGTGGGAGATATCCAAGATATGATCGCAAAATCAATCAAAATCTTGGATAACGCTAACCTGCAAAAATTTAAAGAAGGAGCACTCAACCGAGCGAAGGAATTTGACGTTCAAGCCATTTTACCGAAGTACGAAGATTACTACGAATCTATAGTAAAAAAGACCCAGAAAATCATTGACAAAAGTTTGTAGAATTAAGAAAATTTTTGATCTAATTTTGCACCGTTAATTCGAAATCGCTATGGAATTAAAGAACAAACCGCATACAAAAGGATCTAAAGCTCTTTTCCAGAATAAGATGATGGAAAGGCTTACCAGAACTCACATCGCCGTGCCCTTGACCATCTTTTCCATCATCTCCACAGGGCTGATGGTTTATGGATTTAATCACAATTACTTGACCGCAGTTTCTGCTCCGCTTTTATTCATTGCAGGATTGTTAGTGTTTACCTTGGTTGAATACATCATGCACCGATTTTTATTCCACCTTCCTCCAAAAACGGAGAAGGCAGAAAAATTTGCATACACTATCCACGGAGTACATCACGATTATCCAAAAGACAAGGATCGTCTTGCAATGCCCATCCCCTTAAGTCTACTACTTTCCACGGGCTTCTTCTTCTTGTACAAATTCATGATGGGAAACTTAGTTTTCGGATTCCTACCTGGGTTTTTGATTGGATACGCATCGTACTTGTGGGTACACTTCATGGTTCATGCTTTTCAACCACCGAAAAATTTCTGGAAGATCTTGTGGGTACATCACGGAATACACCATTACAAAGAGCCTGAAAGAGCTTTTGGTGTTTCTTCTCCCCTATGGGACCTTGTATTTAGAACAATGCCGAGAAAGTAATTACTACTTTCTCAATTCTTCTTTTTTCTTCTTTTTAGCCTCCTTGGCCCGTCTTTTATCGTGAGATGCTGGCTCTAAGGTGACTTTAAATAAGAAGTCCCTTGCCCCCCAAAACAGGGTCGTGATAAGCGTAGCAAATATGGGTCTCCGACCAGCCATAGATACGATTCTACGATTAAGTTAATTATTTTTTCAGTTTAACGATTGTATCGGGAACCACTTTATTGTGGTTTTCTTTGATTAGATGCTGCTGATATCAAAATTACTTTGATCTTTTGAGGGCATTTTTGAAATCATTCGCAATCATTATTAGTTTAGATATCTACATGGTAGGAAACCGATTTACTGAATTTATTCCTGACAAAAATCCGGAGCAAACTACGTTCGACAATTTGCTCAATATTTTTTTGCAGCTGATGGTCATAACATCGGGAGATGTGAATGAAGCGCTTAGTTGGTTAACAAATCTGGACAAGCAACATAATATCTCGAGCGCAGATTATGGGATTGGAGATTTTATCGATGATCTAAAGAGCAAAGGCTACATTGACGATAACAATGAAAAAGGAGAACTCAGGATCACCGCTAAAAGTGAGCAAGAGATCCGAAAGAGTGCTTTAGAGGAGATATTTGGTAAACTCAAAAAATCAGGTAAGGGTAATCACCGATCCAACTTCACCGGCACGGGTGACGAAATCACGTCCGATTATCGTGAGTTCCAATTTGGCGATTCACTTGAGCAAATCGAAATGACAGAAAGCATTCGAAACGCTCAAATTAATCATGGCTTAGGAGATCTCCAGCTTACTGAAGATGATCTGGAAATTCGGGAGAGAGAGTTCAAAACTCAGACTTCCACCGTACTCATGATCGATATCAGCCACTCGATGATTCTCTACGGTGAAGATCGGATAACCCCTGCAAAAAAGGTCGCCATGGCCTTAGCTGAGCTAATCAAGCGAAAATATCCAAAGGACACGCTGGATGTGATTGTGTTTGGCAATGACGCATGGCAAATAGAGGTGAAGGACCTTCCCTATCTCAGCGTTGGACCCTATCATACAAACACAGTTGCTGGTCTCGAACTGGCGATGGATCTACTTAGGAGAAGAAAAAACAAAAACAAGCAGATCTTCATGATTACCGATGGAAAGCCTACCTGCTTGAAAGAGGGGATCAAATACTACAAAAACAGCTTTGGGCTTGACCCGAAAATCTTAAACCGCACACTTAATCTTGCTGCCCAGTGCAGAAGAATAAATGTTCCTATTACTACTTTCATGATTGCCTCTGACCCATACCTGCAAGAATTCGTTCGTGAATTCACTGAGGTCAACAGCGGCAATGCCTACTACAGCAGCCTTCAGGGATTGGGAAATCTCATTTTTGAAGATTATCGAAGAAACAGAAGAAAAAATCTCTAATGAATTATTACGAATTATCTGCTGATCAAAAACTGTCGATCAGCACGCTTGGCGAACTTAAAGCTGCTGGGTATGAGGCTAAGTCCATAAAGCAGGAGCTTAGAGACAACCTGATACGAGTGAAAAAATCAGGTAAGAATATTTTCGAGGGTATCTGGGGCTATGAGGACACAGTGATTCCTGATGTGGAACGCGCCATCCTTTCCAAGCACAACATCAACTTCCTGGGGCTAAGAGGGCAAGCAAAAACCCGTATGGCCCGGATGATGACTTGGCTACATGATGAGTACATCCCAGTAATTGAAGGAGCTCCCTTAAATGACGACCCTCTAAACCCCATATCAAAATTTGCAAGGGATCAAGTAGAAGAACATGCAGATAAAACAGCCATCTCTTGGATTCATAGAGATGAAAGATATACAGAAAAGCTTGCCACCCCTGATGTGACCATTGCCGACTTAATCGGTGACGTGGACCCGATAAAGGCTGCAAGTCTAAAGCTCCCGTATTCTGATGAGAGAGTTATTCACTTTGGTTTAGTTCCAAGATCACACCGCGGAATATTTGTAATCAATGAACTGCCTGATCTGCAAGCAAGAATTCAGGTTGCGTTGTTTAATATTTTACAAGAAGGAGATATCCAGATAAGGGGATTCAAATTACGGATGCCATTAGATATTCAATTTGTTTTTACCGCCAATCCCGAAGATTATACTAACAGAGGATCCATTGTAACTCCGTTGAAAGATCGTATTGATAGTCAAATCATTACCCATTACCCATCTTCCATAGAGATTG
>CAYYNA010000116.1:0-2372 GCA_964472815.1 uncultured Roseivirgaceae bacterium
CTCATCGATAAGAAAAGTGGATCTCAAAGTGCCCATGTAGGTTTTCCCATACATTTTCTTTTCTCCCCAAGTTCCAAAGGCTTCATGCACGGCATGATCTGTATCCGCAATTAATTTAAATGGAAGCTCATATTTTGTGATGAACTTCTGGTGAGAAGCTTCACTATCTTGACTGACACCCAGGACTTCATAGCCTTGAGCTTGAAGTGCTTCATAATTATCTCTCAAGTTGCATGATTCCGCAGTGCATCCTGGAGTATTATCTTTTGGATAAAAGTATAGGACCACCTTCTTTCCTTTGTAATCTGATAGTTTAATCGGATTGCCGTCCTGGTCTGTACTTTCAAAGTCTGGTGCCGCATCACCAGGTTTCAATGTTATCATAACGTTTTTGAATAGGTTGTTTTGTTATTAGAATTATCTATTACTTCCAAAATAAACTCACCTTCAAAAGGAATGTTTTTGTCTAGTTTTTTTGACCAAATAAGTTTCCTCTTTGGTTCATAGTACATTAGGATAAACTCCCCATTTAGCTCTCCACGATAGGACTTTATCCCTGAAAGAGTATCATTAATTCGAAACTTTAAATCACTTGAATTCACCACTCTAGGCGTAATTCTTGGAGGTACCGAATCATGCAGGATGGTGTACGTTACAAGATCTCTGGTAGAAAAAGTAATAGCATCATCATCCCATTCTCCTCCAATGTAATTGTATCGCTTACCAAAAACGGAGAAAACTGCTGCATCCATATGGTATTCTTTTTCGGGCTTCAAGCTGATGTCTATCTGAGCTCTTATGGGCTCTGTTTGGTTTTGATACTTGAAGAGCTCCAGGTCTCTCAAAGAGTCGTATTCCTTTTCAAACGAGAGATACAATGTATCAAATAGACTCCTCTTGGAAAGCTCCATTTCAAAGGATTTATGAACGTAGTTCATTTTTTGATTGGAGGGTAGCGTGGCGGTGTACCCAGTTGTGCGCGTTTTGCCATTCAAGAATATGGCACTTGGAGTACCTTTCCTTAGATCCCAGACGTAGTAGCTGTCCTCTCCAGAGGTAGCATACGGTTGAAGAGATCTCCACTCAGCAAGCTTTATGGAAACGGTTTGTGCCGATCGGAAATGCAGAAAATTGTTGATAAACTCCATTTGAGGGATCCATGGTTTTCGATCGCCAATTTCTTGGCTAAGATCTATTTTGGTCAGCGAGGTATTCTGATAGCTATCGGTGGTTTTTATCTGTATCTCTTCCTGATTATCAAAAACAATCCCACGGTTGGTTTCCTGGTAGAATCCTAACTCATTTCCATCTGCTAAGTACAGCTTGTTGAACCGTCTACTTCCTCTTTTTGAAGCAGAGTAATTATAGTGTACTAATGTGTTTCGTTGCTTAGCAAAGGACAGCTCTTTCTTGACTTCTTTGAAGACTGTGTTGCCATCGATCATAAGTTCTGTTTCCACAATGCCGTTTTTATTTGGGATGCCATTCATGGGATCATACGAGTAGATTTCAATCCCGATTTTGCCCTCCAGTTTAACGGAAATGGACGTGGTGTAATAGCTCCCTCTTTTTACCAAATCAAATTCGTGCCGTCCAAAAAAACCATTTACTCGCCCATCTTCGGATAAGGTGACAAAGGCAATTTTCTTAACTACGGGAGATAGATTATCAGAAACTTCCTTAAAGCCTAGACCAAGAATATCAATGGGGTTGTTGCTGGGATCTCTTATTTCGAAATGAAGGTGTGGCCCGCTGCTTGACCCAGAGTTTCCAGAATAGCCAATGACATCTCCCTTTTTGAAATTGAATTGATCTCTTTTGGGAAATAAGTCTACTTTGTGAGATTCTTTTTGATACTGCTGCTCTGTGATCCATTGGTCAATATTGGAGTCAAAAGCTTCTAGGTGGGCATAAACTGAATACCATCCGTTGGGGTGTTGGAGGTAAATCGTGTTACCATAGCCGGTAGGAGACACCTTTACTCTTGATACATAGCCGTCTTCAGTCGCGTAGACAGGCAAGCCCGTCCTTCCGCCTGTTTTTACATCTATGCCAGTGTGAAAATGGGATGAACGAATCTCCCCAACTGTACCTGCAAGGTAATTCTGCTGCCCTGGGTTTATGGGAAAGAGATATTCGTTAAAACTTACTTCTTGCGAATGGCTAATAAGGGTAGAAAATATGATGACGAGCAGGAAGACCTTTTTCATGAATTACTTAATCTCAAAGTCAAACATCTTTTCGTCTTCCAAAAACCCTACCAGCCGGTCTCCAATGGCAATCGGACCCACTCCACTTGGTGTACCCGTGAAGATGATATCTCCCGTTTTGAGCAAAATGAATTTACTCACATACGAAATAATTTCATCGAC
>CAYYNA010000116.1:2472-11276 GCA_964472815.1 uncultured Roseivirgaceae bacterium
CTTTTGATTTTCACTAGCAGTTCCACTTCGTGATGGATCTCGGAAGTAAAGTCAGGGTAGTAGAATGGATCATTATTCTTTAGTACCGACGTGTCGGGCTTCATGAAGATGATGGGGTGCTCAGGACGTTCATTGCCGAGTTCCTCAATATGGGCAGCATAATTGCGACCAATACAGATGATTTTCATAGATAGTCAAAAATAGAAAATGGACCGTTCCGATCGCAGTAATACGTTTATTATTTGCTGGAATGTAATGAAAAGTACTAAGTCTTTCTCGCTCACAAATCAATCTTGACTAGAAAAATTTGACCTATTTGAAACATATATACTGCAATTACGAATAATATAATGTTCGTATATTTACTGCAATTACGAATGATATAAACTTAGGAAGGAATGAAAAAGACAAAAATGGGTGAGTTCGAGGAATTGGTTTTGTTGACCGTACTGGCTTTGCAGGAAGAAGCGTACGGTGTAGCTATAAAGCGGGAACTCGAAGATCGCCTGAAGGATACTCTGAGTGTAGGTTCAGTGCAGTCAGCTCTAAAGAGGATGGAGGAGAAGGGGCTCTTAACTTCTGAGTGGGGAGAAGCCGAAAAGATCCGAGGAGGAAAAAGGAAGCGTATTTATCAGGCTACCACTCACGCACATCAGGTATTGACAGAAATGAAAGACGTGCGAGCTGGTTTGTGGACTACCATCCTTCAAACTCAAAATATCTGAGTGAAGCGACCAGACTTAATACCTGATCCGCCAAAGTGGCCGGAGAGAATTCTAAAGAGAATATTGAAGCCACATTATGTCGAGGAACTCCTTGGGGATATGTATGAGGAATACATGTACCAAGCAGAAAAGTTCTCTGTCAGCAAGGCTCGCTACTTCTACCGAAGAGAGTTGCTCAAGGTCATCAGACCAAACCTTTTAAGGAATATCACAGGAAATCAAAAACTCAATAAAATAGGAATGCTTATGAACTACTCAAAGATTGCTTTCAGAAACATTAAGAAACACAGAACTTACTCCATAGTAAAGATTGGAGGTTTTTCAATCGGGATTGCTGTCTGCCTCTTGATTTCATTATTTGTGATCGAAGAGTTGAAGATGGGATCGTCATTTGAAGATAAACCTGTCTACAGGGTACTTTACAACAATGCTGAGCCGGGATTCATAGGGAAAAGCACTTCCCTTCAACCAGTATTTGCACCTACCATAAAGGCTGATTACCCTGAAGTAGTAGAGTCAGGAAGAGTGTTGAATTTTGATGGATTTGGAGATGCTGGGGGAAACTTGTTCCGCCCTGAAGATGATGAAGTCAGCGTTTACGAAGAACGTTTCGGATATGCGGATCCCGCTATTCTTAACATGCTGTCATTCGAGATGATTTATGGAGATCAGCTAGCTTTAGATGAACCCAATTCAATCATCCTTTCCAAGACGAAAGCAGAGAAGTATTTTGGAGAGGATAACCCCGTTGGAGAATTGGTCTTCATTAACGAGGATTTAAAGAATCCCTATAGGGTTTCTGGAGTTTTTGAAGACCTAGAAGACTTTTACTTCAACGACATCAGTTTCTTTTTCACCCTTTCGGGAAAGGAATTTTGGAAGGGAGAGCAAACTAACTGGTGCTGCAATAATTACACAACCTTTATCCAACTGGCGGCCAAAGACCAGGAAGAATCTTTTAGAAAGAAGCTCAAATCGATTCATGATCGCTACATTACTGCCTACTATCTTGAGAAGGAGCCAACCTATGGGGAACTGATTGAGCAGTACAACACAATTGAAATACAGCCTGTGTCTGATATCTACCTTTATTCAAAAGGGGTCTATGACAATGAATCAGTTGGAGACATAGGTTTAGTCAGGATTTTCATTATCGTGACCGTATTCATTTTGTTGCTTGCATGCATGAACTTCATTAATCTTGAAACAGCCAACAGTGCTCAGCGATCCAAAGAAATTGGTCTGAGGAAAGCGGTAGGTTCTGGTAAGATGGGAATTGTTTCGCAGTTTCTGATTGAGGCAATTATCGTTGTATCCTTATCGGTGGTGATTGGAACGACCCTGGCAGGCTTGGCGCTTCCGTTCTTTAATTTGGTAGTTGATAAGTCCATTTCGATTCCATTAGATAGTCCATTTTTCTACCTCATCCTGCTACTTTTTGTCGTGGTTATTGGACTCATTTCGGGTTTATATCCTGCCTTCTATTTGTCTAAAACAAAGACGATTGAGGCGCTCAGCGGCAAGCTTAAACTGAATGTAGGGAAGTCGAATGGCCACTTGAGAAATGGTTTAGTTGTTTTTCAATTTACCATCTCTATGATGCTCATGGCTGGAGCTTTAGTAGTCTATAAGCAGATGAATTTCATCTTCAATAAAGACTTGGGATACGAGAAAGATCAGCTAATGATGGTGCATGGCGTAGGACCAATGCAGGAACGACTAAGTGTATTAAAGGAGGAGCTTGTCAGGTTGCCTGAAGTTTCGACAGCAACAGTTAGCAGTTCTCTTCCTGTAGAGGGGACTCATAGAAATGGAAATGCCTTCTGGAATGCAGGACAAAAGAAAATCGAGGAGTCTATATCAGGTCAGTTTTGGAGAGCGGACGATGATTATGTGCAGACCTTAGGACTAGAATTCGTTCACGGCGGATCTTTTGATTTACAGAAGACAACAGATTCCGCAGCGGTAATCATCAATGAATCTATGGTGGATGCACTAGGTCTCGGATCAAACCCTATCGGAAAGGAAATTGAAAATTGGGCTAGGTGGAGAGTGGTAGGGGTTGTAAAGGACTTTCATTTTTCAAACTTAAAAAATGAGGTTAGACCTTTACTTATTGCTCCGGCCTTTTGGGGTGGTGATATTATTACGCTAAAGCTCGAGTCAGATGATATGCTTGGTTCTTTGGCATCCATCGAGAAAATCTGGAATTCATTTAACCCTGACCAGCAGATCCGAACGGAATTTCTAGACCAGCGCTTCGCAATGATGTATGAAGATGTAAAGAGGACCAGGACCATTTTCTTGTTCTTTGCCTTTTTTGCAGTGGTAGTGGCGTGCTTAGGTTTGTTTGGCCTGTCCGTTTACACAGTATCTATCCGAAGCAAAGAGATGACGATCAGAAAAGTACTAGGTGCCTCTGCGCAAACGATCATCCGATTGCTTTCCGTAGACTACCTAAAACTTATCATTATTGGTCTTGTCATTGCCGTTCCAATCACTTCAATCTTTGCGAAAAATTGGCTGAATGATTTTGAGTATCACATCCCAAGTTTCTGGCAGGTATTTGTCTATGGAGCAGCCTTACTGCTTTTTATCGCCATGTCCGTCGTGAGCTTTCAGTCCTTGAAGTCGGCGAGAAGCAATCCTTCAGATGGATTAAGGAGCGAGTAGAATACAGGTCGAGATAGCTTTAGAAAAGCTATCTCGACTATATCGTTGCGAATTCTGGTTCTTCCACTTCGACGTGTCCTTTGGCGTTTATGGATGCGAGACGTACTTCCTTCACTTCGTTAATGAGGAGCGGATCATATTTTGCAGCCACACGAATATAGTTTTCAGTGAACCCATGCATCATTCCTGCTTCCACGTCTTCTTCAAAGAGCACTTGATAAGACTGGTTTAGATGTTGCTCATAGAAATAGCGCTTCTTCTTTTCCGATAGTCCACGCAGCATTTTTGATCTTCTACTACGCTCACCTTTGTCCACTGCCCCATCCATGTTTATGGCTTGTGTGTTGGGCCGCTCTGAATAAGTAAAAACGTGCAAATAAGAGATATCAAGTTCATTGAGAAACTGATAAGTTTTAAGAAATTCCTCCTCATTCTCACCAGGGAAACCTGTAATAACGTCCACTCCAATACAACAATGAGGCATCAAGTGCTTAATCTTCTCAACTCTGCTCTGGTATAGGTCACTTAGGTACCGACGATTCATCCGTTGCAGAATTTCATCACTACCTGACTGAAGTGGAATGTGAAAATGCGGGACAAATTTTTGAGATTGAGCTACAAACTCAATGATCTCATTTGAAAGTAGGTTTGGCTCGATCGAAGAAATCCGGAATCGTTCAATTCCATCCACTTCATCAAGTGCTTTTATGAGGTCGATGAATTTCTCTTTTCTTCTGCCATCCTGGATCCCGAAATCACCAATGTTGACAGCAGTTAAGACCACCTCTTTCACTTCTGTTTGCCCAATCTCCTCGGCCTGCCTTACAATGTTGGCGATGCTATCACTTCTACTTTTGCCTCTTGCTAATGGGATGGTGCAGAAGGCGCATCCGTAATTACACCCATCCTGAACTTTTAGGAAAGTTCTGGTGCGGTCTGCGATGGAGTATGAGGAATTGTAGGCCTTGGCTTCCTTAATGTCCGAAGCGAAGACACCACCTTTGGTAAAGTCATCCAGATATTCAAACAATTGAAACTTCTCCGCCGCACCCAAAACAGCATCCACTCCTGGTATTTCCGAAATCTCCTGTGGTTTCAATTGCGCATAGCAACCAAGAATAGTGACAAAGCTATTTGGTGAAATCTTCTTGGCTTCTTTGACGATTTTCTGACACTTCTTGTCCGCATTTTCCGTCACTGAACACGTGTTGATGATGAAAATATCAGGACTTTCTGAGAAGCCAACTTTTTTGTACCCTTTATCTTCACACATCCGAGAAATGGAGGAGGTTTCAGAGTAATTGAGTTTGCACCCAAGCGTATAAAAAGCGACTTTTTTCATTGAACCGCAAAATTATATTATTGCTAGAATCTGAGTAGTTCACATATATGATACCGCTAAAGCATCATCGGTTCCAAATATCCCCAGACCATATCGGCAATAATCTTGTGGCCTTCTGGCGTAGGATGTATTCCATCAGCAAGGTTTAGTTCTGGATTACCAGC
Source organism: uncultured Roseivirgaceae bacterium (assembly GCA_964472815.1). Classification (GTDB taxonomy): domain Bacteria; phylum Bacteroidota; class Bacteroidia; order Cytophagales; family Cyclobacteriaceae; genus Ekhidna. Next base: position 7,377 of record CAYYNA010000116.1, read on the forward strand.
TACACCTTCCAGTAAAAAAGGAATGCACACAGCTTGGTTTGCTTCTGCTAGCTCAGGAAAGATCGAATGAAATTTACTGGTATAGTCTTCGCCTAGATTCGGTGGGACCATCATTCCGGCGATAATGATCTTGACTTCTGGGTTCGCAGCTTTTACTTGGTCAATGATCGCTTGCAAGTTTTTGGGAGTCTCCTCCAGAGGGAGCCCTCTTAATCCATCATTTGCACCTAGCTCCAGAAAAAAGATATCCGGCACGGTTCGCAAAACCCAATCAATTCTACTTTTACCCCCGGCAGAAGTTTCACCGCTTAGACCTGCATTGATGGACTTGAAGTTCAGGCCGAGTGAATCGATTTTGTTCTGGATCAAGGCTGGGAAGGCTTGATCCATATCTAGCTGATATCCTGCTGTGATGCTATTTCCAAAGAATAAAATGGTCTTTTCCTTTTCTGTCACTTCGGTGGACTCTTCTTTAACTGTTTCTTTTGGTTGAGTTTCCTCCGTATCATTGGATGAGGATGGTGAGCAAGCAATGACCAAAATGAGACACAATTGAGCAGCGTACTTCTTCATTTTTAAAGTGTGTTTGAGTTTCCCGTGACTAATAAGTACTGATTATCTTAACAACTCCAAGCACCTTTCGTTATACTGGCTAAATTTAATTCTACATGTCGAACGACGCATCAATTCTAGAAGTTTCTTCTGTTCACAAGTCTTTCACGAGTGGCTCCCGAACGGTTCAAGTTTTAGATAATATAGATTTTAAGGTGAGGGCTGGTTCTAGTGTGGCCATTGTTGGTCCTTCCGGTAGTGGTAAGACCACTCTGCTAGGTTTATGCGCTGGATTAGATAGACCATCTGAGGGGTCTATAGCGCTTACAAATGTCATTTTAGATCGTTTGACCGAGGACGAAATGGCGCAGATAAGGAATAGGGATGTTGGGTTTATTTTTCAGAACTTTCAGTTGATCCCGACGCTGACGGCAGAGGAAAATGTGATGATCCCCTTAGAACTTCAAGGGAAGAAGAATGCGCGAAGTACAGCAAAAGACCTGTTGGATAGGGTAGGCCTTGGAGACCGTACCACTCATTATCCTTCACAGCTGTCAGGCGGTGAGCAGCAAAGAGTAGCCATTGCTAGAGCCTTCTCAAATGAGCCGAAGATTTTGTTTGCAGATGAGCCGACAGGTAACCTTGATGAGGAAACAGGGCAGTCGGTAGAGCATCTTCTTTTTGAAATTAATAGAGAAAAGGGAACCACGCTAGTGTTGGTAACTCACGACATAGAATTAGCCGAAAAAACCGACAAGATCATTCGCCTTAAAGGAGGAAAGGTGGTGGAGATCAAAGAAAAAAGCCAAGAGCTATCATTCAATACTGCAGCTGATGGATAAAAAAATCAGCATTGAACCGGCCAAATACAGCAAGTCATGGCCCTGGAAGATGGCTTGGAGGGATAGCCGGAAAAGTAGAGGTAAACTGCTACTATTCATCGCTTCTATATCATTGGGGATTGCTGCGATGGTGGGAATTACCTCTTTTAGAGAAAACCTATTAAAGGAAATAGACGGACAAGCCCAGGAGCTAGTAGGGTCCGACGTTAGAATTACTGGAGGCAGAGACCTTCCTGATAGTCTTTTGCAGTCTTTCAAGGAAATGACTGGTGATTATTCGAGAGAAAACTTTTTTGCCTCGATGGTCATGTTTACCGAAAGTAAAGGAACAAGGCTTGTACAAGTCAGGGCTTTGGAAGGAGCCTATCCATATTACGGGTCGATAGAAACTGAACCTGCGGAAGCTGCAATCAGACTCCAAGAGGATCGATTTGCATTGGTGGATCAAAAGATGATGATTCAGTACAATGCGCAGGTAGGTGATAGTTTGCAGGTCGGCAACCTCACATTTCAGATCATTGGTGCCATCAAAGGAGTACCTGGAAGTACAGATGTTTCATCCTCTATTTCCCCCATCGTGTATATACCCTTCCAATATGTGGAACCAACGGGATTAATACAGAAGGGAAGTCGGATCAATTATGTGCATTATTTCCAGTTTGATCCAGCGATTGACACAGCGAATCGTTGGGGCAAAGCGGCTAAGCACACAGAAAGCAAAGGCTTTGATGTAGAAACTGTTGAGGAGGAGAAAAACGAGACTGGCGAGGATTTTCAAAATCTGTCCAACTTCTTGGAGCTAGTAGCCTTTACAGCTCTGTTGCTTGGGTGCCTGGGAGTTGCAAGCTCCATTTATGTTTACTCAAAAAGTAAAGTACAGTCTGTAGCCGTACTAAGATGCTTGGGCATGCGTTCAAATCAAGCGGTGGGGGTTTATCTGATTCAAGTGACCCTTTTCGGCTTTATAGGGGCTTTTATTGGAAGCTTGCTGGGGCTCGTAATTCATATGTATTTGCCGGCCATCGTGAAGGACTTCCTTCCTATTGATTTGGACCCAACACCCTATTGGCCGGCATTGGGAGTAGGAATAATGATAGGGGTCATTATCTCCTTATTGTTTGGATTACTCTCTTTAATTGGGCTGAGAAAAATAAGTCCCCTTTCGGCAATTAGGTTGGGCTTCAACGACCAGAGATTTCAGTTCGATAAGTTATTGATACCAATTGTGGGAGGGATTCTACTGTTCATTTTCACTTCGGTTTATTGGCAGATACAATCTCTTTCAGACTCACTCGTCTTTTCGGGAATCTTGGTTGGTTCATTGGCATTCCTTTGGGCCATTGGCAAAGGTGTGAGCTGGCTAATGCGGAAACTTTTGCCAGAAAACCTGAAGTATGTTTGGAGACAAGGCTTTTCAAATTTGTATCGACCAAACAACCAGACGGTTATCTTGATTACAGCACTTGGGCTTGGTACGGCCTTCCTCGCTACCTTGTATTTTATGCAGGACATTTTGGTGGAGCGTGTTTCCCTTTCTGCTGCAGGCAATCGACCGAACACCATTCTGTTTGATATTCAATCCAGCCAACATGAAGGACTCAAAGATCTTACCGAAGCATATGACTTGCCCATTGTGCAGGATGTACCGGTGGTGACTATGCGCTTGCTTGAGGTAAAGGGCTTTACAAAAGATGAAGCATTCAACGATAGTACGGTATCTATTTCGGATTGGGCATATAGCCGAGAATATCGTGTGACATACCGCGATTCGCTAATTGACTCAGAGACAATTGTGGAAGGGGACTGGATTCCTGAGATAAGAAACGACAGTATATATATAAGTATTTCTCAAAATTTTAAGGACAACTTGGATGTTGAGCTTGGAGATGAATTAGTATTCAATGTTCAAGGGGCGTTGCTAAAAGTATATGTGGGAAGTTTTAGGGAAATTGATTGGCGTAGGGTGCAGACGAATTTTTTGGTCTTGTTCCCCGCAGGTGTCTTGGAGCGAGCGCCACAATTTCACGTGATTGTGACCCGGATAGATGAGATGAATCAATCAGTGAGGTACCAGCAAGAAGTGGTAAGTCAGTTTCCTAATGTTTCCATTATAGACCTAGAGCTGATTTTGAAGACGCTGGAAGATGTACTGGGTAAAGTTGCTTTTGTAATACAATTCATGGCCTTTTTTAGCATTGGAACGGGTATTATTGTGATGATCAGTTCCATCATACTTAGCAAATTTCAGCGAGTGCGGGAGAATGTACTATTGCGAACGATTGGAGCTTCCAGGAAGCAGCTTTGGACGATAACGCTTGCCGAATACTTCTTCCTAGGTAGTTTAGGAGCACTAAGTGGGATCATACTTGCGGGGTTGTTTTCGACGCTCTTAGCCACGTTCTTATTTGAGTTTACTTTCATTCCCGACCCAGTGCAAATCTTGATCGTATTTGCATTGGTAACTTCCTTGACAGTGCTGATTGGTTTGCTAAACAGTAGGAGTGTT
>CAYYNA010000117.1:0-11215 GCA_964472815.1 uncultured Roseivirgaceae bacterium
TCACCGTCAGGAAAATTATCATTGGTTTGCATCCAATCTACGCTTCCATCATGCTTAGCAATGAAGCCATCTAATGAAGCCACCATATGAATTGTTACTTTTCGAGACATTGCCTAACCTTATTTTGAGCTACCTCTTCCTCATTCGGCAATCCATTCAACTTTTTCTTCGATGGGCTTCTTAGGGATGATCTTATCTGATGGTTCGCAGTAGCCCAGGTAGAAGAATCCGATACAAGATTCATATTCCTGCAAATTCACATGCTCACCTAAATACCTGGAAAGCTTAGGCGTGCTCCAGTATCCTCCAAGCCCGTATTGATTCAGCGCGATCCAGATGTTTTCCACAGCACAGGAAACCGCGGCTATTTCTTCCCATTCAGGAACTCTTTCTTTAGGATCCCTATGTAATAGCACAGCGAGAACTGCACCTGCCTTTATGGGATTTGTCTTGATCTTTTCAAATTTGGATGCATTGAAATTTTCTTCCGTTTCCCGATATTTCTCCGCAAGAAACTCTCCCAACTTCGCTTTTCCATCTCCAGTAAAGACCTTGAATCTCCACGGCTCGGTCAATCTGTGAGTAGGTGCATGGTTAGCATTCAAGAGCAATTCTTCTATGATTTCCTTCGCGATTGGCTTATCGATATATTGCAGCGGGTACACAGATCTTCTTGATCTTATAGCTTCATTTATAGCGCTCATTACTTATTTTTTGAAAGATGAAAACTAAATCTAAAAATATTCTTATCACAGGTGTCTCGACTGGAATCGGTTATGATCTAGCCAAGGTTTTTTTGAGCAGTGGATACAAAGTTTATGGTAGTGTAAGAAAGCAGGAAGATGCAGATCGATTAGCCTCGCAACTTAAGGAAAATTTTCAGGCGGTCATATTTGATGTGACGGACTTTAGTGAAGTGGATAAAGCTGCTAAAAGGTTGGAAGCAGAGATAGGAGAGGAGGGACTAGCGGGTTTGGTCAATAACGCCGGTATTGCTGTAGCCGGACCATTCATTGACCTGAGTATTGAGGATTTTAAGCACCAATTCGATGTGAACGTTTTTGGAATGATCAAAGTCACTCAGTCATTCTTGCCATTGCTGGGTGCCCGCCCTGATCATTCTTCGCTACCAGGCAAGATTGTACAGATATCTTCTGTATCTGGCCGAATGGGAATGCCGTTCGTTTCCGCATATGTGGGGTCCAAGTATGCGCTTGAGGGAATCAGTGAAAGTATGCGCAAGGAGCTCTTGCTCTACGGTATCGATGTGGTACTTATCGAACCTGGGCCAATAAAAACACCAATTTGGAGAAAATCAATGGATCCTCTTTTGGAGAAGTTCAAGGGTTCTGACTATTCCCAGATCATGAAAAAGTCCAATGAAAAATTCATGGGGCCTGCTATTGAGAGTGCCCTTAGCTCAGAGCGTGCTGTGAAGTTGATCTTAAAAGAGTTTGAAAAATCCAGATCAAGATCTCGAGTAGTTATCGTAGCTCAAAAATTCAAAAACTGGACACTGCCAATGATTTTACCAACCAGAATTCTCGACCGGATAATTGGAAAAGCGTTAGGTTTATCTAAAAAGTAAATTCCAAGCTCATGAAATTCGGTAGCGTTGACAATCCAGAAGATATTGATTTTTCACTTCCCGATGATCATCATGATACGGAGGGTGTGTTGAAACGTGGAGGTAGTCTCAAGCAAGTCTTCGTAGGGTGCGCTAAATGGAATCGACAAGATTTGAAGAAGTTTTACCCGAGGGGCACAAAGGATGAACTGGAGTACTACGCGACGCAATTCAACTCGATTGAATTGAACGCAACTTTCTACAACCACTTCAGAATTGAGCAAATTGAGAAATGGGTTGAAAAGACGCCAGAAAATTTCAAGTTTTTCCCAAAGGTTCACCAAATGATCAGCCACATCAAGCGGTTAAATAATGTAGAAGAATCCATTGAGCGATATGTGACCAATATCCGTGCTTTTGGCGATAAGCTAGGAATGTGTTTTCTCCAACTTCATGACAATTTCAAGCCGGTCAATATGGAGCGATTAGTTACGGCGGTGGAGTATTGGCCAGAAGATGTCCCGCTAGCTATTGAGTTGCGAAATACTGAGTGGTTCAATGATGCTTCTATTGCAAACGATGTTTACGCTCTTTTTGAGAAACACAACATTTCAAACATTGTGACGGATACTGCAGGTAGAAGGGACTTGTTGCATATGCGTTTAACATCTCCTTCCGTATTTGTTCGATATGTTGGGGCAAACCATGAAAGCGACTATGGGAGACTTGATACCTGGGTTGAAAGAATAAAACAGTGGACAGCATTGGGAATGGAGAACCTGTACTTCTTCGTGCATCAAAATCTCGAAAAGGAATCACCCGTCCTTTCCGCTCATTTGATTTCAAAGCTGAACGAAGAGATGGACTTGGATTTAACAGTCCCAGTTGGTCAAAACTAGGAGCTAGTCTTGATCATTCTCTTCTTCTGATTTCCCAGTCAGTCGGAACTTTTGGAGGTTGTCTTTTAGATCTGAGGAAATATTGTTGAGTGTTTTGGACTTGTGGGCAAAGCTGTTCATGCCGGAAGACATTTCGGTGGCAGAGGAGGCAACTTCTTCAGTACCTGAAGCCGTCTGCTCAGCAATAACCACTATGGATTCCGTTATTGAAACCACATTTTTTATTTTATCAGCCTGATCATTACTGAGCTTCAGAATTTGCTCGGAGAAATTAAGCGTATCGTTGGATGACAAGGCAATGTCCACAAATACCTCAGATGCCTTGGTGGCTGCTTCCACCCCTTTTTCCACTCCTTCAGTCATGGAGGACATCATATTCATGGTTTTTTCCGTGTCTTGGCTAACCTCTGTGATGAGCTTCTCAATCTCTTTGGCCGAATTCCTAGAGTCCTCCGCGAGTTTTCTGATTTCCTCTGCTACCACCGCGAAACCTCTACCCGCATCACCAGCTTGGGCTGCTTCTATCGCAGCGTTTAAGGCCAACAGGTTCGTTTGAGAGGCTATTTCTGCAATTACTCCTAGTACTCTCTCTATCTCATTAGAGCTGTTAGAAAGCTTTTTCATTGCTTCATTCGTGGAGTCAGAGACTGTCCTGATGTCTTTGATGCTTTCTGCTACATTTTGCACCATTTGCGACCCTCGCTCGCTATCCGTCACTCCTTTTTTGGCGGCCGTGTAAATGGAGTCTGAATTGGAAGCCATTTCATTTGCACTGCTTAGAATGTCCTCTACCAATTGAGAAGACTCATCTACTTTCGCCACCTGATTCTGTGCACCGCTACTCATCTGCGCAATGGCACTTGCGATTTCACCGGTGTTTGTGCTCATTTCTTCTCCGGAGGCAAGCATTTCGGATGACGATTCGTCAATAACTGATACTGTGTTAGAAATATTTCCCAAAAGGTCATTCAGGTTGTCAAGTGCAAAGTTCATACTGGAAGCCAGCTTTAGGACTTCACCCTTTGCCTCCACATTGTACCGATGCGTCAGGTCACCGTCCGCCATATTAGCTAAGATCGATTCCAGTGTCTTAAATGGCACAGTTACTGATTCAAATAGATTATTGATGGAAGAGGCAAGCTCCATCCATGCTCCCATTTTATCATCTACAGAAAGTCGGCTATTGAACTTGCCTTCCTCTGCCACCGTGGAAACAATGCTGTTCGTTTCCTGAATCACAGACTTTAGGTTTTCTTTCATGGAAAGCAGTGACTTACCTAAAATGTCATCTTCACTCAGAAGTACATGCTCTGCGTCCAGATTTCCATTTCCGATTTCACCTGCGAAAGATGCCGTACTAATTAGGCCTTCTTTGAGCTTATTGACAGATTTGGTCATAAAACCAATCTCATCACCTCTTTCTTTTAGATCCACCTCAGGAAACTGACCTTTGCTCAGCTCTTGAATTGTTTTGTTAAGAGCATATATGGGCCTTACAATAGATTTTGTAATAAGTATCGTTGCTCCAATTCCTAGGGAAATCGCCAGTATACCCATTAGAATTATGACCAACTCCAGACGGTCAAATGAGGCAAATTTCTGCTCAATTAAGCGCTTTGATTCTGCTTCAAGTTTGGCTATGTCCTCAACTAAACTTGTTTCTATTATTTGAAGTGGTGCAGTGATTTCGTCATCAAGAAGTGGAATCAATTCAAACAAAAGGAAATCGTCCTCATATGCAGCATCGTTATTAAGCGACCTCTTTAGTTCGTTAATTTTTGGGAGTACCTCTTCAAAAGCACTGAAGCTTAGCACAACTTCATTGACCGTAGTGTCTGGCCAGCTGGCTATCAGATCATTAACTCGAGTTTTTAAAGTTGGATAGCCTGTATCAAGAATTTGATTCAAGGACTTTTTATCGTCAGGGTTGGGCAGATACATCCAATTGACCGACAATTCATCGGTCTTATTAACCATGTCGTTAAAGTCCTTCAGTGCGTCAGTTAATGGATAATACTTTGTGGTAATCAAATTGTCAACCGTTCGGCTGGACCTAAAAGCCACCAAACTGATAACCGCACTGACCGTGGCTAGAATAATTACAATGAGACTAGATAGAGCAATTTTTCGTGCAATACTTACACTGCTCAAAAGAGATAATAACTTACGCATATTGGGTTAAGGTCCTTCCACAGGCAAGATAGACCGCCTGCTTATTCAGCTACTTTAGCTATTAAAATTAATTAATAACATTAGCAACTGATAAAAGCCTATCTGGAGCCTTCACTCCCGAAGCGTCTAAAGCTGTTTTGTTGATCGTGAATTTCAGACGATTCCCATCTTGATAGAAAGAGATTTCCGCACCTTTTGCAGCCAAATTACTGTCTTCTGTCACTAGTACGATTGAGGAATCACCAATCTTAGATTGAATTAAACTGAAGTTCTTAGTTTGAGATGCTGGGAGGAAGATCACTTGACAGTCTTTTGATAATTCTTCTGCTTCCATCTTCTCCACGGAGATGTTCGTGTACTTTGTTGCTAGAGCATTAAGCTCTTCAGTAACCTTGGAAGTACCTATCACACCAATCTTAATATTTGACTGATCCCACTCCATTTTATTGGAGAAATTGAGTAGATAAAGCGCTTGGAACTTTGGAATCTGAGCTTGTGCAGAGCTTACCGTGAGTAAACACAACACGACAGAGAATACTAGGAGTAATCCTCTAGTTGAAAGAATTTTCATTTTTAGCTGGTTTGATTGAATTACGGCACGAAATTATCATTTGATACATGAGCCATAGTTCGATTTCGATAAATCAATAGATATGGACAGATAAGTAGGAGAAATCGTTCGGTAAAAGAGATTTTATCTGGATAAATCCATGTTACTCAAAGCGCAGGTGTTTTACTGATTCTCCTGAATTGATCAGTTCAGACAAAGAATCAATGCCTATTTGCAGGTGAGACTCTACGAACTTGGCGGTCACTTTCTTATCGCTTTTCTCGGTTTTTACTCCTGCAGGCTGCATTGGATTATCAGAAACGAGAAGCAATGCCCCGTGAGGAATCTTGTTGCTGAAACCGACGGTGAAGATGGTTGCAGTTTCCATATCAATCGCTGATGCTCGGATATCCTTCAAATAGTCCTTGAATTTGGTGTCATGTTCCCATACTCTTCTATTAGTTGTGTACACGGTTCCAGTCCAGTAATCCAATCCATTTGCTTTGATGATATGAGAAACTGCTCTCTGGAGTCGAAAAGACGGAAGTGCTGGTACTTCTGGCGGTAAATAATCATTGGAAGTTCCTTCACCACGTATCGCTGCGATTGGCAAAATCAGATCTCCTAGTGAATTTTCTTTCTTTAGTCCACCGCACTTTCCAAGGAAAAGCACTGCCTTTGGCTTAATCGCAGATAAAAGATCCATGCAAGTAGCGGCCATAGCACTCCCCATTCCAAAATTGATAATGGTGATATCCCCATGCGTTGCAGTTTGCATGGCTCGCTTCTTTCCTTTGACTTCTACACCAAATTTCTCAGCGAAAATATCTACATAGTTGTGAAAGTTGGTAAGCAGAACGTAACTGCCAAATTCATTTAGTTCTGTTCCGGTATATCTTGGAAGCCAATCATTAACAATTTCCTCTTTGCTATTCATAGCTGCAAAAGTAGACCGGATAGCTAGTAATTGGTTAATAATTCTGATAGAAGTCGCCGTTTACGTACACGTGAACAATGGCGAACGCTGATCCACCTGAAGCAATACAGTTTATTGCTAACATTCCTTGATTTAAGCCGTTATTAACCACCTAAAGTATTATTAATGAAGCTCAGCCAGAAAATCTCTATCGCCTCCATCATTCTTCTCCTAATACCAACCACTATTATTACGATACTTACGATTTATAACCTTCAGAATAAGGCATCTGAGGATATCGAATCATACCGAGAAGAGCAAGTCGCAAAATCAGAACTCCGGCTTCAGAACGTTGTGGACCTTGCCTTCAATATCCTTGAAAATAGCTACGAGGAGACAGGATCCATTGATGTTGCTTTAGGTACGATTGAAAATATGCGATTTGATGGAGAGGAGGGCTATTTCTGGATTACTGATACAGCTGTTCCTCCAAAAATGATCATGCATGCTGCGGACCCAGCACTCAATGGTCGAATCATGCAATCCGATTTTTCCAACAAAACAGACGATATCAAAAGCCAGAATTCATATTCTGAAAGAGCCCAAAAAACAAAGGAGAATGGTGAAGCCTTTGTGGCGTATAAGATGGTCAAGCCTGGAGAGGAAAAGATCTATTCTAAGCTGAGCTATTCTCGGCTTTTTAAGCCTTTGGGACTGGTAATAGCATCTGGTATTTATACAGATTCCATAGATGAAGCAGTTGCCAAGAAGCAAGAGGAATTGAAGTCGCAGATATCAGGACTGATTTTGCAGTCCGTTCTTGTTGCGCTTATTGTCTTAGCGATTGGTCTTTTTGTTGCGTTGCGGTTTTCTAAGCAGATCGTTGATTATATCATTCAGGTTCGAGACAAGCTTGTAAAGCTGGCAAAAGGGAGTCTAGTTGAGAAAATGTCTGAGGAGCGAAGAGATGAGCTGGGGGATATAGCTGTTTCTTTGAATCAGCTGGTATCAAGTACCCATGACTACATTTCACTGGCTCAGTCTATTCGCAAAGGAAACCTGGATCTTGACACAAGCTCATTTGATGAAGATGATGCTTTTGCTAGAGAGCTGATAGCCATGAGAGACAACCTCTCCTTAGTCATCGATGACGTTAATAATGTGATAAAGAAGGCTGAAGATGAGGGAGACCTAAGCGCACGGGTATCGATGGAAAAGAAAGAAGGGGTTTGGTTAGAGATGTCCAATTCTGTCAATAGGCTTCTGAATTCAATGGCTGAACCACTAGATGAGGTGAAAGACATCTTCAGTAAGATGGCTAACGGAAATTTTTCGGGGAAGTATTCAAAAGAAAGTAGAGGGGATGTAGCCCTTCTTGCTGAGAGCATCAATGTTTCAATCGACCAGCTTTCCAGCCTTTTGCGACAATTTGCGTCGACAACTGATCAAGTGCAGCAATCATCGGTTGATATGCTTTCTGTAGGAGAAGAAATGGGCACAACGACCAATGAGATCGCTTCTGCCATTTCACAGATGAGCGCTGGTGCACAAACCCAGGTTAGCAAAATTGATGAGGTTTCAGCCTTATTTGAAAGTATTCAGACTTCAGCTGCGGAAATGACAAGTAAGGCAAACGAGATCAACCTGGCTGCACATGAAGGATCTGAAAAGAGCGATAGAGGGGAGACCATGCTACTTGATTTGATCAATCGAATTTCCGATATAAACAATCAGGCCTTGGTGACCCAAGGAAGCATTGACACCTTAAAAATGCGATCAGGAGAAATTAGTCAAGTGCTCAATGTCATTACCGAGATAGCCGGACAAACCAACTTACTTGCATTGAATGCCGCTATTGAAGCAGCTCAGGCTGGTGACGCTGGAAGAGGTTTTGCAGTCGTGGCTGAGGAGATTCGGAAGCTTGCTGAAGACTCACGAAAGAGTGCTTCGCAAATAGAGAAGTTGATAAGCGAGGTTAACGAGGATACAAACAAAGCTGCACAAGCTATGGACGAAATGAATGAACGGGTGAAGTCTGGTTCAGAGCTTTCAAATACAGCTTCTCAAATCTTCAAGGAAATCGCATTATCCTCGAATACTACCTATACGCTAAGTAATGAGATCACTGAGTTTTCTGCGCGACAAGTCGATAGCTTAAAAAATGTGGTAGGAATTACTGAAGAAGTAGTGGTGATATCTGAGCAAGCTGCAGCAGGAACGGAGGAAGTTGCTAGTTCTGCTTCGGAATTAGCTTCCGGAATGACGAACTACAAGCAAAAGCTCAATGAATTGTCATCTATTGCTGTCAATCTCAACAAGGAACTTTCCAAACTCCAAGTGTCATAGGGTGAGAAATAGGTGCTAATGCTACTAGCCCGTGGGTGTGTCGCTAATCTCGTCTATTTCCCCATTTTCGGATAGTAATATCGCAGCACCTCTGGTGCTTTCAAATTGAGAAAATATGATCACCATTACTACTGTGATGGGCGTACTCAACAGCATTCCGGTAATGCCCCAAATCTGTCCCCAGATAATAAGAGCCAAGATCGTCACCAATGGGCTTAGGTTTAGGGACTTACCCATCAGCTTAGGCTCCAGCACATTGCCAATGAACCATTCCACAATTCCTAATCCAGCCAAAATGATAATGAAGGGTCTGACTTCTCCAAACTGCACAAGGCTGAAGCATGCAGGGAACAGGGTAGCGATCAATGAACCGATCGTAGGTATGTAATTGAGCGCAAACATCAGGAACGCCCAGAAAAATGCTGCATCAACGCCCATGATCAGAAGAAAAACATATCCAACAAATCCGGTGAGAAGACTTACATAGGTTTTCAATCTGATGTAGTCACTGGAAGCGTCGTTGATCCTTGATAATATGGTGGTAGCTTTCTCATACTTTTCTTCGCTTTTGGAGAGTTTTCTGATCTTGGTTGATAAGCTAGCTTCCTCCGTGAAAATGAATACCGCGTATAAAATCATCATGATGAAATCTCCAAGTGCTCCAGACAAAGCGTCTGCGATATTCCCAAGGATGGTGGTGTAATCAAAAGTCTCGATGGACTCTGAAATCTGTTTGGTGAGATCAATCTGCAAGGTCTCATTCAGTAGAGTGAGCACGTTTTGCAGGTTTGCTCCATAGACCTCACTATTCTCAAGTAGGGAGGTAATGTTTCGCGTGATCAAGCTTGAAATCAGACTGAGGCCTAGAAACACAAGCGCAAATACAAAGGTGTTAATCAGCCAATTTGGTATGCGCTTTTTGAGAAGGGGAATTCTATGCAATAGATTTTTAAAGAATCTGCTTAGAAACCAAAGAACGACACCATAAACAAGTGGTATTAAAATGCTTTTGGCTAGGATGAGAAGGGTAAGAACACCACCGATTCCGATGAGTGAGTAGGAGAGTCTTTTCATTTAACTGGAAAGCTAATGAAACAGAATCGAATAATGCTGGTTATATGCTTTGGAGATAGGGCATTGGACCCTCCGAGCGGAGGGTCAAATAGCTAGTTAGTTAAGAGGATATTTTAACTAGCAATCGATGCATTCATCTTCCGATCCGGAGCTATCCTTGATCTGCTTTTCTTGAGCTTGCTGCTCATCGTTGACTAGCTCATCGGCATTAATGTCACTTGGAACCACTATGTCGTCTTGTTCTGAGCAAGCTGCAAATAGTGCAAGGCATGCGATAATTGCTAACGTTCTGATTTTTTTTGAGTGTCCTTTTAATAAGTTTTTCATTGTTGAGTTTTTTATTTTGAGTAAAACAGTTTGTCTTACGGAGGACACATGATTCAGTTGCCCAAAAAAGTATTGATTTCCGTTATTTGTGTAAACTTTTACGAAAGTGTCTTTTTTGGCAAACCTTTCCATTTTCCCACCGTTTGAGGCGTTTTTTTCAGCATCAGTCATAAAATGGAAATAATAAATCTTCTTCTGTCGTGATCTGACTAGCGTTCAGATTTGGTTGGTATAGCTATCCTCATCCATGGAAAAGACAAAAAAGTATTGAAGTCATGAGCCTTGTATTCCCTTTGCATGACTTGCATTCAAGCTTAGAAATGCTGATAGATTTCAACCGCTTTTTTAATGACTTTCATTTGAGTTTGAATGCTGTTTCTGCGGCGATATTCGCTTTTTGTTTTGAATGCAAGCACGACATCTATCTCAGGATAGATAGTAATATTTTGCCCAAGCGCACCCTGTGCTGAATAGGCATTCTTGAGTCTATCGTCCTGCACATTTTCTACCAACCACCACATGTATCCATAGCCTAGGTCCAAACCATCCTCTTTCAAAATCGGCGCATTTTTCTGAGCTTCTTGATGCGTAGTTCTTTGAGTGACCATTTCCTTCACCCAAAATTCGGGAACAACCTGTTGGTCTCTCCATTTACCTTCTCTGAGCATCAGCAGTCCAATTCGTGCCATGTCTCGAGTGGAAAACCACATATGATATGCAGGATACTTCGAGATGTTCAGGTTTCCATCCTTTCGCTGCAAAGACCTATCCCAGTCCTGCATTTGCAATGGTCCTACTAACTGCTCTTCAATCGCGTCATAGATGTTTTGGCCGGTTTCTTGTTCGAAGATATGGCCAGCTAAGTTGAAGTCCCAATTGCTGTAAAGCCAATAGTTGCCTGGTTGCACTGAGCCTCTTTCAGGTGCTAACCTCCTGAAATCTCCTCCATTTGAACCCGGTAGAAAGACGCCCGAACGTGCGGATATGATATCTTGTACGGTTGCTGACTGCTCAATTTCGAGTAGGGGTGAATGGTCCTCGATTTCTAACTGGTCAAGTGTTTTATCTAAGTTGATAAGGCCGTTTTCTACGTACTTGCCGAAGAGAATTGCAAGCACACTTTTTCGGCATGATGCGATGTAGCTATTCTCTTCTAAATCACCGTACTCAAGAACTACTTGTCCTTTATGAATAATGACGAGCCCAGTAATGTTCGTGCTGTCAATGATGAAACGAGTAAAATCCGATCGTTCCATCTCACCCCAACCTTCCATTGTTGGGTTTTGATGAGTTTCCCATTCTTTGTCGGGGAAGATCTGCGCATCACCTTTACAGTTTGAAAATAGGAAAGCAAGGAAGAACGC
>CAYYNA010000118.1:0-11040 GCA_964472815.1 uncultured Roseivirgaceae bacterium
CTTGGTAGTGCAGTTACCGTCCTAAGTTCAGCAGATCCTGTTCGAGTATTCCAGAACTTTGCCACATTAGACTTGATCTCCAGCGGTCGTGCAGAAATAGTGGCTGGAAGAGGCTCCTTCACAGACTCCTTCCCTCTGTTTGGATTAGATATTCATGACTATAGCGACTTATTTGAGGAGAAGCTCGATCTCTTGATAAAAATCAGAGACAATGAGGTAATCAATTGGAATGGAAAGTTTAGGCCACCCTTAATCAACCAGTCGATTTACCCCAGACCTCTACAAAAAAAATTGCCAATCTATCGCGGAGTTGGAGGAACCACAGCTTCCTTCATCAAGGCTGGCCAGCAAGGTCTGCCACTCGTAGTTGCTGTTATAGGAGGTCAGACAGATAGGTTCAGACCGCTAGTAGATCTCTATAGAGAAGCTTATCTCGATGCTGGATACCCCGAAAATGAAATGAGCATTTCACTGCATTCACTTGGCTTTGTGGGAAGCGATCATCAAGAGACTTTGGACACCTACTTTCCTGGATATGCCAAAATGTTTAATAACGTGGGCAAAGAAAGGGGCTGGCCTCCCGTCACCCGTGAGGGCTTTGATTTTCAATCGAACGATGAAGGCGCATTAGTGGTCGGTGATGCTGAAAGTGTAGCCAAAAAGATTATAAGACATGCGGAGGCGCTTGGCGGGATCAAAAGGTTCACCTTTCAAATGGATAATCCGCTCGTAAATCATGAACAATTGATGAACTCGATCGAACTGATTGGCAAGGAAGTAATTCCGAAAGTAAAAGAACTGTCGGCAGGATAGGTTATCTCCTCCTTCTTCTCCCTTTGTTTTTATCTACCTTCTTTCTGGAGTTCCTTTCAGATCTGGTTTTCTTTTTGCTTTTCTTTCGCTCTTCAGCTGGCCGGTCATTATCTCGATTCATTCGAATATCCCTACCATTGTAAGAGACTTGATTAAATCGATTGGCCACTCCTTTGTCATAGCGCTTATCCAATTCAAAATAGGAGTGGTTCTGTTTGAGGGTGATTTCACCAATGAACTTCTTATTCAGCTGTCCAATCTCCGATACAAAAGCAGCTACGTCACTCTTGCCCATCCCATCTATGCTGCCGAGATTGATAAAGTATCGATTGAACTTGGATTTATCTCTGTGTTCAGGAGACCCTCCAGTAGATTCGTTAAGATCCTGCTCTTCACCATCCAAAACCAATTGGCTTAGCTGTGAGGTGATGATTTTTTTCAGAATATGCTCTTTGGAGAAATCAGCAAAGTTTTCCTTGATTGATTCGTAGAGCTTCTCACTTTTCGCATCAATCTGAACATCGACAATACTAGCTGCCCAGTTATTCAGCCTACCTTTTTCAATGGAAGCGATGTTGGGAACTTCTATCTGCTGAAACTTCACACTCAGCTTGCGTTCCAATGCTTGGATTTTCCGTCCTTCACGTGGATTGATAAACGCAAGTGAAATTCCTTTTTTGCCAGCTCTACCTGTACGCCCACTACGATGCGTATAGCTTTCAAGCTGGTCTGGCAGGGTATGGTGAATGACGTGTGTCAAATCATTTACATCAATCCCTCTGGCCGCCACATCTGTTGCAATCAATAATTGCATCGATCTGGCCTTAAACCTCTTCATGGCCGCATCTCTTTGCTGCTGAGAAAGCTCTCCATGTAGTGGCTCTGAACTGTATCCTAAATCATTCAACTGATCTGCTATTTCCTGTGTCTCTCTTCGTGTTCTACAGAACATCACTCCCTTCATATCCGGCTGAAGGTCTAAGAATCTTCTGAGCGCAGCTACTTTATTTGCGGATTTAGTGATTACGAATTGATGCGTGATATCCTTATTGGATTTCTCTTGCTGATTGACAGTAACCTCGGCAGGTTCTACCATGTACTTCTTGATGATCCTCTTGATCTCGGGTGGCATAGTCGCCGAAAACAACCAGGTAGATTTGGTTTCTGGAGTGTATGAAAGAATCTCATCGATAGCTTCCTTGAATCCCATATTAAGCATTTCATCTGCCTCGTCCAGAACCACATGGCTTACGTTATTCAACTGGATCGATTTACGCTTAATCAGGTCCAACAACCTACCAGGAGTAGCTACCACCATTTGTGTCGGCTTGCGCAATGCCTTTATCTGGGTGACAATATTTGCTCCACCATAAACCACCTCGACATTGAGCCTTTCGTAGTGAGAAGCAAAATCCACCAGCTGAGCGGCTATTTGTTGGCCTAGTTCCCGGGTAGGTGCCATGATAAGGGCTTGCGTAACCGGACTGTCCACATCGATGAGTTCGATTAAAGGCAGACCGAATGCTGCCGTTTTACCTGTACCCGTCTGAGCCAGCCCAATGAAATCAGTAGGGTCTTTCTCAAGCAGCTGGGGTATCGCTTGCGACTGCACAGCTGTAGGGCTTTCAAACCCAAGATCTTCCAGGGCCTTCAATGTGTTGGGGGATAGCCCAAGATCTTTGAATGTATTCAAAACGAAATGTTAAAAATGGAGCGCGAATGTACGCCAAATAATTGAGGTCGAATCAATTAAGCGTCTTGATTACTCGTAATCTCTCCACCAGCTATCCAAATCATCGCTATCGGATAAGGATACGAGCTGACCTATTTCGGGAGTAAACAAATCGATACCCTCCTGTTCTGCTTTTGTCGCTAATCTATTCACTGACTCTTTCCAGGGATGTAGACTCAAATCAAACTTTCCCCAGTGGATAGGCATCAGAAGTTTCCCTTTCACATCGAGATGCGCTTGAGCGGTCTCCTCAGGAAACATGTGAATTTCACTCCAACCTTCATTGTAAGCTCCGCATTCCATAAAAGTCAAATCGAATGGACCGTATTTGTCTCCTATCTCTTTGAAGCCAGGAAAGTACCCACTATCTCCACTGAAATAAACACGCTTACTATCGCTCATAATGACCCATGAACCCCAGAGTGTATGAAACCGGTCTCTCAGACCTCTACCGGAAAAGTGTCGCGTAGGAGTAAAAGCCAGTTTCAGGTTTCCAAGATCAACCTCATCCCACCAGTTTACTTCTGTGATTTTTTCCGGAGTGACTCCCCATCGTTCGAAATGTGCGCCCGTACCTAAGGGCAAGAAAAATCGACCTACTTTGTCTTTGAGCGCCTTGATTGTCGGATAATCCAAGTGGTCGTAATGGTCGTGAGATAATATGACCGCATCAATCTCCGGCAGATCTTCCAACTCTATGTGATTGGTGTACTTGAATCTCCTTGGACCAAGAAAAGTAAACATAGAGGCACGTTCTCCCACCAGCACGGGATCAGCGAGAACAGTCACACCGCCAATCTTCATCAAGATCGTAGAGTGTCCAAACCAGGTGAAGGCAATGCTGTCTTGAGGAATCTGATCAAACGCTGCTCGGCTGAAATTCTGAACTCGGATAGTTTCCGCGGGATTCTTCTTGCTTTTGTCCTCAAGGAAATAATGTCGAAACAGTTTACCCATTGTACCCTTGGGCATTTCCATCTTCGTCTCAATGGTATTGATGAAGGTTGGGTACTCATAGTTAGGTGCTTCCTTCATCCGCTCCAATCTCTCACCACTTGGACTAGCACCTAATTGTGGAGCAGTGTAGAAAAAGATCACAATAGCGCTAATGATAGCAAGGATTACAACAAGAAGACCAAGCATAATTTTTTTAAAAATTCTCATAACCTTTTGCAATTTAACAACGTTTCGTAGATTTGTAAGTGATTACTTACTTTTAATGACAGAAAAACAAGAAAAAATCTTGAATGCAGCTTTGGAACTGTTCTCAGAAGAAGGCTTCAAAGCAACTTCTACTAGCAAAGTGGCTAAAAGGGCTGGAGTTTCTGAGGGATTGATTTTCCGTCATTTCAAAAATAAGGATGGATTATTGGAAGCGATCATCAAGTTAGGAGAAGAAAGAGCTAAGACGCTCTTTGCTGATATTGTTTTGGAATCAGATCCTAAAGCAGTTTTAAGAAAGACTTTTGATCTTTATGAAATTGGTCACAAAAATCAAGAAGAGGCTGATTTTTGGAAACTTCAGCATAAAATTAAGTGGGAGCTAGAGGAATATGGAGCTTATAAGTTGGAGCCGCTGGAAAATGCTTTGACGATCGCCTTTGAGAAACTTGGATACGAGGCACCTCGGAAAGAGGCCAACCTGATACTACTCATAATGGACGGAATTGGGACTCGCAGCTTTTTGCACAAGGAATTCGATATCGAAAGCATGCTCAAATACTTAAAAGAAAAATACCAAGTGTAAAAAAATTTGGAATTAAAAAAAGTGATTACTTACTCATTATTAACAAATAATTTCAATCTTAAATCATAAAATCAAATGAAAAAGAAAGTAATACTCGTAACCGGAGCATCTGCCGGTATTGGCAAGTCCACAGCTCTCCAACTTATCAAGGAGGGGCATATCGTTTATGGAGCAGCTCGACGCATTGAAAAAATGAAAGAGTTGGAGGAAGCCGGTGGTTTTGCTCTAAAAATGGATGTCTTGAATGAAGACGAAATGACAGCTGGCGTTCAACAGATCACTGATAAACATGGAGGTATTGACGTCTTAGTCAACAATGCCGGGTATGCAGTATACGGATCAGTAGAAGACATCACTATTGATGAAGCAAGGCGCCAATTTGAGGTCAATATTTTTGGGCTTGCCAGGTTGACGCAGCTAGTACTACCGAATATGCGTGAGAAGAAAAGCGGTACGATCATCAATATCTCTTCAGTAGGTGGAAAAATCTTTACTCCACTAGGTTCTTGGTACCATGCAACAAAACATGCATTGGAAGGATGGTCAGATTGTTTAAGGATGGAAGTTGAGCAGTTTGGAATAGATGTGGTGATCATTGAGCCAGGGGCTATCAAAACAGAATTCATCGATGTAATGAATCAGCCCATGCTAGACCGTTCTGCTGACGGACCTTATGAGGCCATGGCAAAAGCGCTAGACAAGGCTGGAAAAGAAGCTTATGAGAAAAAAGGGAGACACTCAGGTCCGGAAGTAATTGCAAACACCATCTCCAAAGCAATAGCTGCTAGCAGGCCAAAAACCAGATATGCAAGTGGAGCCATGGCAGGGCTTCTGCTATTTCTCAGAAAATGGCTAAGTGATCGAGGCTTCCAAAAAATGCTAATGAGCCAATTGAAGTAATTGATAAATTACGTGAGTGACTAGCTTTAAAAGTGTGGTCACTCACCTATTCAACAAATTAAAATTATGAAGGTAATCATTACAGGCGCTACAGGAATGGTAGGAAAAGGGGTTCTGCTAGAATGCTTGGATCATCCCTCGGTTGATCAGGTTCTTACCATTGGAAGATCACAAGTAGCTATTGATCATCCGAAGCTTAGCCAGCTAGAACATCAAAATTTTACAGATTTCTCAACGGTATCCGATCAACTAAAGGGCTATGATGCAGCATACTTGTGCATGGGTGTCAGTGCCGCGGGACTCACTGAAGAAAAGTACACAGAGCTTACTTATGACTACACCGTTTCCCTTGCTCAAGAACTGGTACAGCAAAATGATCACTTTACTTGCATCTACGTATCGGGTCAAGGCACGGATAGCACTGAGAATAAGAGAACAATGTGGGCTAGGGTGAAAGGCAGTACAGAAAACGCTTTGCTAAACATGGGATTTAAGCAATCCTTTATGTTTCGGCCAGGAGCAATCATTCCACTCAGAGGTATAAAATCCAGAACCAAGCTCTATCAGTTTGTCTACGATTACTTCATGTGGTTAGTAAAGCTCATGAAAGTGCTATCTCCTAATTCTGTTGTAAATACTACGCAGATAGGTCTTGCGATGATCAATGCAACTGCTAATGGGTATTCGAAACAGGTTATTGATCCTAAGGATATTATCTCTCTTTCCGAGTAATGAGCTATATTCTCGCTCGCTTTAGGAAAAACCCATGAACAACGAAACCCAAACGCTGATCAATGAACGATTTGAAGCTGTAAAAGCCAAGTCAATCCAATTAAGATCTGCTCCTATAAATGATCGAAAGAAAAAATTAAAACGGCTCAAGAAATGGATCTTAGAAAACCGGACTGAAATTCAAGATGCAGTATACAAAGACCTTCAAAAGCCAGCTCTCGAAACCGAAATCAATGAAATTTTTGTAGTACTGACAGAGATTAGGACTGCACTGCGAAATCTAAGTAGCTGGACATCCAACAAACAGGTCGCATCAAGCCTGGCATACTTTGGCACAAATGCTTATGTTTTTCATGAACCAAAAGGAGCGTGCTTAATCATTTCACCTTGGAACTATCCATTCCAATTAGCCATTGCCCCCCTGGTATCTGCAATCGCTGCTGGTAATAGTGTCATTCTGAAACCATCAGAAGTCTCAAATCATACCAGCGATCTAATTCAAAAGATGTGCGCTGAGTTATTTGACAAGGACGAAGTGTCCGTTGTGTTGGGCGCAGTTGAAGAATCTACCGCACTTCTGGAACTGCCTTTTGATCATATCTTTTTTACCGGGAGTCCTCAAGTGGGCAAAATCATCATGAATGCGGCAGCAAAGCATCTGGCATCAGTAACCCTGGAGCTCGGCGGAAAATCGCCAACTATCATAGATCAAACAGCCAATCTCAAAGATGCAGCACAAAAGATCGCCTGGGGAAAGTGGCAGAATGCTGGGCAAGTCTGCATAGCGCCTGACTATCTGTTTGTGCACAGCACTGTCCGCGAACGATTCATAAAAGAGCTTCAATCTGCATCGGAAGCACTCTATGGGATAGAGGAGCATTATGGAGGAATCATAAATAACCATCACTTCAATCGTGTCAGTGGTATGATGGATGATGCGATCTCAAAAGGGGCAAAGGTGGAGTTTGGTGGAAATACTGATGAAGCAAAACTTCGTTTCTCCCCCACCCTTCTTTCTAATGTCTCAGAAGATTCAAAAATTTTAGAAGAAGAGATTTTTGGCCCACTAATACCGATTTTGTCTTACAATGAGCTGGATGAAGTCATTGATTTTATCAATGAAAGACCTAAACCTCTGGCGCTCTACGTCTTTTCAAAAAGTAATAAGACAGTTGAGACCATTCGACAAAAGACCAGCTCAGGGATGCTGACAGTGAACGACACAGTCTTACAATTCGGGCACCCCCACCTGCCTATCGGAGGTGTGAACAACAGCGGTATCGGTAAATCACATGGTTATGCGGGGTTCCTCGCCTTCACCCATGAAAAAGCCGTTCTAAAGCAGCCTTTCCCTCTTACGGTAATCAAGATGGTTTATCCACCGTATTCCAAACTAAAAGAGCTCATCGTAGACTTTATGGTAAAGTACCTTTAAGCGAAACCAAATAAAAAAGCCGACTCTCGTCGGCTTTTCAAGTTCTTTACAAATCCTACCGCTCTTTGGGTTTAAAGCTCAATCTTCTCAGTTCTCTAACCATGTTGATTGAGTAGCTATCATCAAAAGCTTTCGACTTACTGAGCTTCAGGAACGCCTGCAGTTCCTGCTTAATTTCCTTCTGACGCTTGAGGTTTGAGTTGAGTTTGCCCAAGAAATATTCATCATCTTCATCAGCAATAAGCTCCTCGGTGTACTCGATATCCGATTCCAAAATAGGCAAAAGTGATTTGACTAATGACTTAGCCTTCTTCACATCCAGTTCCTCAATGGCCACTTTTATATCCGAGTGAAACTTCAAGTAGTCATTAGTAGTGATCATGGCAGCTGTTCCTGCATGAATCATCACGAAAAGGCAAATGGAAGAAAGAAGGGATTTCATAAGTCTGTTCATTTTCATAGCTTTTTGATATCTCTAAACTACGCATGAACCAACAAGACAGCCGTCTACCTTCGATTAATTGCCTGCAATTTTCGTTCTTTGAAAAGTGAAATAAAAACCCCTAGAAATTATACTATTTTAAGTAATTAATACGCTTAGTACAATCTAGGGGTCTACCCTTAAGGATGCGATCTGAAATGAAAATCACTCATTATGCAAGGTCTCCGATGGGTTTCTCTTTATCGCTCCGACCACCTCAAAGCTCACAATAAACAGTGCGATGAAGAAGATGAAAATGGAAGACATAAAAAAGATATCGGTAGATAATGGAATTCTGTACTGGTAGTCAGCCAACCACTCTTCCATGAAATACCATCCACTAGGTAAAGCAAAGAATAGCGAAACCATCACCAGTGTTGCTAGCCTTGAGCTCAAGGTAGTGAACAAGTTTGCAGGTGTAGCTCCTAAAACCTTACGAATCCCAATTTCTTTTCGCCTTTGCTCAACTAAAAAAGCTGAAAGTGCAAAGAGTCCAAGCCCCGCGATGGTGATGGCTAAAAAGGCAAACACCGTGAAGATCTGACCCGTCCGTTTCACATTTTCGTACATCGCTTCAAAGCGCTGGTCTAAAAACTGCATTCGGATAGGTTGATTTGGCATCAGCTTATCCCACTCGCCAGTAATGGCCTCAAGCGTTCGCTTCATGTCCGTCGTGGCTACCCTTACAGAAGTGGTCTCGTTGGCCCAGGTGGCGTATGCCATAGCTAACGGCCATATCTTTTGCGTCAAATCTTCAAAGTGAAAGTCTTCAACTAAGCCAATGACTGTGTAGGTATCTCCATTACTAATTCGAGCTCCGATGGGGTTCTCCAGTCCAAGCTCTCGCGCCATCTGCTGATTGATCATGACAGATGCAGAATCTGAAGCCAAGTCTTTTCTCAGATTTCTACCCTCAAGTAGCTTCATACCCATGGTTTCAAGATAAGGTTCATCCACTCGCCAGAATTGCCCGTTGGCTGGATCATCCTCACTCTCTCTTCCTGCCTTCCAAAAGTTGTTTCCATTTCTACTCATATTTGAAATTGGCAGATAGGAAGAGGAAGAAACACTTTTTACATCTGAAAGGCCCCTGAGTTGTTCTTGTAGCACGGGCAATTTGTTACCCATAGTGTTTGTACCCCGCAGAAGTACTACCTGATCCTTATCAAACCCCAGATCTTTGTTTAGAATGAAACGCATTTGACGGCTAACTACAATGGTAGCGATTATCAGCACGACACAGGTGGTGAATTGAAAAGTCACTAAAATGCCCTGCAATGCACCACTCTTTGCTCCCAACCTGAATTTACCTTTTAGGATTTCAACTGGAATGAGTCGCGACAGCACAAAGGAAGGGTAGGAACCAGCCAGTATGGCTACAAAGAAGACAATACCCAATGAGATCGAGAGAAACCATATATTGCCCCAAGGCATACTCAATGACTTATCCGCAATTTGATTAAAAAGAGGTAGAAAAATCCAAGCCACCAGTAGACCAATAATGAATGAGATGAAGGTGAACAAAAACGATTCAACAAGGAATTGTAAACCTACTTCTCCTCTTGAAGAGCCGATAACCTTGCGAATGCCCACCTCCTTCGACCTGGTAGAAGATTTGGCTATTGATAGATTGATGAAATTAACAATGGCAAGCAGCAGAATAAACAATGCCACGCTTCCAAACATGTAGACAATTCGGATATCTCCGTTCTTAAACACATCAAACATCGTTGTTGAATGAAGATGTACATCTGTGATGGGCTGCATGCTAAAGAACCTATTCTCTTGCATATCCTTCGCCATATCTGCGTTTCTGGCCAAATGATGAGGTATCTGATACTTCTCCTGAATGACTTTCATATCAGCAGCGAACTCCTCCGGATCGCGAGTTGGATCGAGCTTGATGTACGTCATGTAGTTACTACAGCACCAAGATGATTGCTCTCCATTCCAGAACTCTTCGCTTGCAAGCGTGATGATAAAATCAAAATCGAACTGAGAGTTTGAGGGGAGGTCTTCCATCACGCCTTTGATGGTAAAAGCTCTCCCCTTGTTGCCATTCAAATAAAGAGATTTCCCCAGTGGATCCTCTTCCTTAAAGTACTTATCAGCTTTCGATGCAGAAATGACGAGGGAGTTAGGTTCGGTCAATGCAGTTGCTCGGTCACCGTACTTCATTTGAAGATCGATGATGTCTATAAACTCTTGATCAGCGTAGACAAAACCCTCCTCGTAAATTGTCCTGTCCTCATTTTCGACATTCACCATATTGGACCCAGCTAAGTACCAGCCTGAAAAGGGTAATAGCCTGCCTACCAACTCCGCACCAGGATTATCCGCTTCGATCGCTTTCTTCATTGGTGCTTCCATTGCAGGCCATACCTGAATTTGCTCTCCTTTGTCCCAGTGATTTCTTAACCTGTAGATTCTTTCAGAGTCTGCAATGTGCTTATCGTAACTGACTTCATCTACGATGAATAGTGAAATGAGAAAACAAGACGCGATGCTTAAAGCAAAACCACCAATCTTGATGAATGAGTACATCTTGAACCGTAGCAGATTTCGCCATGCTACCTTGAAATAATTCTTATACATACCTAATTTATTTGAGTTTAACCTTTTTCCTTTATTCAGCATCCGAGTGGTACTAATCACATCTCGGACGAACAATAGCTTTGATTTTAGAACTGATTGACTGACAATCCGAGCTTCGTAAATCTCATAGAGATCACCTCTGACAAACTCCACGAGTTCGTTAGGGCAGAACCAATCCAAAAGCTTATCTGCCCACTTGGGTGGGTTCTTCTTCATCAGTCGATACTTAAATTCAACCCTGGGATGTTTCTTGCAAATTCCATTCGAAGTGCATTGTTCTCTTCCAGAATCTGCCGACCTCCAGATGTGATCTGGTAGTACTTTTTACGTCTTCCTCCTCTTTCCGAAGTAGCTCCTCCTTCACTTGAGGACAAATATCCTTTTTCCTCTAGTCGATAAAGTGCTGAGTGCAAAGCGCCAATACTTGGATTCTTTTTTGTCTTCTCTTTGAGAATCGCCTGAATGGTAACCCCATATGCATCATCCCCTAAAGAGCCAACTGCTAGCAGTACAATTTCTTCAAAACCTCCTAATTTCATTTATATAATTCCTGTTTTCAGAACAAATTAAGACCATTTCATTCCTAAAATCAAATTAAATAGACA
>CAYYNA010000119.1:0-10813 GCA_964472815.1 uncultured Roseivirgaceae bacterium
TGGTTTTTCGTGTAAAGATGAAACCAGGTCATAAGAAGATCAGATTAATTCGTCCACGGTAAAATTTATTCCGGTGAAAGCGCCTAAAAACTCGTTGGCATTAGCGAAGAAAAAGTAACTCAAAAGTTTGCTCATTGATCAGTCCAGATGAGTAGATATTGTTGTCTTGCTGGAAGGAAATAATGGCATTTTGCGTGTCTATTCCAAACAACCCATCTAACGCATGCTCGTATCCTTTCTCAATCAACTGTTTTTGAACCCGCCAAACGAATTCACTTTGTTCACCGAATGAAATACTAGTCAGCTGATCTTTGGTTTCCATCCATTCAATTTCGTCCTTGCTGAATCCCGCCTCAATTAACTTCACCTGCTCATTTGTTAGGTATTCCTTCTTCAACTTGGCAGATGCAACCAATACGTCCTCCAGGTATTTGGTACGAGAAATCAACTGATTGTAGTACTTGGACGCATTGATAGCTTCCTGATTCCCTTCATCCGGAAACCTCACGTCAATGGCATTATTACTCCAATTCAATCTAGCAAATGACCCAATTTCTATGGCTTTTCGATAGTACTCATCCACCAGCTCCTGATCGTGGTAGTTGACGTCTATTTCATCAGCGATCAAGTAATCATAGTCAACTGGAGGATGAAACCTTCGATAATTTTTGTACTGAAAAAAGCCGATAAGTGGCAAGGTGATGATCAAGATTACTAAGAATAGCTTCTTCATGATTAGGGTTAGATTTTTTCGAAATACTGACTGATCTGTTTGGTGAGTTCTTTGGCATCCTTCTCATTTGTTTTAAGCATGATCTCTTTCACAAATCTCAGGATGGTATCATTCAACTTACTCTTAAATGCGGTATCAACAGCTCCCTCGATCACCACCGCGATGTAGAATTTGTCAAAATTCTGAACGTATATCTTGTACAAGTCATACGAGATCATTTCCAGATGTTGGTTCTCTACCTCCATTGCATCTTCAACAAAAGTCTTGATTGCAGTCAACATTCCGGACATCATATCCTGGTCAAAGGATTTGGACCTGGAATAGCTCGCCATGAGTAACCCACTATCCTCTTCAATTAGAAAAATCTCCCGAATAGCCCCCTGATTTGTCTGCTTCAAAACCAACTCATTAAAAGGAACACCCGTAACCCAGGACTTCATTCGCAGCAGTAGCAATTCCAAAGAAAAAGCACTCTCAAACTGCTTATCAATCTTCTCTGTGATTAATTGAATTTCCTGCTGGATGTACTTCTTGATCATCTGCCCCACTATCGGGAAAAGTGCCTGCACTACATCATCCCTAGACTCCTTGATTTGAACCTTTAAGGTTGATGTGATGGTAGGCCCTAGTTTTTCGGGCATCACTTGCACGATCCTGTTTAGTATATCATTGAATTCTGACTCAGGGATCTCGCGATTCGTCAGTTTGTCTTCTATCTCCTGGCTAGTCTCTTTGATTTGCCTACTGAGTTGCTGATATCGCTCCTTCTCCTCCTCGAAAAGCAGGTCTTTAAGTGCCGTTATGCCATGTTGAGAGCTCAAAGAACCGGTAATTCTATGACTCTAATTCATTGGCAATGGAATGTAGCATGGTCGCTAGTTGCTTGCGATCTACTTTATCATCCTTGAGCGAGCTTACTTCCTCTAGTAATTTGGATTCAACAGAATTGACTTGTTCTGTCAATTTCTGCTCAAGCTTTTCCAGCCGGTCAATCAGATCCGAACCCAGCGCATCTGCTTTGTTCTCCAGCTCTTTTTTTGCTGTTTCAAGATCGTTCCATATCTGCTTGAACTCTTTCCTATACTCTTGATCGTTCTGACCAAAAAGCAAATCTCTTACCGCTTCGAGTCGGTTGTCATTTGCGGAATCCTGAGCGTTTTCTGTGGCGATTGATTCGGGTGATTTTTCTTTCATTTCCAAAACTTTAGGTTTTCTGGAGAGCTAATTCTAATTACTAAAGGTATCCAGATCTTTATAGTTGTCCAATTTTTTCGATTAGAGCAGCTTTGTGGCTTTTTCCTATAGGGAGCACTTTGCCTCCAATTTCCACACTTAGTTGCTCAATGTTTTTGATCTTATCGAGACGAATGATGAATGACCTGTGAATCCGGAAGAATTGATTTTCGGGTAGAGAGGTCTCTACCGCCTTTAGTGTATTGTAGGTAATGTACATCTTATTAGAAGTGTAGACCTTTACATAGTCTCCGTATCCTTCAAAATATAAGATTTCGTTTAGGTTAAGGTTCACCAGCAATGTATCGGATTTTACCAGGATGTACTCAGAAGATGTATCTTCTTGAAGCTTTCTGAACAGCTGATCAATGGCGTCCTTCTCCTCTTTGAACTTGATGGCCATTTTCTGCGTCTCCACGTACATCATCTCCGCTAGATTTCGCTCCTGCTGCAATTCAAATACCTTTTGGTACTGTTTTCCAAAATCATAAATGACCAATCCAAAACGCGGTTCGCTATCTTCATCTGGAATACGCTTTATTAGGAAATCATAATGGGAACTCCTGCCATTGATATCCGTCTCAATACAATCAAACTCCAAAGCTTCGCCCACAGGAATTTGACCGAACGTTTCTTCCATTCCGGAGAACATGGTATCAGCAAAGACATTGAATTTGGAGTCTGTAATTGTAGTCAGCACATCATCAGATTCAAGTACTTCACCTTTGGTATTAAAGATGACCGTCTGAACATTATTACCGGTTTCTTCCGTCCTAAATTGTGTCAAATTCATAGCTCTTGTTCGATTAATAGCTGAGGGTTAAAGCATTTTTTTTGCCAACAAATGAAAAGTCTCCTCCACATTCACTCCAGTCTTTGCGCTGGTAATTTCAAACTCCACTCCAAGTGAGTCTTTCAGTTCCTTTACAAAGCTCTCATCGACCAAATCTGATTTGTTTGCGAGTATTACGCTAGGGCTGTCAGGCAAAGACTTATTTATCTCAAACAGATCACTTTGTATATTCTGATACGTCTCCTTTCTACTCATATCAAAAACATAGATGATACCATTCGCCCCCGACAAGTACTTCTTTGGGACCTTTATTGCTGCCGACTCTCCCGCAATATCCCATAGCATCAGCTTGACACTATTGCCATCTATCTGAATGAGTTTCTTGTCGATTTTGACCCCAATTGTTGTAAGATATTTTTCAGAAAATTGCTGATGCACAAACCGCTTAACTAGCGAGGTTTTCCCTACTCCGAAGTGACCCACCAGAACAACTTTTTTTACTATTTCCATGAAAGCAGATGATTTTGTCTCAACTAAATAAATGAATTTGGAACTCATTTGAATGATAGAAAACGGAAAATACGAGTTCAGTCATTTACTTGAAACCAGTTAAGTGCTTGTCGTTCAGATTCAAATTCAGCGAGTGGAAGTGTGGGAAAGACGATCTTAATGGCTGAGGAAATAAGGTGAGCATAAATGCTACCCATTGATGTCTTTGGCTTAAGAGAGGCTACTTTCTTTATGTTGAGGGTATCACATAGGACTTTAACCTTGCTCTTCAAAAAATCTTCCTTGATCCAAAGCCTTGAGCCCTTGGTAAAAACTTCAAGCTGCTCACGGTCAAGCAAAACATAGGAAATACTTGAACTCTGCACTTCATTCAGTGCGCTGGCCAACAGAAAGCCGGCGGTTTCAGCAGTCACTATGCCCTTCCAGGAAATGCGCAAAATGGAATTTTCAAAATCAATCATCAAAGAGGATTCGTTCTTTTCAATGACTACATCATAATCAGGGAGAGTCGCATGCCCACTTGTTTTACTTACTTGCTTGAAAAGATTTTTCATGTCTCTATCTAGTGAAATTGTAAATAAATACGGTGAGTATCCTGATATTTCGCCTGTTGAACAAAATCGCTCGACTATAGAGCTAATTCCATCTATAGTTACGAATTGGTCTCTTCATCTTCACTGATCAGCTAAAAGCCAATATAGCGCCTCTTCTTCTGTCTCAAATTGATTCATTCTTAAATTAGGAAAAATCATCCTTATCGCAGAGGTTATGACGTTTGAAAACAGGTTGCCGATTGCGGACGAAGACTTGACTGTTGCAACCTTCAAAACTTGATTGACTAGCTTCTTTGCCCTTTGTTTGAGTAAAACCTCTTTTATCCAATTTTTGGCTCCCTTCGAAAAATGCATCAATTCTTTTCTGTTCAGAAGCAACTTGGAGGCACTTCCAGCTTCCACCAAATCAGCCCCTCTGGTAAGTAAGACGCTAGCTGTATCCTTATCTACTTCCCCGCTCCAAATCACCTTTAAGATTTTATTGGGTTTGTCTATCAGCAAACTGCTGTGGCCCTTGACGATGACGAACTGAAAGTAAGCTGTATCTATTTCTTTTTCCTGGCTTAGCATCTTCTTTTGATTTACTCCGAAGATGAATGTTAAGTAGCCAAAAAGTCGAAATATTAGGTTTGAAGGCAATTCTCCCAGTCAGAATGTCTAAAAACTTAGGTAACAGGAAGAAGAAGGTTCAGCTTTCGATACTTGCTTCTAAAGCACTTTTAACCTCCAAAGCAATTTCTCTTACTGTTTTATAGTAGCTATTTTTTTGCTGAAATAGGAATCGATAAGCAAAGATCATATTTCGGAATTCATTATCATTAAGGAATGCATCGTCAATTTCATTCCTTGATATGTATTTCATATTCTTCATGAAGAATGGCTTGATGTAGTCACTAACATGCTCAGAAAGCGATTCATCGTACTGATAGGCATACAAATAGCTTTGCTCGTAGAGCTCCACGATTTTATTCCGTAACTCAAAATCACCAATCAAATCCATCTTACCAGAGGCCTTTAAGGATTCATAGGTGGTATTCTGAGGTGTGAATGGAGGATTGAACTGGATCCACATTACTCGAGAAACGATGGTCGTATCCTCAGACCTTGGCATGCCAATAGAGGCGTCAGAGAGTGCCACTAGCGCTCGAGAAATATTCTTGTTTAGACTAACTAGCGTATCAATGGAGGTAATATCATTTTCCAAGTCAGAAATAAGGCTTTCTAAATACTTTTCTTCTTGGATTTTAAGTTCCTTTTCGGCTCTGTAGCCTTCCAGATAAAAGGCAATGCTTATGCCAAGAATGACGACTAACAGATTCGCGATATGATCTAACCAATTCACTTTCTTCATTGAATAAAAATAAGGAACTTGAAGAATCTGGGAATCCGGTCTTCAATGAAACAATTGTTACATTGAAAATCATTGACCCAGCTAGTTTTGCAAATAAAAAATGATGTTTTCAAAGTTATTCGGAAGTAAAAGCAGAAGCATTAGAGAGCTACTAGCTGATGGTGCAGTGATAGTTGATGTTCGGACCCCTGCAGAGTTCAGCGGAGGTCATGTCAAAAGCTCAATTAATATTCCACTAGATTCCTTGGATAGCAACTTGAGCAAACTAAAAAAAGATAAGCCGGTGATTACCTGCTGTGCATCAGGGATGAGAAGTGCATCTGCAAAAAACCTCCTTAAGAAAAGAGGGTTTTCGGAAGTAGTAAATGGTGGAAGCTGGTCAAGCCTCACCAAATATGAGTAATCGGCTTTAGAGCTTTTTTAATCCCTTAGTTTCTGATTTATCGGATACCTCAAAAAGACTGATTGCATAACCTCCTCCCGGGGCACAGTATTGACGTAGCTTAGATCTATTTGTCACCACAAACTTCTTGATTTCGTAAGCCTTGGGATTTGTTTCCCAGTGAGCCTCCTTCTGGTCACTATAGATCGTAGCGATAAATTGCTTTTTGGGTGGAAGGAAATCAAAAGTGATATTGCTTGTACGCGGCTGCTCATCATTGGTCCTACCGATGAACCAATTGGATGAACCCTTTTCTTTTCTGGCGTACGTAATAAAATCACCTGGCTCAGCCTCCAATACTTTGGTGTCATCCCAATCTAGCCCAACATCCTTAATGAACTGAAAGGCACTTAGGTGATCATTGTAGTGCTCTGGCAGATCAGCTGCCATCTGTAACGGACTGTACATGGTCACATAAAGTGCTAACTGCCTAGCAATAGTTGTCCTAACTCGAGAACCATTTTCAGGATTCAATTTGCTAACATCCGGCTCAAAGATCCCGGGCGTATAGTCCATTGGCCCACCGATCAATCTCGTGAAAGGTAAAATAGTTGTGTGATCCACGTTATTACCCCCAAACGCTTCATATTCTGTACCTCGCGCGGATTCATTTCCAATAAGGTTTGGATAGGTCCTTGACCAGCCAGTAGGCCTCACGGCTTCATGGGCATTCACCATTATTTTGTATTCAGCTGCCTTCTCTAAAGCATACCGGTAATGATCCACAATGAACTGATTGTAATGATTCTCTCCCCTTGGGATAATGTCACCTACATAGCCACTTTTTACGGAGCTGTAACCATTATCAACCATGAACTGATACGCTTCATCCATTCTTCGCTCATAGTTCCTGACTGATCCAGACGTCTCATGATGCATCATCATTTCTACGCCTTTGATCTTTGCATAATCACGCACTTCCTCCACGTTGAAGTCCGGATAAGGAGTTACAAAATCAAAAACATTGTCCTTCGACTTTCCAAACCAATCTTCCCAGCCTACATTCCATCCTTCTACCAGCACCGCATCAAACCCGTGCTTTGCAGCAAAGTCAATGTACTCCTTGACATGATCCGTATTTGCCGCATGCCTTCCGTTGGATTCTACCCCTTCAAAGTCTGTTAAACCAAGTTTTACACTAGGCAAATCACTGTAGGCCCAAGAGCTCCTTCCAGTAATCATCTCCCACCATACTCCAATGTATTTGACCGGCCTGATCCATGAAGTATCTTCAATTTTGCATGGTTCGTTCAAATTCAACGTGATGCTAGACAATAGAATATCACCTGCATCTTTACTGGCAATCACCGTTCTCCAAGGCGATACCATTGGAGCCTGTAAGTAACCTTTATCTCCTTTAGCATCAGGTGTTAAGAAAGACTCAAAAACAAAAGTCTCATCATCTAATTCCAGATGCATGCAGGAATAATCAAGTAGAGCCGCTTCGTGAATATTAATATATATGTTTTCGCTTGTTTTGAGCATCAATGAAGTTTGTACTCCCGTATCAGAGAAAGGCTGCTGTGAAGCGTTTGGCGTGATGGCAGTTTCCATTAAGCCTCGAATTTCAGAAAGCTTAGAGGTCGTGTAGTCGTACTCCTGTGTATCGAAATCACCGGGAAGCCAATAGGCAGTATGGTCTCCAGTCATGGCGAATTCCGTTCGCTCTTTTTTCACCACAAAGTAGTCTAGGTTGGGCTGTTCCGGAAACTCATATCGAAAGCCTAAACCATCATCAAATAATCTGAATCGAATGATTATCTGTCGGTCTGTAGCGTCATGATTAAGCGTCACTGCTAGTTCATTGTAATGATTCCGAATCTCCTTGAATTCACCCCAAACTGGTTCCCACGTCTCATCAAAGGTGGTTGTCTCCTCTGCTTGTAGGCTAAAGCCATCCAATAAGTCCGCTTTCACTTTGAGGTCAAAACCTAGCTTACTCGGTTTGATGATGTCTAAGCCGTTCATCTTTAAGGCATAGGTGGGCACGCCATCTGGCAAGGCGAAAGTAAGCTCAAAGGAACCATCAGGAGAGCTAAGTTGCTGTGCAACCAGCTGCGCAAAAAAGGTAACAGAAAAAACAAAAGACGCAATTCTCTTCATTTTCAATAACAATGATGTGGATTGCTAAAATAGAATAATCTAATTGTCTATGCATCAAGTGGAAGACAACCTTTCATAAATGCAAAAGGCAAATTGTTAAGTTTAATTTTCGGTAGCAGATTTACCGTCACATATGAATAAGCTACTATTCGCCGGAATCATTCTTGCACATTTCTCGTCATTTGCTCAGACAGAACTTCACAAAAAGTGGATCATGCTAGATCAAAGCTGTGGTTACAAACAACCAACTACAGATGCTGTACAACTTGACTTATCGGATAAGGAGGTGATGTCTATCTCAAGAAGAAATCCTGCGTTAAGTTTTTCAGGAGAATACGTCTTAGAAAATGACAGCATCATCAGCTCGGATTTTTCATACAAAATCTTGAAGTTGACGAGGGATACTCTGTTACTCGATTTGGGCATTGAAAAGTGTTTTCGAACCCTATTTGTTAGTGAACAAAAGGCTATAGACTATCAAAAGCAAAATTTCTTCTTGGAAGACAATGACACAGTATTTGTGGCCTCTAGACACCATTATCCAAGACTTGATAACAGTTTCTACTACGCTTACATAACCAGAAGAATCAATAGAGATATTCAAAAAGCATGTAGCGTGAGTATCTCCTTTATCGTAAATAAGGAAGGTGAGGTGACAAACCTAAAGACGAAATCAGACTGCAATAAGAAAGAAGAGAAATTCAGAAAGTACGTAGAAAGATTGATTGATGGAAAATGGCAACCCATGACTTTCTACGGAAAACCAGTGAATTCATACGTCAAGATGTACTTTAAAACTAAACGAGTGTCCTTCTAATCAAGAAATGGTCGCTCCATTTTGCGCGTCACTGCCTGGGTTCACCGCAACTAGTGTTCCATCCGAGTTTTCAGCAAAAAGTAGCATCCCTTGAGATTCAATTCCCATGATCTTTCGTGGTGCGAGATTAGCCATTACCGTCACTTTCTTTCCAATCATTTCTTCAGGACTGAAAAATTTAGCAACTCCACTTAAGATTGTTCTGGTTTCCAATCCCATGTCTACAGTAAACTTCAAGAGCTTGTTCGATTTTTCTACTTTCTCAGCAGTCTTGATCTCTCCAACCCTTAAATCCATCTTAAGAAAATCATCGAAGACAATTTCATCCTTTAAGGCTGGTACATCTGGGCTGCTATTCTCTTGTTCGTTCATTTTTTTAGTCTCTAAAAGTTTATTCACCTGCGCTTCCACTGCCTTGTCTTCTATCTTCTCAAAAAGCAGTTCAGCCTTGTTCAATTGATGTCCATCATCAAGCAAATTGATTGACCCAGCATTGTTCCAACTCCACCCGCTCACATTTAAAATGTGCTGCAGTTTCTGAGAAGTGAATGGTATAAAGGGCTCGCAGAGTATCGAAAGGTTGGCACTGATCTGAAGCGCAATATTTAATATAGTCTCCACCCTAGAGGAATCTTCCTTGATCAATTTCCAAGGTTCGGTTTCAGCAAGGTATTTATTACCAGCCCGTGCCAGTTCCATCAACTGAAAAAGTGCTTCTCTAAATTTAAATTGATCCAGTGCAGTGGCAATATTGCCTGGTGCTTTCTTTACCGTAGCAATCACCTCTTCATCGATGGGTTGCAACTCATTTCTTTCAGGAAGCTTTCCATCAAAATATTTATGAGTTAGTACCACGGCCCGATTCACGAAATTCCCAAAGATGGCCACCAACTCGCTGTTATTCCGAGTTTGGAAATCCTTCCAGGTAAAGTCGTTATCCTTTGTTTCCGGAGCGTTGGCAGTAAGTGTGTATCTCAACACATCTTGCTTTCCAGGAAACTCCTCCAAGTATTCGTGCAACCAGACCGCCCAATTTCTAGAAGTGGAGATCTTGTTATTTTCTAAATTCAAAAACTCGTTAGCTGGCACATTCTCTGGCAGTATATAACTCCCCTCTGCCTTTAGTAATGCTGGAAATATGATGCAATGAAAAACGATATTGTCTTTCCCGATAAAATGCAGCAATCGGGTATCATCTGATTTCCAATAGTCTTCCCAGTTTTTGCCGTTATCTGCTGCCCATTGCTTGGTCGCCGAGATATAACCGATAGGTGCATCGAACCAGACGTAAAGCACTTTGCCATCTCCTCCTTCAACAGGTACCGGAATACCCCACTTCAAATCTCTGGTCATGGGTCTTGGTCGAAGGCCATTATCAATCCAACTCTTACACTGACCGTAGACATTCGGTTTCCATTCCTTGTGTTCCTTAAGGATCCACTTTTTTAGCCACGGCTCATACTCGTCGAGAGGCAAATACCAATGCTTGGTTTCCTTCATCAAGGGAGCCTCTCCACTGAGCATTGATTTCGGATTCTTGAGCTCTGCTGGACTTAACGTAGAGCCACAGTTTTCACACTGATCACCATACGCTTCTTGAAATCCACACACAGGACAGGTTCCTTTGATATATCTGTCAGCTAGGAACTGCTTTTCACTTTCGTCATAAAACTGCTCAGAAGTTTCTACTTTGAACTTACCATCTGCCTCCATTTTCTTGAAGTATTCAGCAGCTGTCTCGTGATGCAACTTGGAGGATGTACGATGATAAATATCAAAACTGATCCCAAATTGACTAAAGGAGTCCTTGATTTGGTTGTGATAAAAATCGACGACTTCCTGAGGCGTTTTACCTTCTTTTCTGGCTCTTAGTTCAATCGCAACTCCATGCTCATCTGACCCGCACACAAAGGCAACATCCTCCCCTTTGCTCCTTAAATACCGCACGTAAATATCCGCAGGCACATATACTCCTGCTAAGTGACCGATATGTACAGGCCCGTTTGCGTAAGGCAATGCCGCAGTGATCGTATGTCTTTTGAATTGCTTCTCCATAGTAATTGGAGCGCAAATATAGT
Organism: uncultured Roseivirgaceae bacterium; assembly: GCA_964472815.1. GTDB lineage: Bacteria > Bacteroidota > Bacteroidia > Cytophagales > Cyclobacteriaceae > Ekhidna. The sequence goes on from CAYYNA010000119.1 coordinate 10,615, forward strand.
ATTTGATAATAGTGAGAATAGTGCAATAGACAATACTTCTACCTACTTTTGCGGCTCATTTAGGAAACCATGCAAGAAATCAGAAATATTGCGATCATTGCTCACGTTGATCACGGCAAAACAACCTTAGTAGATAAGATCATCTATGCTACGCAGGAGTTCAGAGAAAATGAAGAGAAGGGTGAGCTGATCTTAGATA
>CAYYNA010000120.1:0-2686 GCA_964472815.1 uncultured Roseivirgaceae bacterium
CTGCCGATGGAATTGACAGAAATTTCAAGATTATTGGATTGCTGGAGACCAGCTTGGTGAGCGTAGACAACTCCAAAGCATTTGTGCGAATCAGTGCGGCAAGACAGCTGGTATCTGAGAATAGAAGTTACGCTACAGATGTCCAAATCAACATTAAGGATTACAACAACGCTGAGGAAGTTGCAAGAAAAATGGATGCTCAGCTGGACTACAAAGTAGAATCATGGATTGATGCCAATGGCCAACTGGAGGCAGGGAACGTTCTACGAGACTACCTCGCCATCGCCGTTTCCTTCACTATTCTTCTGGTGGCTGGCTTTGGTATCTACAATATCATGAACATGACTGTGAACGAGAAGATCAAAGACATTGCCATTCTTAAAGCCATGGGTTTTGAAGGTGGTGATATAGTGCAAATATTCCTCACCCAATCATTGGTCATTGGATTTATTGGTGGGTTAGTTGGAGTCCTATTTGGTGGTTTAGTAAGCTATACCATCAATAGCATCCCATTCGAAATAGCTATCCTGGAGAATCTGCCCATGTCCTACAAAGCCTCCGATTATTTGTCGGCCTTGGGGTTTGGACTGCTTACCACCTTCGTGGCAGGTTACCTCCCGGCAAAGAATGCATCAAAAGTGGATCCAGTAGAAATTATTAGAGGTTGAGCTATGGAAAATGAAATAGCACTGTCAGTAAATTCGATGAACAAGTGGTTCCATGAGCCGTCTACTTTTCATGTATTGAAGGACATTTCGTTCGAAGTAAAGAAGGGAGAATTCTTAGCTATGGTCGGAAAATCGGGCTCTGGAAAGTCTACTTTGCTGTATCTACTTTCGACGATGGATACCGATTATGAAGGGCATCTAATAATTAATGATGAGGTATTGACCGGAAAGTCGCAAAACGAGTTAGCTGCCTTTAGAAATGCACACATTGGCTTTGTTTTCCAGTTTCATTATTTGCTGCCGGAGTTCACTGCCCTTGACAATGTGATGCTGCCTGCATTGAAGCTTGGGCAAAAGTCTAAAGAGGAAATCAAATCCAATGCATTGGAAAACCTGAATCTTTTAGGAATCAAAGATCAGGCTCACAAGTCAGCAAGCAAGCTTTCTGGTGGACAGCAACAGCGCGTCGCTATTGCAAGGGCGCTCATCAATGAGCCTTCCGTCATCATGGGAGATGAACCCACTGGTAACCTTGATTCAAAAAATACCGATATCGTATTTGACATCTTCCGACAGTTAGCTGCCGATCGAGGGCAAACGATCATTGCTGTGACTCACGATGATGAGTTTGCAGCCAAAAGTGATCGTGTGTTGGAGTTGAGTGATGGAGTCATGCTCTAACGATGGTCCGTTAGAGCTGCCGGTTTTACCCAAAATAGGTGATAGGAATTACCCGATTTAGGGTATTTCTGGTTTTAAAGATGCAATCTAGTTTTACTTTATTCGAAAATCAGCGAACGATAATCCAATGAAAAGAGTGAAGATACCTTGCACCAATCCAAATTGTAATGAAGGGAAAATGGATGCAGGAGAGCCGTGTACCTCATGTCAAGGGACAGGTCACGTTTATACTTACGAGAAGAAAGAGTCTTAATGCATCACTTGATACTCCATTTAAATCCCAGAAAGAATTCCCTTCCGTGGATTGGAGCGTACGCATAAGCGGTATCAAAACTTTCACTGAACCCTAGGTTAGCATTGGGGTCATTTGCACCCGTCAAAGGGGACCATGGCTGCACGAAGTTGAAAATATTCTGTATTCCACCGTAAACTGAAACTTTATCGTTCATCGTTTTTGAAACCTGAAGATTATGAATGGCAAATGCATTAGAAGAGGTCGGACGTGAAAAGGGTAGAGGGTCCCCATTTTGGTCAAGGTCAAAAACGGTCGGTAAGGCCATCGGTCCTGTAATGCTGGCTGTATAACCAATAACTGTCTTCCATTGCCTGACTTGGTAGTTCAATGTGAAAATACCCGTCCAATCAGGTGCAAATTCAATATCCCTTTCAATTTCGTTTTCCGTTTCTGTGACCCTCTGAAAATTTACTCCTGCGTTAAAGGAAAGCGGGAAGAAGAACTCTTGCTGGACGTTGATACCTATTCCTTTACTAACAGCAAACCCATCTGTATTAGCATATCTAATTTCCCCATCTGTCTCGTAATCTGGCGTGATCTTGTTGGTGAAATAGGTATAGAAAATATCCACATCCACCATGCCTTGACTTTCTCCTAAGGTGAACAGATGATTTATGTTAAGAGAGGCGTTATATGATTCTTCTGGCTGCAGCTCCTCTTCAATGATTACTTGTCTCTGACCCGTAACAAATGCATGATCTTCCGTAAATAAGTTGACTATCCTGAAGCCAGTTCCAAAATTTGTTCGAATGGTTGTCCAGATTCCGGGTTGATATTTGGCGCTCAATCTAGGCGCGAAAATCAATCCATGATCTTGATAGTGATCGAGTCTACTTCCTGTTAGGGCAGTGAATTTTTCGGAAATCTCCCATTCGTCTTGGACAAATATCCCAGGAATATACTGTCTGTCTGCACTTGCTACGGTGGCAACTGTATTGTCATCATAGGTCTGGTACCTTGAAGTAAGCCCACCGGTGATAGAATGCTTATTGATTGGTTTTTGCCAAATCAGATTCGCGAATGCAATGTTTTGTGATGCCTG
>CAYYNA010000120.1:2786-9330 GCA_964472815.1 uncultured Roseivirgaceae bacterium
GTAAACTTTTTGCCCGAGGGTCTCGCAATGTTCCATTTTGAAAAAAGTGAGATGCGGTCAAGGTTGATATTGTCACCAAATCCGTCGCTATTCTCATCGTCAAAATTGTTTATGTAGGCATAGTTCACACCAATAAAACCATTGGTATTTCCAATCTTAGGCGAAATAGCGAGGTTACCAAATGATTCGTAGTGTGTTGTGCCCATGATATCAATGGAGGCGGTAGGTTGCTCTGATGGCTCCTTAGTAATAATGTTAATCACTCCGGCAACCGCTTCTGAACCATACAGTGTAGAACTTGGACCCTTGATCACCTCAAATCGATCGATGATCATACTCGGTATGCCATTTAGACCATAAACGGATGCCAAGTTTCCATAAATTGGGGAGCCATCCATCAGTACTGCCGTGTATGGGCCCGGCAGTCCGTTGATTGAAATGCTGTTGGTAAAACAAACGCCACAGGCGACTACCTCCTGTACCCCGTTTACTAAGGAGATTCCTTCAACAATACTTGTGGCTGCTGAAGGTGTGTAGGTGTTAAGATGATTTGCCGTGACAACCTCTACTTTAACGGGCGACTGAGAAACGAAAGTAGGTTGCATGGTGCCAGTTACAACTACTTCCCCCATCGAAAGGGAGCTCTCCTGAAGGCTTACACTTACAGAATTGTCGCCCGGGACTGAGATAGTCTTACGCAAAACCTTGAATCCTACTGATCGAACTTCGAGTGTGTACTCGCCAGGAGCTATCTCATTAAATTGAAAGCTCCCATCCGCTGCTGTGATTGTTCCAAATTCTGTATCAATCAGTTGTACTGTTGCCCCAGCAAACCCTTCACCACCAGCATTGACTGTTCCCCCAAGTCTTTGTTGGCCAAATAAGATGACAGGTGTCATCATAAGTAGGACTAAGAGCAACCTCACTCTGTGTACATTCATGATTACACAAAAATATCTATTAGTTTATTCAAAATGAAAATTTAGATTAATCTAAAAATAATGAATAGGAATCGATCTATTTTAGTAGAATGAACATTGAAGAATTCCGTGACTACTGTCTTAGCAAACCAGGTACCACCGAAGAAACGCCGTTTGGCCCTGATACGCTGGTCTTCAAGGTCATGGGTAAAATGTACGCCCTTACCGGGATTGATTCCTTCGCATTTATCAATTTGAAGTGTGATCCCGAATACGCCATTGAGCTTCGAGAGCAATATGATGGGGCCATCCGACCTGGCTATCACATGAACAAAAAACAATGGAACTCTGTAGATACCGATGGTAGTGTGCCTGACCAATTGATATCTAGTTTAGTTGATCATAGCTACGATTTGGTCGTATCTAAGCTTCCAAAGAAGCTGAAAGAGGAGTTGGATTTAAACAATTGATTTATTGCCCATGAATTTAGTGAACACCACTACGGAAGACCATGTCTTAAAAATGAGCCTTAACAGGCCGGAAAAAATGAATGCCTTTAATATCCAGATGTTGAAAGAGCTTGCGGAGGCTTTTACCAGGCTAGAAGATTCACCTGATCTCAGGTGCGGATTTCTGTGCTACGAAGGCTCACATTTTACGTCGGGATTAGATCTTGCTGAAGTTGGCCCTTCCGTGCAGAATGGCCATTCGCTTTTTGATGAAGGGTTGGTTGATCCTGTCCAGGTGGAAGGGCGGAAGAGAACCAAACCTGTGGTGATGGCCGTTGGAGGTTATTGCCTCACAATTGGGATAGAACTTATATTGGCTAGTGATATCTGCATAGCGCATTCAGAGACAAAGTTTGGACAGATAGAGATTAAGAGAGGTATTTTTCCTTTTGGAGGAGCAACAGTCAGGATGCCTCAAAGATGTGGTTGGGGAAATGCCATGCGATATCTATTGACTGGAGACATGTTTTCTGCAGAAGAGGCATACAGAATAGGGTTAATACAACAGCTAGCCGATGACCCGATCGAGGCAGGTTTTCAAATAGCGAAAACAATTGCAGCACAAGCTCCTTTGGGCGTGTATGCCACCTTAGCAAGTGCTCGAGAGGCATTTGAAAAAGGCACAACAAGTGCTCTGGGATCGGTACAAGAAACTGCTCGAAAGCTCATGGAAACTGAAGATGCTCGTGAGGGACTCCTTTCTTTTGTTGAAAGAAGAGCTGCGGATTTTAAGGGGAAGTAGTTAAGGTAGCATGCCAATTATTCTATCCTGGAAGATAAACACTGAATGACCAATTCTGGTTATCTGTTTTCATGATCAAAGCAAGTAACATATTCAAATCAAATGCGCTAGAGCCTTTGAATTTTGAGATTGAGAAATTCGAAAGGGTAGGGATTGTCGGTCAGACAGGGTCGGGTAAGAGCTCGCTATTCAAGATTTTGGCAGGCCTCATGGATCCCGATGCTGGAGAAGTGTACTTTGAGAATGAGAAAGTACTTGGCCCAAAGCGAAAGCTTGTCGCAGGAAATGAGCATATAATATATCTATCTCAATATTTTGAGCTTCCAAAGTTCATCAGAGTTGAAGAGTATCTGGAAGTCCCTTTTGATACTTCTGATCAGGACGCTTCTCACATCTTTGAAGCTTGCAGGGTGCAGGAGTTTTTATCTAGAGATACACGAGAGCTTTCAGGAGGTGAAAAGCAACGCGTTGCTATTGCAAAAGCTTTGTTGAAAAATCCGAAAGTGCTACTATTAGATGAACCTTTTTCAAATCTGGATTTCATCCACAAAAGAGTCATCAAAGACATTCTTGCTCAGGTTGAGCAGAAACTAAGGACGACTATAGTCATTGTTGCTCATGACCCAAAGGATATTCTTTCGTGGGCCTCAAGGATTGTCGTGCTCAAAGAAGGAATGCTCATCCAGGACGCGTCCCCAAGAATGATTTTTGATTGTCCTGAAAATGAATACGTCGCTGGTCTTTTTGGCTCCTACAACTTATTGATTCCGGATGAATGGAATATCACATTCCAAAACTCATTCAAGGAGATAGGGAATAAAGTTCTTGTCAGACCCTATCAAATTGAAGCTGCAGAAAGAAAAACTGAGAAATCAGGAAAAATAGTAGACATCTATTACTACGGTCCTTACGAGGAACTTCTTGTAGAAGTGGGAGAGGAGAGATTGCTCGTTCAAAGCACACCCGCAAGGTATTCCGTCGGAAACCGGATTTCTCTGAGAATTAAAGAAGCTAGCAACCCAGAATCTGCCAATCTGCAAATGCTGGATGTCTCTTAATAAGAAAGAAAATTCTTATTTTGCAGTAAAAGCCTAACCATGCGTTTGATATATCTTCTTTCGATTCTTGTCTTAGTTTCATGTACACCAAATAATCAAAAGTTGGATACCGAAAAAACTTACAAACTGCTAGCGCTAGGTGATTCCTACACCATCGGTGAAGCGGTAGCTGAAAATGAGCGTTGGCCAATGCAACTTTCTGAGCGACTCAGTCAGGATACCATCACTTTAGAACCTACCATTGTTGCCACTACTGGATGGACCACAGATGAACTGCTTTCAGGTATCGTAAAAGCAGATATTGGTGGGACTTATGATCTTGTCAGCTTGCTGATTGGAGTAAACAATCAATACCGAGGATATGATGAAGATCAGTATGAGAAGGAATTCAAGATCCTACTAGATAAAGCGATTGAATTTGCTGGCGATAATCAACATCACGTTTTTGTTGTATCAATCCCTGACTATGGGGTTACTCCATTTGCGAGAGAGCAGCAGAAAGATGCAGAGAAAATCAGACATGAACTGGATAGTTATAATGCTATTGCGCAGAAAATTGCCACACTCAGAGATGTTTCTTTCATAAATATTACCCCTATATCTAGAACTGCTGACAATGACTCCTCTTTAATTGCTGAAGATGGATTGCACCCGTCTGGTGAAATGTACAAGATGTGGGTGGATGAAATGTACGAGCAGGTATACATCAACCTTTCTTCTAGATAAATCTACTAAAAGTTCAATTTCATCGTTGGTACATAGGTTTATGAGAAAATAGGCCTATTTTTGATCCAAATCACAGGCTGTCACCCAGGTCTCTATGAAGAGAGTCTTTTATTTGTTATGCATTTCTACCTTGATTTCATGTCAAGATAAAGTGATTTGTCCTGCTTATCAGAGTACCTATATTCTGGATGATTCTACTCGTTTTGCCTATTACTCCTATGTTTGGCAACTGGACGAATCGACTCGTGCTCAGTTTCTAGCACAAAATGATACAGCAATCATAGCTAGTGATTCGCTTGGAACAAGTGTTGCCCAACAGCCAAAAACTGACTATTACGCTTACGCCGGCGAGTTAGTAGTGCCATGGAGGGAGACCAAACGCACTAAGTACGGGATTGTCAAACCGGTTTTCATGCCCATCAAAAAGTATCGCATGAGGACAGCTCCAATGCGAAATATCTTTGGTCCCGATCCTGAACCGATCTCCACTGATTTTGTCGCAGATGCTAGCATGGACTCCAACTTGACGGACTCACTAAGTACTGCCTCAATTGATACTCTAGGCACGCCTGCAGTTGCAGATGCATCGGAAGAAGAGGTGGAAAAGACAAGGTATCTTTTTGGATATGATCCAAAGGATAAATTCAACGTTGAGCAGCTTTACTACAATAAGTATTTCTCAGATCGCTTGATCGATACCAGCCCATTGCCTGAGCCCAAACCAAATGCACCAATTGATTCAGTTGCTACTGATAGTTTGGGAATGGATTCGCTGCAATCAAAGAAACCACTTCTAAAAGGTCTTTTTAAGAAGAAAAAGAAAGATTCAGCGCCCACCGAAGAAGATGAGTCAAATGTGGGAGAAGCCGTAGAAACCCAAGGGACGGAAGAGGAAGAAGAGGGTGGATGACTTCTCTGGTTTGGTTTCTGTAATCATTCCATTTTATAATGCTCCGCGGCTACATTTTGCAGTAGAAAGCATTTTATCACAGACCTATCAGAACTTTGAACTTTTGTTAGTCGACAATAACAGTTCGGATGGGTCCCGGCAAGTGGCTAGGCGTTTCGAATCAAAAGATGATCGCATCCAGGTCCTCACCGAAGTACGCCAAGGTGTTGTCTTTGCTATGAATACCGGAATTGAAAGGTCCTCTGGGGAGTACATTGTGCGCATGGATGCAGATGATGTTTCTTATCCAGATCGAATTGCTGTTCAGCTTGAGCTCTTCAGGTCAGAACCTTCACTTAGTGTAGTTTCAGGTTTTGTAGACTATGTTGGCAAGACGGAAAATGAAGGTTTTAGAGTTTATGTTGACTGGCTAAATGAGATCAAAACGGATGAAGAAATTAAGAGAAATCAGTTTGTAGAATTTCCTTTGGTAAATCCCTCTATCATGTTCAAAAGGGAGGTTTTTGACCAGTTTGGATCTTTTGAGGAAGGGGACTTTCCAGAAGATTATGAGTTCTTTCTGAGACTATGCTCAAAAGAAGTCCCTATGGGTAAGGTCAATCAACCAGTTCTAGCTTGGCATGATTCTGATCAACGTCTTACTCGGACAGACCCTCGCTATTCAACTGATGCATTTCATAGGATTAAATCGAAGTACCTGGCAGATTGGCTTAGCACCAACAACCCTCATCAACCGCATGTACTGATTTGGGGTCAAGGTAGGGTCTCACGAAAAAGAAGTGACTATTTAAGGGAATACGGAGTAGTCATTCAAGGATATATTGACGTTGTTAAGAAGGCAGGTGTTATTCATTATGAAGACATTCCTGACTCCAAAACCTGTTTTATTCTATCCTATGTATCCAATAGAGGTGCAAGAGAGGAGATAAAGTCTTACTTGGAATCAAAAGGATATGAAGAAGGGGTAAACTTTATTTTAGCATCTTAAGGCTAATTTTTTTAGTAATTGATATTTTTTGCTAAATTTATCATCAAATATTTGATCATGGATTTAGCAAAAGATCTAATCTTAGATGATTACTACAAGTTGAGAATCAACTCCAAGAAGTTGAGTTCTGGACGTTTCCAGGTCAAATTTTCAGCAACAATTAAGAGCAATAAACAGCTCTATGGCTACATTTTGGTAGAATCTTCCGAGACTCTGAAGTCGGTGATTGAGAAAATTCGAAAGCGGCTGAAGGTTTTAGATAAATCCTATGAGTATCGACATTTTCACTTATATCAGGTCGGAAGGCGACATCAGGAAGACCCTAATTTTTTGATTTTTGAATAATGACTCACATTCCTAATAATATCAAATTCCTTCGGAAGAAGCACAAGTACACACAAGAGACCTTTGCAGAAGCTTTAGGCATCAATAGACCTTCTGTTGGAGCCTATGAGGAAGGAAGGGCTGATCCAAGGTTAAATACATTGGCAAAGATGGCAGAGCTGTTCAGTGTTTCTGTGGATGAGCTTATTAAGGAGGACTTAACAAAAGAAGATCGGGTTCCTCAGGATAATGTGAGGGTTTTAGCAGTGACTGTCGATAATGCTGACGAGGAGTACATCGACTTGGTTCCTGTAAAGGCGGCTGCAGGATACACGAGTGGCTATGCGGATCCCGAGTATTTGACAGA
>CAYYNA010000120.1:9430-10806 GCA_964472815.1 uncultured Roseivirgaceae bacterium
GATCAATTGATGAATATGATTGGCGATTTACGGCAAGATGTCGAAAAATTGAAAAAGCATTCCTAATTCAGTAGAATCTCCATGAGCTAGTTTTGCGCTTGTGAGAATTAACCTTTTGTTCTTTTTGGTATGGGCTATTTGCTCTTGTTCTGGTGGCAGCTACAAAGAAATCGTCGTTCCTGAGCTTTCAGATGACTTTTACCTAGAAGCGCTCTCTGAAATCAATAAGAAAGTCAGGAAAGACTCAGAAAACCTGAATCTCGTTCAGCAAAAGATCTTTTATTGTGAGAGGCTCGGATGGCCTGAAGGGTGTGTTGGTGGATTAGATCAATATAGGTCTTTGAAGGGCATGTCTAATCAACTAGCTGATCAATACTTAGCATATTACTTAGCTAATGGTCAAATGCAGTCAATTGTTGACCTAATTGCTAGGTGGGATGAGGAATACAACCTTAGCAAGAAGTTTAGAAAGCCACTAATACAAGGTCTAGTCGAAGCGGGCGATCATAGTCAATCTGTGCAACACATCAGGCAGCTGCTTAGAGAAGAGACCCCTAGCGAGGAATTATTTTCATTTGTTTCACAGCAGTTTCTTCAAATGGAGGACAGTTTGATGGCTGCATTCTATCTCGGCAAGCTTTCTAAGATCGATAGTACAAATCAGCTAATGTTTCAATACGGAAAAATCTTATATACTTTGGGTTACCCCGCCAAGGGCAATAGGACGCTGGATGCTTTCTATTTCTCACAGCCAAAGGACTTGACTTTAGCTTTGGATCTGGCAAAATTCTATGAGGATAATGCCGCTCGTATTCGTGCAAGACGAGTCATTCGACCATTTGCAGGACAGGATACCTTAGCTTTCTATATCTCAGATCTTTACAAGAGGGATTTCCTTTGGGACTCTGCATTGATGTATTTAGATACTGTTCTTACTAAGGACCAAAGCAGTATTCGAGCCTGGAAGAAGAAAGGTTCAATATATGAATCTCGTGGTTGGTTATCCGCTTCATTGAGTACGTTTGAAAAAGCGCAAAAATTGGACTCATCAGACACATCAATAGCTGCGAGAATATCATTGATACGCCGAAAAATTGCATATTTGCAGCGCCAAAAATTTGAGGAAAGCAAGGTTCCTCTGCTACAAATTGAATCTAAGAAAATTGAAAATTAATGAGTGATCAAATCACCGTAACCCTTCCGGACGGATCGAAGCGAAATTACGAGAAGGGAATATCTGCGCTTGGCATTGCACAAAGCATTAGTGAAGGGCTTGCCAGAAATGTATTGGCTGCCAAAGTAGACGGAGAAGTACAAGACGCCACAAGATCAATTGATAGCGACGTGAATTTGCAGCTATTGACCTGGAACGATGA
>CAYYNA010000121.1:0-10774 GCA_964472815.1 uncultured Roseivirgaceae bacterium
ATCACAGGCGTAGCTGAGCCCTTTCCTCTTGCTCACGCAATTGACTTTGGTTTTCTAGTCAATTTTGAAAATATCAGTACCACGCACCCAGACTATGATCTTACCAATTGGCGGGGATTTGTGAATGCCACGCTAATAGAGGTCGAGCGACCGGAAGATCTTAAGACGGTAGAAAATGGGATGGGCAGGTACAAAGAGCTACAAAACAGTGTAAGAGAAGACTGGGCCATTTCATCTTTCGAATTTGTGAAGTTGGCGGATTTACATGATCGATCGGGCGATATCTGGAGTGACATTTCATCAGGCGTCCAGGACGAAGGCAGATTGGTGCTACCAATTATCGGCATATTTATGTTGCTACTGGCATGCTTCAATTATATCAACATTGCCATCGTATCAGCTGCCAAGAGACTAAAAGAAATAGGTGTAAGAAAAGTTATTGGCGCAAATAAAAAGCTGGTGATTTACCAATTTTTGTCAGAAAACATCTTCATCACATTCTTTGCCTTAGTCATTGGATTGCTTCTAGGCATGTTCGTCTTTTTACCTTGGTTCAATCAGCTTTTTAACATCAACCTGGAACTACGCTTAACAGATATCAACCTATGGCTATTTCTGTTATCTGTATTGGTATTCACTGGAGTTGCTTCCGGCATCTATCCTGCCTTCTATATTTCGAGGTTTCAAGTAGTGAGAATCTTTAAAGGATCAGTTCAATTTGGAAAAAAGAACCTTCTTACCAAAGTCTTCCTTGGATTTCAATTAATACTCGCTTGCATCACCATTACCTGTGGGGTAATCTTCAGTCAAAATACCACATATCAAGCGAACAGAAGCTGGGGATATGATCCTACAGAATCGCTTTATGTAAGAGTGCCAGATCAATCTGCTTTTGACAAACTCAATGCAGTCATGATGCAAAACCCAGACATTCTGAGGACTTCCGGCTCACAGAACCACCTTGGGGAAAGTACCCTAACACGCGTGATCGAAACACCAGAAAGACAGTATGAGATCCAAGAACTCTCGGTAGATGCAAACTACCTCGAATCAATTGATGTAGAATTAGTCGCTGGCCGACTCTTTAGAGATCAATATGAAAGTGACAAAAGAGCAGTGGTCATAAACGAGTTGATGGCAAAAAGCATGTCCCTAGAAGATCCAATTGGAGAAGTATTTAAGATTGATAGCGTACAGTATCAAATCGTAGGAATGGTGAAAGACTTCCACGTGTATAGTTTTTTCAATGAGATCAGACCTACCATGTTTAGGGTAGCAGATAAGGAAAACTATCGATATCTCTACATGAAAGTAATGGCGGGCAAGGCAGATGATGCTTATGCTTCATTACAAGAAGAATGGGCCATTTTGTTCCCTGAGATACCTTTCAATGGGGGTCATCAGGAAGATGTATTTGGTAATTACTTCGAAGAAATCGGAAACCATGCTAAGTTCATGAAAGCAGTGGCTTTCATTGCCGTGATGCTAGCAACGCTCGGCCTCTATGGTTTGGTCACACTGAATGTATCTGGCAGAGTAAAGGAGTTTAGTATTCGAAAAGTACTAGGTGCCAGACTAAACAACATCGCTAGCAACATCACTGGTCAGTACGTCTTATTATTTATCATCGCATTAGCACTGGGAGGACCCTTAAGCTTTTTCCTGATGGAAGCATTAATGGATGCGGTATATGAGTATCATATTCCCATGACTATTTCAGGTGTAGTAATTGCCGTAGTGCTATTGGTGATTGTGTTATTAGCAACTGTCTTGACTCAAGTGAATACCGTCTCTAAATCTGATCCAGTAAAAGGATTGAGAACTGAATAATTCGATCAGACAATTTGAACATTTTATTTCTGACATGATTCCTTTGAATTAGTATTTCACACGAAAGAATAAAACCTATCTTTGCGTCCCGTAACAAGGAAATTCTAATCCAACTTCATGTCTAAAACCAAATACATTTTTGTTACGGGCGGTGTAACATCATCACTTGGCAAAGGAATCATAGCTGCTTCTCTTGGTAAACTCCTACAAGCCAGAGGTTTATCAGTAACCATTCAAAAGTTTGATCCCTACATCAACATAGACCCTGGGACACTTAATCCGTATGAACACGGAGAATGCTATGTGACAAATGATGGCGCTGAAACTGACTTAGACTTGGGACACTACGAAAGGTTTCTTGGTATTGAAACCTCTCAAAGCAACAACGTCACCACTGGTAGGATCTATTATAATGTTATTCAAAAGGAAAGAGAGGGAGAGTTTCTCGGAAAGACCGTGCAAGTAATTCCACACATCACCGATGAAATTAAGAATAACATTTACAAGCTAGGCGAAACGGGAAAGTACGATGTAGTGATTACCGAGATTGGTGGCACGATTGGAGATATAGAGTCACTTCCATTTGTGGAGGCGGTAAGGCAAGCCCGCTTTGAATTGGGGCCTGCGAATAGTGCGGTGATTCATCTCACGCTAATTCCCTACTTAAAGGCTTCAGGAGAGCTAAAAACAAAACCCACTCAGCACTCGGTTAAGGAATTGTTAGAAGCTGGAGTTCAGCCTGACATTTTGGTTTGCCGATCGGAGTATCCGATCAACCAAGATATTCGAAAGAAACTAGCTCTTTTTTGCAATGTTCCGGTGAATGCTGTGATTGAAGCACTGGATGCTGAAACAATTTACGATGTTCCGCTACTAATGAGGAAAGAAAAATTGGACGAGCGAGTGCTTACTAAATTCAAACTACCGTACAAAAAGGAACCTAAGATTGATCGTTGGAAGGAGTTCCTTGGCCGTTTGAAAAACCCAACAGAGTCTGTTAATATAGGATTGGTTGGAAAATACGTAGAGCTACAAGACGCTTATAAATCCATCGCTGAGTCTTTTATTCATGCTGGCGCTCAGAATGAATGCAAAGTGAATGTAAAGTGGATCCATGCCGAAGAATTGGATGGCGAAAATGTGATCAAACAGTTGAAAGATCTGGATGGGATCCTAGTAGCACCCGGCTTTGGAGAAAGGGGAATTGAAGGAAAAATCTATGCAGTTCAATATGCAAGAGAAAACAAAATTCCATTCTTCGGGATTTGTTTGGGTATGCAGTGCGCGGTGATTGAATTTGCTAGGAATGTGCTATCAAGGAAAAAAGCGAATAGCACGGAAATGGTCAAAACTTCATTTCCAGTTATTGACTTAATGGAGGACCAAAAAAATGTGAAGAATATGGGTGGAACGATGCGACTGGGAGCCTATACTTGCCAGCTCAAAAAAGGAAGCAAAGCATTTATGGCGTATGGGTCTTCTAAAATAAAAGAACGTCATCGTCACAGATACGAGTTCAATAACAAATACCTAGAGGAATTTGAGAATGCGGGAATGGTAGCGACAGGAACAAATCCTGAAACTGATTTAGTAGAAATAATGGAAATAAAGGATCATCCATGGTTTGTCGGCACACAATATCACCCAGAACTAAAATCAAAGGTGACCGAACCTCACCCCCTCTTCGTGAAGTTTATCAGAGCATCATTAGATAATAAGAAAAGCCTCGGCTTATAATTTATAATTAATGGATAGAAATCAATTTATCGGACTCATTCTAATGTTTGGGTTGTTGGCAGTCTACTTCACCTGGTTTGCCCCAGACCCACCTGTCCCTACAGAAGAAGAGACACCACAAGAAATTGCACAAGTAGCTACATCGCAAGATTCCACTAGCGCATTTACCCCAGCCGAAGTGGTTATTCCAGACTCAGTGAAAGATGCAAGAAACTTTGACAAGTTCGGAGTTTTCGCTTTTGCCGTTTCCGAAAACACGGAAACAAAGACTATCGAAAATGAAGATCTAATCATCACCTTTAGTAGCAAAGGTGGAAAGATTGATGAAGTAGCTCTGAAGAAGCACACAGACTATTCCGGTGAAAATTTCAAAATTGTAGACAAAGCGAAATCGAATATTGATCTCATCGTTGAGCATAATGGCCGAGACATCAACCTATCTGATTTGTCCTATACCAGTACAGTCAGTCAAAAGGGCGATACAACTGAAGTTTATTACACCTTAGCTAATGAGGCGTTTCAGATCCAACATTATTATCTGATCCCTCCTAAAGGATTTGAAGTATCCTACCAGCTGAGAACTCAAGGACTAAATACGGTACTCAGTCCTACGGACGCTTCTTTCCAGTGGAATCATGCAGTAAACCTTGCGGAAGGCACTTTGGAAGATTCTAGACTAAATGCCAATGTTCGGTACTATCTGCAAAATGAAGAATACGATGAGTTAGCTGAGCGATCAAGCGACTATGAAGAGGCGACACTAGGTTCTGCGCTAAAGTGGGTCTCTTTCAAACAGAAGTTTTTTTCGGCGGCCGTCATTGCTAATACTGCATTTAGCTCTGGATATGTAAATCAAAAAGTGGATTTTGCCGACTCTTCATCTGTGAAGAACATGAGCATGGCACTTTCAATACCCTATAGCGGGTTTGTTCAGGGCTTTGGAATGAAGTACTATTTCGGAACAAACAAGTACAATACGCTTAAAAAAGTTGCTCCGGCTTTCGAAGAAAACCTGGATATGGGGTGGGGTCCCCTACCACTAGTCAATAAGTTCCTTATCATTCCAATCTTCGATTTTCTACAAAGGTTTGTCGGTAACTACGGTCTAATAATCATTATTCTAGTAGTGTTCATTAGGTTGATACTTTCCCCATTGACCTACAAGTCGCACATGTCCATGGCCAAGATGAGAGCCATGAAGCCAGAGTTGGACGAACTGAAGCAAAAGCATGAAGGAGACATGCAGAAGCAGCAACAGGAACAAATGAAATTGTACCAGCAGGTGGGAATCAATCCTTTAAGCGGTTGTATACCAATGCTCTTGCAGATGCCAATACTCTTTTCTTTGTTCTTCTTCTTCCCTAATGCTGTAGACTTAAGAGGAGAATCGTTCTTGTGGGCTTCTGATCTTTCGACGTATGACAGCATCATCAATCTCCCATTTGTCATACCATTTTATGGAGATCACGTGAGTCTGTTCACTCTGCTGATGACACTTTCCACCATCTTGTATACTTGGAGCAACAGTCAAATCACAACTGTACAGGGCCCTATGCAGACGCTGCAATACATCATGCCTATTATGTTTTTGTTTGTCCTCAATAGCTATGCATCTGGTCTCACTTTCTATTACTTCGTTTCTAACATGACCACTTTTGGTCAAACCATGTTGTTTAGAAAGTTCATCGATGATGATAAGATCCACAAGACGCTGCAGGAGAATAAGAAGAAGAACAGCAACAAGAAAAAATCGAAATTCCAGACACGTCTTGAAGAAGCGATGAAAGCAAATCAGGAAGCTCAAAGGAATAAGAAAAAGAAAAAATAGCACTGTTGATAACTTACAACAAAACCTTGCTTTATGTACCTTAAGGCAAGGTTTTTCTTTTTTTCACAAGTTATTAACAACATGAGTACGTTGGAAAGAGGTTTAAATATATTTGTGTCCTTTCCTTTAATAAAAAATACACTTTAGAAACACATGGGTAAGATTATTTCAATAGCAAATCAGAAAGGTGGAGTAGGTAAAACTACCACTGCCATTAATCTTGCTGCGAGCTTAGCAGCACTGGAGTTTAAAACATTGATTGTGGACGCTGATCCGCAAGCCAATGCAACTTCCGGTGTTGGTGTAGACCCTAAAGAAGTTGAAGTAAGCATTTACGAATGCATGGTGGAAGGGGCAAGTGCTAAAGACAGCATTGTTTCTACAGATATCAAATTCCTTGATCTCCTACCCTCCCATATCGATTTAGTGGGTGCTGAAGTGGAAATGGTGAATATCGAAGAAAGGGAAGAAAAAATGAAGATCGCCTTGGCGGAAATTGAGGATGATTATGATTTCATCATTGTAGACTGCTCTCCATCGCTAGGTTTAATCACAATTAATGCATTAACTGCTTCGGATTCTGTGATTGTGCCTGTACAGTGCGAGTATTTTGCCTTAGAAGGATTAGGAAAACTATTGAATACCATCAAAATCATTCAGACAAGACTGAACCCGGATCTTGAAATAGAAGGCATACTTCTTACCATGTATGATGTTAGATTAAACCTCGCCAATCAAGTAGTGGAAGAAGTGAAAATGCACTTTGAATCAATGGTGTTTGGCACTATGATCCCTCGAAATATAAAACTCAGTGAATCGCCAGGTTTTGGGATGCCAGCCATCACGCATGATGCCGATAGCAAAGGTTCAATTAGCTATTTGAATCTGGCCAAAGAAATTTTGCAAAGGAACGAAGTGATAGCAGCCTAAATACAAAAATGGCAGATACTAAATTCAAGAAAAGATCGGGTCTCGGACGAGGACTTGGGGCCCTTTTGGAAGATTCTGGTGAAAAACAAAAGATCAGTGGCTCAGGTGCTACTCCAAAAGGTGCAATTAGCGAGATAGAAATCTCAAAGATTGAAACGAATCCGTGGCAGCCAAGAACCGAATTTGATGAAGAGGCCCTGAAGGACCTTTCTGAGTCCATAAAAGTGCAAGGAATCATTCAGCCTATCACGGTGAGGGCGCTCAATGAGACGCAATTTCAGCTGATCTCGGGAGAAAGAAGACTGCAAGCAAGCAAGCTTGCCGGTTTTAAATCAATACCTGCCTATATCCGAGTAGCTGATGATCAGCAGATGCTGGAAATGGCACTTATTGAGAATATCCAAAGAGAAAATCTCAACTCCATCGAAATCGCACTAAGCTACCAAAGGTTGTTGTCAGAATGTAATTTGAAGCAAGAAGAGCTTGGCGATCGAGTTGGTAAAAACCGAAGCACAGTTACAAACTACCTAAGACTCTTGAAGCTACCACCTGACATTCAGGTGGCCCTTAGAGATGGCAAATTGAGCATGGGGCACGCTAGAGCTCTTGTGTCTATTGAAGATGTTTCTCTTCAGCTGGAAATCTTTAACCAGACGATAAAAAATGAGCTTTCGGTTCGTAAAGTAGAAGAACTCGCTAGGAAAGGATCTTCTCAAACCGAGAAGTCACCAAGCAGTTCTAATGAAGTAGATCCGGAAATCAAAACCTTGCAAACCAAGTTGTCCTCTCATTTTGGTGCTAAGATCAATGTTAA
This sequence comes from uncultured Roseivirgaceae bacterium, assembly GCA_964472815.1. Classification (GTDB taxonomy): domain Bacteria; phylum Bacteroidota; class Bacteroidia; order Cytophagales; family Cyclobacteriaceae; genus Ekhidna. The sequence goes on from CAYYNA010000121.1 coordinate 7,140, forward strand.
GGCCAATTCGCAGAATAAAGGCGAGATAAAAATCCCTTTCAATTCTACGGAGGATCTTAACCGAATTCTAGAGATCCTAGAACTCTAAATTTCTTTTCATCTCATTTTTTCGATATCTAATGATTAGGCCCAATCTTTGCAGATTGATGAAGTCAATGAGAAGTCTTTCTGCATTTATCCTAATCATACTATCAATCAACTGCTCTTTTTCCCAGGATCGGCCTATTGTGGTTGATGACTCTGTTTTCGTCGAGGCAGAAGAACGAGCTGAGTTGTTTCAGGAGCTTTCCGATCTAGACCCTCAGAGAGCTGCCCTCCTATCGGCTATTTTGCCCGGACTAGGACAAGTATATAATCGTCAGTATTGGAAGGTCCCAATTGTTGTTTCCGGGATGCTTGTTTTCGGTCACTACATCAATTACAACAATAGGGTCTATCATTCCCTCAGAAATGCCGCATTGATTGAAAATGCGGGCGGAGACAATCCTTATTCTGACGTAATAAACAACAGTACTGCACTAGTGAGAAATAGAGATATATTTCGCCGAAACAGAGATTTTATGATCGTATTGGGATCTGCTTTTTATCTCCTACAAATTGTAGATGCTCATGTTTCCGCTCACTTGAATGAATTCATTGTCAATGAAGACTTGGCACTTCAAATTAAGCCTTCGATTGAACCAACTCCATTATTTTCGCAGGCAGTTGGAATATCATTCGCTCTTAGGTTCTGAATAAGTATGAGAATAGCTTTGATTGGGTACGGCAAGATGGGCAAAGCAATTGAACAGATTGCTTCTAGAGAGAATCACTCAATTGTTTATAAAATCGATCATGGTGACAGTCTTGACCAAATAGAGGCTGACCAAGTAGATATTGCAATCGAGTTTACCCAACCAGATTCTGCCTTCCGAAATCTAGAATTCTGCTTAACCAAAGGAATCCCTGTCATTAGTGGAACCACTGGCTGGCTAGAAAAAAAGCCTCAAATTGAGGAGCTCTGCGCTCAAAATGAGGGAACATTCCTGTATGCATCTAATTATAGTATTGGCGTAAATCTCTTCTTCGAGATGAATGAGTGGCTAGCTGCAAAAATGAAGTCTCTCAGCTTCAGCTCTCAATTAAAAGAAATACATCATACAGAGAAGAAAGATAGCCCTAGTGGGACAGCTATCACGTTAGCTGAAGGAATACTCAAGCATTCAGAAAAAACGGACTGGATAAACGAGAAAACAACCGATCGTCAAAAACTGGGCATAATTTCCGAAAGAAAGCCTAACGTACCAGGAACGCACACCGTAAGCTACTCATCTGATCTGGAGTCCATCGAAATTACTCATATCGCACATGATCGAAGTGTTTTTGCAGAAGGGGTTGTTAGAGTTGCCGAATGGATACACACCCGAAAAGGGATCTTTACAATGTCTGATTTTATTAACCATAACTAATACATGTACTTTCACGATTTTAACCCGGTATTTGTAATCGTATTTCTTATACTGTGGTTTGTTCTTCAAGGAACAGCTTACTATAAATTCTTCGAAAAGGCAGGTGAAGAAGGTTGGAAAGGGTTTGTGCCTATTTACAATTATTACGTTCACCTAGGTATTATCGGAAGACCTCTCTGGTGGGTGTTATTGTTGTTTGTTCCAGTAATCAATTTCTTCGTTGCTCTCACTATGCACCTAGACTTGATGAAGTCGTTTGGTAAGTACACGTATGTAGATCAGGTGCTTGGAGTGGTCTTCGCCCCTGTTTATATGAACTATATCGCATGGTCAGACACTACTTACATTGACAAGGCAACTTCTATTCCCAAGCCGAAAAAATCATTCGCCAAGGAGTGGTTCGAAGCAATCGTTTTTGCCGTTTTCTGTGCAACTTTTGTTCGCTGGATATTCATGGAGGCATATGTAATCCCAACGGGATCAATGGAAAGATCACTTCTGATCGGGGATTTTCTTTTCGTAAGTAAAGCTGAATACGGCCCTAGAACACCGCAAACTCCTCTGCAAGTACCATTGACGCATCAAACGATCTGGGGCACTGAGATACCTTCTTACATTCCGGGCGTCTCGTTGAACAGTCTGCGTTTACCTTCCCTAGGTAAAGTTGAGCGGAATGATGTGGTGGTTTTCAACTATCCAGTAGATGATCACTATAATCAGAGAAGGGATGGTGCGTACCACCCGATGGACCTAAAAACACACTACATTAAGCGATGCGTCGCGATAGCTGGCGAAACCATAGAGATCAAAAACACACAAGTTTTTGTAAATGGAGAAGCATCTGAGAATCCGCCTTTGATGCAGCATCAGTACTTTGTGAGAACAGATGAGAGTATCAGAGATCGTGTCTTTGAAAAATATACAATCGATCCACCAAACAGGGATCGAGTACCTGGGGGATATGCTATTCATATGCCAGGAACAACTGCTACGGAAATTGAGAAATTACCTTTTGTAGAGAACGTTACATTGCAGCTAGTTCCGGAGGATCGTCCCGAGCCTAACATTTTTCCTAACGCCCAATATTTTCCTTGGAACCGAGATTTCTTCGGTCCTCTCACAGTTCCAGCCAGAGGCATGCAGATTGAGGTCAATGAGGAGAACTTAGCAATGTATGGAAGCACCATACAGAATTATGAAGGAAATGAATCTGTAGAAATCAACGAAGGCGAACTATTAGTAAATGGTGAAAGTATTACCACTTACACCTTCAATAAGGACTACTACTTCATGATGGGAGATAATCGGCATGCTTCTGATGATTCTCGCTATTGGGGATTTGTACCAGAAGACAACATAGTTGGAGAAGCTTCCTTCATTTGGATGTCTTGGAATACAGACGGTAGCTTTTTCAATAAAGTACGCTGGAATCGGCTATTCGATGGTATAGAATAGTTCAGTGCCCAAAATAGTACACGATTAAGTGCACTATGCCCATGGCGGCTGCAAAGAACAGTGCCATAAAAAGACATCCCTTAAACCAACTGGCTCTTTCTTTAGGCGGTGAATAGAGATCATGGTGCGAGTCACTTCTCATAAAGAGGTGTGACTAATCTACTAATGATTAGGGATTATCTGAAATACTGGAGAGGTTCTTTGAATCCAAAATGACCGATTCAAAGAATTTATCTTTCGGTTCCGAATCGTGAACTGTGATAAATGGACTATTCTGTGCAACAGGAGAAAACCTGGCAACTCCAGCAATAGCATTAAGTGCTGCTTCCAATAGAGCCTCATCCGGGTCCCCAAGTGGCCTTATTGTGCCAACCAGTGTGTTTTCGTTTATAGTGATATCTGGCAAAAAGCCATTAATGTAATCGGTGAATCCGTTGGAATTTGCAAACTGACTAATGATAGGTCGGATTGCGTACCGATGATTCGGATTCAAATCAGGCCCCTTGTCAAGGTAGGTCTCTGCGGGTGAATCATACAATAGTACTGAACCGACATTCTTTCCAACCGTGGTGTCCCCAACGATTGTCACATCCATGTATGCAGAAAGCCCAGCAATTATCAATTCAGAAGCTGAGGCAGTGCTTTTACTAGTCAGAATAAAAACCCGACTGATATCGAGTTGATTAATTGGATCTTCGGTATTTGGTAATCTGTCAAAGAAATAATAATTCA
>CAYYNA010000122.1:0-10748 GCA_964472815.1 uncultured Roseivirgaceae bacterium
GACTGAAACTAAAAGTACTAGTTTTGCATTTCAGATTAGAATCTTTTTTAGAAAATAGACATGAAGGTTGCAGTTGTCGGTGCTAGTGGTCTCGTAGGCCAAAAAATGCTAGAAATTCTTGAAGAAAGAAATTTCCACATTTCAGAGTTATTTCCTGTTGCTTCGGAAAGATCAATAGGCAAAAAGATCAATTTCAAGGGAACTGAGTATCCGATCATCTCCATGGAAGATGCCATTGCTGCCAAACCGGATATTGCGCTTTTCTCGGCCGGAGGTTCTGTTTCACTTGAATATGCCCCACGATTTGCCGGAGTGGGCTCCATCGTCATCGACAACTCGTCTGCATGGAGAATGGACCCTAAGAAAAAATTGGTGGTCCCTGAGGTAAACGGTCATGTACTACGAATAGATGACCGCATCATTGCCAATCCAAACTGCTCCACCATTCAAATGGTCGTAGCACTAAAACCACTTCATGATGCCTTCAGAATCAAGAGAATTGTGGTCTCTACATACCAGTCCGTTACCGGATCTGGGAAAGGCGCTGTGGATCAACTGTACGGAGAGCGAGATGGGAAAGACATTCAAAAGGTGTATCCACACCAGATAGACATGAATGCACTACCTCACATCGATGTATTCCAAGAAAACGGGTACACTAAGGAGGAAATGAAAATGGTGAATGAGACCAAAAAGATCTTTGGTGATGATTCCATTCAAGTTACTGCAACGTGTGTGAGAATACCGACTATTGGAGGTCATTCGGAATCTGTAAATCTAGAGTTTGAAGAGGAGTATAGTCTTGAGCAAGTCTATGAACTACTTTCCAAAGCGCCTGGGGTTGTTTTGGTAGATGATCCTAAGTCAAATGAATACCCAATGCCGCTGCATTCCCATGACAAGGATGAAGTTTTTGTAGGGAGAATCAGAAGAGATGAGACCCAGCCTAAGTCTCTGAATCTTTGGATTGTGTCTGATAATCTTAGAAAAGGGGCAGCCACTAATACGATTCAGATTGCAGAATACATGGCGGAACACAGTCTGGTTTATTGATAGGTAATGATTGATATCGACTTTCTACAGAAACAAGAAGTAGTCGAATTCATCCAAAATAACGAAAATGCTGATACCCATCAGCTGTTGCTAAATCCTCCGAAGGAGTTTAGAGACAAGATCAATCTAATTGCAGATCAGGTTAGTGCCAGGAAAAAAGCAAAAGGAAAGCTGAAGGAATGGGTAGCTGACCCAGCTCTTATTTTTCCTCCTCCGATATCAATTGAGCAAGCTTCCTCCTCAGCTACTGCAGATTACAAGAAAAGCTTAGTCGAAGGAGAATTACTGATCGATTTGACCGGCGGCACAGGGATAGATTGCCTTGAACTCAGTGATACTTTCAAGAAGTCGATCTACGTGGAACAAAATCGAGATCTCTGTAAAGTCTTCTCACACAACCAAAAGCACCTAGGAAGGGAAATAGAAATTCATTGTGAAGATGCTGAATCCTTCCTCTCTTCCTTTGACCGAAGGGCTACTTTCTTCATCGATCCTGCCAGAAGGGACACAGCTAAGAGTAAAGTCTTTAAGTTGGAAGATTGTACGCCAAATGTCCTGGAGCTAATGCCGGAATTGGCAAAAAAATCTAATGAGCTGCTCATGAAGCTCTCTCCCCTTCTAGACATCAAAGACTCGCTTAGGAAAATTAGTAATGTCAAAGAAGTGCATGTAGTCTCATCAAGAAATGAGTGTAAGGAGGTGCTATTGCTTCTGGATTTCAATTCCACTAATACGCCAAGTATCCATGCGGTGAATCTAGGATCAGGACAGCAGCCCTATCTTTTTGACTTTGAAAAAGAAGCCCACAGTAACGTATCTTTTGGCAAAGTATCGAACTATCTCTTCGAGCCTAATGCCTCCGTTCTAAAAGCAGGAGCGTTCAAAAGTATCGCTGCTGATTTTAACCTCCAGAAGATTGCCCCTAGCACACATCTATATACTGCCTCGAGTAAAGTTCAGGCTTTCCCTGGGCGAGTATTTGAAATCGAAAGCATGGATGGCAAAAAGGAATTGGCTAAGTATGCTCCAAACAAAGCGATCAATGTAATTACTCGCAATTACCCGATGCAAGCTTCAGATCTAAAGAAGAAGTTTAGGTTGAAAGATGGTGGAGATTACTTCCTAATAGGTTTTAGAGACAATCAGAACAAACCCCACCTTGTGATAACTCGACGCATCCAATAATACTAGAACCGACCGAATCGAAAACTAAGTATCGCATTGATGCCAGTGGTATCATCATCATTGATATTGTCTAGCTCAGTGCCAGCAATATATCTAAAGGTGGCTCCTGCCCCTATCCTGAAGTACTTAGTAATGTTGAACTCTAGTTCCAGGCCAGGTTCTACTACAAAAAAGACAGAGTTCTCAACGGTGAATTCAGAATCAGCTGGATTGTTGACAAAGAAATCCTTATCCACTACTTCCCACGAACCAGCGCCAAGAACAATAGGTATGCTGACATGAATTAGCTCTCTTGGTGCAATGGTCACTCCAATTAACACTCCACCATATCCACCGTGTAGGTTCAGTTTCTTTACGTCTTCCTGGCCAGGAATGCTTCCATCAAATTCAACATTGGTCACCAGTCCATAGCCAGCAAGCCCAAACAGATATCTTCTATTCACAATAAAACCTCCGTAAGCTCCAGCCAATAAAGCCCTCTCACCGACAAAATCTCCCACCTTCAAATCCAAGGCTCCAAACCCGTTGAGGTCATTTCCTTTTCCCAGCAGAGATTTCACTTTGTCATCCTCTGGGCTGTAAGTGTCGGCATATTTCTGAGAGTAAACACTCGAAAGAGTCAAAAGGGCTAGAAGCAGCGCAATATGTATCCTTTTACCCATCAAAATACATATTTAAAAGAAACGGCTGCATCCCAGAATTTTGTTCTTGTATGCCTCATTCCGATGAAATTGAAATAGGGCTTAAGATCAAAGCCAAGCGTTATGGGTACTTCGAGCCATCGATACTCTAATCCCAAGCCAGCATCTATTCCCATGGCAAAAAAGCTCCTTTCCTCGTAGATAAATTCGTCACCTTCCGCATTCGAAAGCACCTTGGCAAGGTCATCGAACTTCTCGTATCCTATATGTCCACCAATTCCGTAATGCAGGTAAAATCGATCATTGAAAGAGAACTCCATGGGCTGATGAAAGTGATAAACTATGGTGAATTGCATTCCATCATTTCGCCCACTTAGCATCATTTCGACTGCCTCATCTTCCGTGAAAAATTTCTTATAGGTAAGTCCTGAAGTATGGCCAAGTCTAATTCCCCCAGACTTCTCATACAGCTGCTGAGCGTCTATTGAAAATGACGCAAGAATGAATAGGGCGAGTAAAGTGTACTTCATTCTCTAGGTAGGCAGTTCAATCTTTTTCGGTGAACAAAGATGTTTCTTTTATTGACACGATGAGCTCTCCACCATCAGCATCAATGATCAGTTTGCTATGCTCCACATTGGTATTTCCCACATCTCCTGATAGGGAGATTTTGCCATCTTCAAACTGTTCTTTTTGCATGACCAACATACTGTTTGGTAGAATCATCCGATCTTCAGGCCCCTTAATAAATGCCTTAATGTAGGACGCTTGATCCAATATCAAATTTATATCGGTTGATTTTCCTGTAATATCAATGCTTTGGAAATCCTTGTCAATTCTGCTTAAGTAGATATCTCCGTAACTAAAATCCAGTCGGGAAGAGCCTCTCAGTCTGTCAATTGTAATATTGGTAAAGGAACCTTCACACAGTACTTCCTGAACATCCAATAATCTAATCTTATCATTCCGAGAATTAAATTGGATTCTACCTACTTTGTCCACTCTAATTTCCGAGCTTCCACTCTCCAGATTCAACGAAGTAGCTTCTTCAAAATCAATCTCAGATCCCCTCAAAGTAATAATCGCGTCGTTCACTTTTCCGAAAGAGGCTTTTCCAAAACTGTGCTTAAGATTGATTGACTCTTCGATATTGCCTGCCTTGATGTCACCGTGCGAGACATCTAGATCCACCTTAGCACCAAGGTCCGTGAGGTAAACATCACCAAACTTATTTTCCACACTTAACAAGACTCCTTCAGGCATCCATATCTCGTAATCAATCTTGAGTTTATTGTTGCCCACCACACCTTCTACCTCGCTGAGTACACCACCGAAAACTCCCCTTCCCTTGCTTACTTCGGTCACCGCAGAAATCACACTGCCAACCTTTCGAAAACGCACGTCCACACGGCTCATCGATTTGTTCACCGCGTCACTGTTTTTTCCTTCCGCTCTGATCAGCACATCGAATCTCACGGAATCGGAATTCCAAGTTCGAACAATCACTTCACCGTACTTATTGATGATTTCCACCTTGCCATTTTCAGAAGTCGAAAATATACGATTAAGATCTCGCTCTTGCCTTACTTGACCAAGCAAGCAGCTAGCAATAGAAACAGTAAACAATATGCTAAAGAGTGCTCGCATTATTCTCATTTTCTAATTCAAGCAAAATCTCCTCCAAAATCTTCAACTTAAGCTGATAGTTTTCCATCATTGCCAAGACCACTTCTTCATTATCCACATCGTCTTTTAAATCATTCTTCAACTCAGCAAAGGCTTGATCCATCAGGTCCAAATCTTCAAGGACTGAAGGGTCTTTTAGATGTGACTTAATCAGATTTACTTTTTGACTAATTTCCCCTTGATAGTACGATTCAAGATCAGCCAACTCACCCTGAGGGTTTTGTGGAACCAACTGATAGATTGCACCAGAAAGAACTAAAAGAAAGCAAGCCGCCACACTTGTCAGCTTCCATAGAGGCCACTTCTTCTCTGGCATAACCTTCTTAGAAATCTGCTCCCAGCTTTTGTCACTTTCGAAAGGATAGATTTCAAAATCCTCTCTTGTATTATCGATATGTTCCTTTAAGCTATCCGACATTTTGATTCCTTTCCTCTGCTAAAATTTTTCTGATCTTCGCCTTAGCCTTGCAATACTGTGCTTTGGACGCTGACTCAGTGACTCCAAGTATTTCTCCTACTTCTTTGTGGTCGTACCCCTCGAATAAGTACAAATTCAAGACCGTTCTGCATCCTTCCGGTAGCAAATCAATTGCAGACATGATCTGGGCTGCTTGAAATTTTGTATACTCAAAATCATCTTCCTCGTCTTCCACAAAATCTGCATTCTCTTGCAATTGATCCATATCCAACTTCTTCCTACGAATCGCATTAATGCAATTATTCACAACAATTCGCTTAATCCAAGAACTAAAGGTGTTCACCTCACGTAAGGAGGGCAATTTCTGAAAAGCATCTACAAAGGACTCTTGCAGTAGGTCCTTAGCCTCTTCTTCATCACCCATCATCCTCCTACAGATATTGTACATCGCTTTGGCATACAAGCCATACAATGATGCCATTGCAGCCTGATCGCCTCTCTGGCTTTGCACAATTAGGTGTTTATGGATGGTATGTGTGGTGCTCACGTCATGCATAGAGACACTACTTTTTTTCAAAGGTTTCTATATACACGGGAAAAAATCATATTTCGATGGAAAAATTTTTCCTGCAGCTTTTCGAATCCAGATTCATGAATAAACTGGTCAATTGGTTTTAAGCTATTAGACTCCAACTTTGAGGTGACCTTGAAGAAGGTATGCATTACCTTATCTAGAAACTTGCTCATGTTTTTGTCCTCAAAATCAGTCACAATCAAAACACCCTTGTCTGCAAGCAAGCTTTCAATTTTCGAAATCGCCAATGAAAGATTCGTCCCACTGAAGCAATCCAAAAAAAAGGGGCAGATTATTTTGTCGAATTGAATAGGCAATTCTAAGTCGAAGAAATCTTTGTTGAGGAACTCAATATCACTAGATGAGCTTCTCCTTCTAGCTAGCTTAATCATTTTCCTAGATTTATCCAGGTAGAAAATCTTTGAACATGCAGGAATAGCTTCCAGGATCTGCCCAGTGCCTCCACCTAAAATTAAGACTTGGTCATCCTTCTGCACTTGATGTAGGAAATGCGTTTGGCTCTTCACGATCTGATCTCCAAAAACCAATCGACTTAAAGCATCATAAAAAGGAGCTACAAGATCAAATTGATTTAGATCCATTCAAAGAGAATCGGAATTAAGAATACCCCATCACCAATTGCACGATACCTTAAGTCTACTCTTGACCATTTTCTGTTGATGCAAATGACAGCATAAATGGCAAATCCAGAAAAAAAGTAGACACTTAGTCTCGATAGATTCATTTGGAATGATAATGCAAGCCCAAGACTTAAAATACAAAATATCACCACCTCTAGTCTTGAGTCATTCAACTGCGTAGCAATAGAATTAAAGTTATCTGCTTTATCCTCCTCTTTTTCAAACCAACTAAAGATGATCAGATTTGCATACGTTAATAGAAAAAGCAGCATCATCATATCCCATCTTACCGTTTCTGCTAATATGAAAGGAACTAGCAAAATTCCAATTGTATATACCATGGCAACATAAAGTTCTTTAAGCCCTATACTGGAGAGAAACTGATGGATCAATAGATAAACTCCTGATAAAGCAACCAAGACAATTCCACCAAAGAGAATAGCTTGGTTTACGTACACAGCCAAAATTGAAGAAATGACTGTAATTAGCAATATTATGCGCTTTAAGATCTTTTCATGACGCAAGTGAAATTGGTACCTAGCTCTGCTTGATTGGACTGCTTTTCTGGCATCTCTAAGGTGATCAACCGTATAGATCAACCATATACTAGCGGCTAAAAGAAAGTAAGCTGCCCAGGAGGGGCTTACAGAAAGTTCCTGAGAAAAAAAACGGAGCAGAATTACTGCTCCGAATACAATATCTAATGATAAGTGCTGTGCCTTTCGAAAGAAAGCCAGGATCATTATCCTTGTGCAAGAGCTTCTGCTCCTCCCACAATCTCCAGGATCTCCTTAGTAATTGCTGCTTGACGAGTTCTGTTATACGTAAGTCTCAACTCCTTCAGTAGCTCATCAGCATTCTCAGTAGCCTTATCCATTGCAGTCATTCTAGCACCATGCTCAGAAGCGTTAGACTCAAGTAGGGTTTTGTAAAACTGAATCTTCAGAGATTTGGGAAGCAATTCGCTGAAGATAAAATCCTGAGAAGGCTCGTAAATGTAATCTGCATTTGAATCAGTGACCTCATCTGAAGTCACGTCTTTAATTGGAAGAAATTGCTCATTTTGAACAATTTGCGTTGCTACATTCTTGAATTCATTGTAGATGATCTCCACCTGATCAAACTCTCCTTTGACGAATTGATCCATAATCATTTCAGCAGCGTCACGTGCTTCATCAAAGTTAAGCTTCTCAATCAGGTGAGAATATTCGCTGATGACATTGTACTTTCTTTTAGTAAAAAACTCCAGAGATTTTTTACCAATTGGCAGAATATGCAAGTTACCCGAAGCTTCTTGTGATCTGTACTTCTCCTCAATTAAGAGCTTCGTGTATTTGAAAATACTACTATTAAAAGCACCGCACAGTCCTCTGTCAGAAGTAACTACTACTAACAGGGCACTATTTGCTGACCTCTCCTCTGCATACGGGTTTTCAATCTCTTCTGATTGACTGTTTGCAGATACATTCTGGATGATCTCAGATAGCTTCTGTGAATACGGCCTCATTTGAATAATTCTATCCTGAGCCTTACGAAGCTTTGCTGCTGCCACCATTTTCATGGCTTTAGTAATCTGCTGCGTGGACTTAATGGATTGAATTCTCCCTTTTACCTCTTTAAGATTGGCCATTTGTAATTTCCTCCTTTATTACTTCGAAAATCTTGATGCAGTATCTGTGGCGGTTTGCTCAGTCTTTGCAACTGCTTCTTCACTAAGCTTACCTACCTTGAAATCAGCCAATGCGTCTTTTCCTGAGCTTCTCATAGCTTCCAAGAAAGCAGTTTGAAACTCCTTTGCCTTCTCTACTGGAACTGTATCTAAGAATCCTTTAGTAGAAGCGTAAATCATCGCTACCTGCTCTTCTACTGGCATTGGCGAAAATTGAGGCTGCTTAAGAATTTCCTGATTTTTACGCCCTCTATCAATGGTTCTTTGTGTTGCAGCATCCAAGTCTGAACCAAACTTTGCAAAAGCTTCAAGCTCTCTAAATTGGGCTTGATCAAGTTTCAAGGTACCAGAAACCTTCTTCATTGATTTTATCTGAGCTGATCCTCCCACACGGGATACCGAGATACCTACGTTGATCGCGGGCCTAATACCGGAGTTGAACAAGTTCGTCTCCAAAAAAATCTGACCATCAGTAATTGAAATTACGTTCGTAGGGATATAAGCCGAAACGTCACCAGCCTGCGTCTCAATAATTGGAAGTGCTGTAAGTGATCCTCCTCCTTTTACTTTTCCTTCAAGAGAAGGTGGAAGGTCATTCATTTGCTGCGCAATAGAATCGTCATTAATAACCTTCGCAGCTCTTTCTAATAATCTTGAGTGAAGATAGAATACATCTCCTGGGTAAGCCTCACGCCCTGGAGGTCTTCTAAGCAATAAAGAAACCTCTCTGTAAGAAACTGCTTGCTTAGATAGATCATCATAAACTACTAGAGCTGGTCTTCCCGTATCTCTGAAGTACTCGCCAATAGCCGCACCAGTAAACGGAGCGTAGAATTGCATTGGCGCTGGATCAGAAGCAGAGGCACTTACAATAACTGTGTAATCCATCGCGCCAGCTTTCTCAAGCTGAGAAACGATTCCAGCTACAGTAGAAGCTTTTTGTCCAATGGCCACATAAATACAGAATACGGGCTCGCCGCGATCGTAAAATTCTTTTTGGTTAATGATAGTGTCAATAACAACAGCGGTTTTACCTGTTTGACGATCACCAATTACCAATTCTCTTTGGCCTCTACCAACAGGAATCATTGAATCGATAGAAACAATACCAGTTTGAAGGGGCTCACTTACTGGCTCTCTATAGATAACTCCTGGAGCTTTTCTTTCTAGCGGCATTTCGAAGGTATCACCTTCAATCGCACCTTTTCCATCAATTGGATTTCCAAGCGTGTCCACCACTCGGCCACACATGCCATCACCAACCTTGATTGAAGCAATCTTCCCAGTTCTTTTTACTGTATCTCCTTCTTTTACGTCACTAGAGTCTCCAAGCAATACCGCTCCCACGTTATCCTCCTCAAGGTTAAGTACAAGGGCATTTAATCCGTTTTCAAACTCAAGTAGCTCTCCTGCTTGGGCATTAGACAAACCATATATTCTAGCTACACCATCACCTACTTGAAGGGTAGTTCCAACCTCTTCCAGTTCACTTTCTGTTTTGAAAGACGAAAGTTGCTCTCTTAAAATTGCTGAAACCTCATCGGGTCTTACTTGTGCCATAGTATTATTCTTTTAGCTATTCAGCTGAAATGTTATTTATTAGAAAACTTAAGTTTTAATTCTTTTAGTTGCCCTCTTACGCTATCGTCAATTTGCTTGTCATCAAACTTCACGAGATAACCTCCCAGGATGTCTGGATCAACAATTTCCGTTAGTTGAGGAGTATTGCCGGTAACGTCTTTTGCTAGCTTTTCGAACGATTTCTTGAGCCCTGAATCCAGTGCGAAAGTGGTTGTAACAGAAACCTTTGAAATACCTTTCTTCTTATTGTATAAATCAAGGAATTCATTGGAAATCGCCTCAAGCACCGCTTCTCGATTTTTCCTCGTGATCAAGCTAAAAGCCTGCAATGTCAAGTCATTGAACTTGCCCTTGAAAACCTTATTCAGGATTTCTGCCTTCTTTAAGTGCGGAATAATTGGACTCTTCAGCATCAAGGCAAAATCTCGATTTTCCTTGCAAAGAGATGAGAAAGACTCCATGTCGTCCTTCACTTTCTCTAGGAGTTTCTTCTCCTCAGCCAACTCAAGAATTGGAATCGCATATCTGGCAGCTATTCTTCCTGTAGACATGAATTAGTTGATCTTGACGTCTTTTATGAATTTTTCTACAAGTGCTTTTTGCGACTTATCGTCCGCAAGATTTTCTCTTAGCACTTTTTCGGCAATCTCAAGAGAGAGGGTGGAAACAAGCTCCCTTACTTCGCTGAGTGCTGCTTTCTTTTCTACCTCAATTGCATCCTTAGCATCTTGCATCATCTTGGAAGTGATCTCCGAGGTTTCGCCCTTTGCTTTATCAATGATTTTAGTAGCCTCTTCTCTGGCCTCCTTTAGAACGGCATCTCTTTCAATTCTTGCCTCTTGAAGTAAATACTCATTGTCCGCCTTAATCTGCTCCATCTCATTCTTAGCATTGTTGGCAGCTCTCAATGAATCCTCAATTTGAAACTCTCTGGTCTTGAGGGCACTTAAAATAGGAATCCAAACAAACGTCCGAAGAATGATGAGAATTAGGACAAAGACGACAGTTTGCCAGATGATTAAACCAATGTCGGGGGTTACTAATGACACGATGTAAAATGTTTTATTTAATAAATAATGGCAAGTTGGCCGTGTTACCTAATGTAAACACAGCCAACCTACATTTAGGAATTATCCTTGAGATGCTAATAAGCCAACTACAACTCCAAATAGCGCTGCTCCTTCAATCAAGGCAGCAGCAATGATCATTGCAGTTTGTACTTTACCAGCTGCTTCAGGCTGACGCGCAATACTTTCAGTAGCTCCTTTACCGATCAAACCGATACCAAGACCTGCTCCAA
>CAYYNA010000123.1:0-8307 GCA_964472815.1 uncultured Roseivirgaceae bacterium
AAGAGTTCGATCAAGGCTTCCTTTTCGAGGAACGCCCAGTACATCCACTTGATCTCAAATACCATTTCTCCAGCACCTACGGACGTATGGAAACTTACCGATGAATATATTCCTCCCCTGGTTGCTGATCAATATACCTTAGGCTTGTACAAAAACCTGAAAGATAACAAATGGGAAGCCTCCACAGAAATCTACTACAAGGACATTTCAAATAACATCCAATACAAGAATGGCGCAGACCTAATCTTTAATGAAAACATTGAGACGGAATTGCTGCTGACTGATGCTAGAGCCTATGGTATTGAGTTTTACTTAAGAAAGAGGAAGGGTCGTTTGAAAGGTTGGGTTAGCTACTCTTTATCACGAGCGGAAAGCAAAATCAATGAAAATAATGAGCAGAGGTACATCGTGGAAAACTTTGATAAGACGCATGATTTTTCCACTTCATGGAATATGGAGTTGTCTGAAAGACTAAGTATCTCCACCAACTTCATTTACAATACCGGGATTCCTGTAACGCTTCCAACTGACAAGTACGTATTTGAAAATAACCTTGTACCCAATTTTGGAACTAGGAATAATGAACGACTTCCCGACTATCACAGGCTAGATTTATCTCTCAGGCTCAAAGGAAAACAGCTCAAGAAAAACGGTCAGAGAAGAAAGAACAGAGATTTCTGGATCTTGACCATTTACAATGTATATGCCAGGCAGAACGCATACTCTTATTTCTTCAGAGAGTCCGAGTTGAACCCTGGTCTTGGAGAAATCGTTCAGTATTCAATCTTTGGGACAGTCATTCCTGCAATTACCTACAATTTCAAGTTTTGAAAAAGCTCATCTTTATCATATTGATATTTGCTGGATATGCTTGTGAGGAAGTGGTGATAATCGACCTTCCTGACGCCCAAAATCTCGTCACAGTTGAAGGTTGGCTTACAAATTTTAATGAAATACAATCTGTCCGTCTTACTAGATCAAACAGTTTTGCAATCAACGAACCTGTTACTCCAATAACAAATGCTGTTGTCACTGTGCAATCAAAGACTGGCAACACATTTAACTTCAGACATGAGGCAGATGGTCACTATAGATCTAACGAAAGTTTTGGAGGAGAATTTGGTGTTGAATATCAAGTGCGAATTCAATTATCGGAGGAGAACACCATAAGATCGGAATGGGAACAAATGTTGCAACCCGTCCCTATTGATGGGCTGTTTGTTGATTCATTTGAAGAGAATGACCCAGATAATCCTAATCAACAATTCACCGTATTCTTCCCTCGAATAAGTGCTATTGATCCCGAAGGTGAAAGAAATTTTTACAGGTGGAGATTTCTGCAAAATGGCGAGATCTACGATGAGCCAGAGACTATCACTATACAAGATGATCGCTTTTTCGATGGAAATGTTATTCCCAACAATTTCAGGTCTTTTGGATATGACACAGGCGATGAGATCATAACAGAATTCCAAAATATAAATGAAGAGGCTTACAATTATCTGAGCTTGCTGAAATCACAAATTACCTCACTAGGAACCTCCACAGGTACAACTCCCGCATTTGTACAGGGGAATCTAACATATTTTAGATCAGAAGTAGACGAACAAGTATTGGGGTATTTTGGTACGGTCGCGATCAGCAAAGACACTGTGGTGGTTGAATAAAAGTGTCGTATAAAAAGCAAACGGAGCGCCCTCACCAAAGCAACTCCGTTCTAATTCAACCAGCTATGGATAATCTTTAATTTCTTTGATCTGTTTGTTTGTTGATCACAGTTCAAGGATAGATATAAAATCATTCTCCGAGCACATCATTCGGCGACCTTGGTCTTTGTTTAGACCAACCCAAATAATCATACGATTAACTATTTCGAGAGAATTCTCCGATGATAATTTACCTGACCTAGATGGTAGTTTAGATGACCTTGTAAATGAACAATAAAGTAAAACGTGCTCATTTCGTTTCCAAAAACTTCAATAGGATACTTCTTTTCGTAAGTCTCTTGAGAAGCCTCTTGAAAGAAGCTGGAAACAGTGTCCAAGGTCTTATCAATCTCGTCCAAGAGCTGCTTTCTTTCAACAGAACCCTCAAACTCAAATGGCCTATTCCGAACGTAATCAGTACCACTTAATACCGCTCCAATAAAATGCTGCAAATTTCCACAAAGGTGAAGTGCAAGATTCCCAGCCGAATTTTTTATGTCACCTGATTTTATCCAAAGTGAAGTTTCATCTGGATAGGATTCTATCTCCTCTTTAAGTTTTCTTAAATCTCTGGCAAAAAGCTGTTCAAATTCTTTGGATGGATTCATTGGTCTATACTTATTTCAATTTGAAAAAAATCTTGGGTTGATCTGTTGAAATGCTCAAGGTCAATTTTTTTGAGCTCTCCGATCACTTTGCACCTTTCTTCAAAGATTCGGTCTGATACGTTTATTTCAAAATCCGAAATCAACTTTTCAACTACACTTATGCTATCATAGTCAAAGAGTAATGTAACAGTGAGAACTTCATGAATCTCAATTTTAGTAGGTGCTTCAAGCGCGCTTTCTGCTGCTGTCCGATAGGCATTAATCAAACCGCCCACACCTAATTTAGTTCCACCAAAGTACCTTACCACAATCACCAGAGTATTAGTCAGCTCCATCGATCGGATTTGACCTAAGATGGGATCGCCTGCAGAATGTGCGGGCTCACCATCGTCATTTGCTCGCCATCTTTGTTGATCCATGCCCATCATCCACGCATAGCAATAGTGACGTGCATCATAGTATTGCTTTTTAACTCTTTCTAGATTGCGCTTAATTTCCTCTTCACTCGAAACCGGAAAAGCAAAAGACAAAAATTTACTTCCCTTTTCTTTATATAAACCTTCTGATGCAGTTGAAATAGTATAATATTTCTTCAAAACTTGGAAAGAAGTTCTTTAGCCTCGACAGTAATTTGGTCAGTTTCAGAAAATTTCAGCGCTTGGCTCAACATGTACTTTGCCTCCTCATCTTTGGATTGTTCATTAAGCAATCTTCCAAGTCCTAAGTAGCCGAAACTTTTGAAAAACTCTCCATGGTCTGGTATTTCAAGTCCGTACTCAAGGCCCTTTCGATAAGCATACTCCGCCTTCGATCTATTCCGTATGATCACTTCCTCGTAATACCCAAGGAATACATAACCTGCCAATTTATA
Source organism: uncultured Roseivirgaceae bacterium (assembly GCA_964472815.1). Lineage (GTDB taxonomy): Bacteria > Bacteroidota > Bacteroidia > Cytophagales > Cyclobacteriaceae > Ekhidna. The sequence goes on from CAYYNA010000123.1 coordinate 3,186, forward strand.
GTAGGCGTTATCGTGCTTTATCAACGTATAAATCATCTGCAATGGCGCTTTTTTGAAATCCTCCTCATTTGCTAATGATTCCAGATACTTGGCCTTTGCATAAAAATTTCTAGGAAATTTATCACATAAAATAGAAAGGTACTCTTGTGCTTGCTCAGGCTTATATTCATACCTAAGGTAGATGTAACTAAGATAGACATGCGCCTCTACCTTCATAATTAATGAGGTCTCCGCTGCTTCTTGAAGTTGCTGAAGACCAAGCGCTTTGTCGCCACTTCTGAAAAACCAAATGAAGGGTTTGTATATCGGATGCTTTTCAGGATATCGCTCAATGAAGTAATTGTAGAGGCCCGTAGTAAATAAAAACTCCGGATACTCTTCAACCAGATCGAACCCCTTTTTCACTAAACCATAAGCCCGACTTGCCTCACCTACGGCCTTCATGGTTTGACCCTGATCCGCATAGTATTCAGCTAGCAAACCATGCGCTGACATGGTGAAAAATATCATTTCTGGGTCTTTTAAGTCAGGATCAATAGCTTCCGCCAATGCCACTGCTGAATCAAGTTTGCTTTCCATCTCCGCAAAGAGCTCCGGCGTTATAGTTGGAATATTAGACCATAGCAAGGCAATAGCTCTCATCATTGGAGCAATCGGATGGTCGGGCAAAAGCTCCTGGGCCTGCTTTGCATAGTAAAATGCAGAGTCCTTGTTCGCATTATAGATATGATCAGCCCCTTTACCGATGATGCGTTGGACAGCTTCATCCTCAAAAACTTGCCCGATCAGCAAGGAGGATATCGATATAAGGAAAAGTGATAATAGGTATTTCAAATGATCGGTTTAACTCTGCTATTAATCAACTTGCAAGTTAGATGCCAAAAGAAGGTATCGAAAGTCGATAAGAGGTTTATTTTTGAATTACATGCCCTTCTCTGAAAATACCGATCTAAATAAATCACAAACACCTGTACCTGTCTCATATTTCGATCCTAACTATTTATCACTCCAGGAATATGACAAACTTCTTACATTCGAGAATGAAGGCTATTTGATCAGTTTTTCACTTGACCAATCCATCGCTACTAGCCTGCCAAGAGCTCCCTTTGGTTCTTATATGGCAAAAGAACTCAACCACTCAGATTCATTTCTATCCTTCGAAAAAGAAGCAACTGCTTCACTTAAGATTCAAGAGATTGAGCAACTTTCAATTGTCCATCCAAGTCCTATTTACAAGCCCTTTGTAGACGTTGGAATCTTGAAAAAGGTTGGATATCAAGTGCTGTATGAAGACATAAATCAGCATATTCCTTTGACTGAAGACTGGGAAAACACCATCCACAAAATGCAGTCTCGAAAGCTAAAAAGTTTACAGGAAGATGGTTTTGAGTTCAAAAAGATGCCTAATACTGAACTTGAAAAAGCTCACCAGTTTCTTTCGGTCTGCAGAGAGGTTCAAGGTTTAAAAATCAACATCAGTTGGGAAAAGTTACGGAAGCTCAATCTCGAAATGCCCGATACCTACGAGTGCTTTGGTGTTTTCAGAGATGGGAAGATGTCCGCTGTTTGCATTGCCGTAAGAGTGACGGCAGATGTGGTGTACTATTACCTACCGGGAACAAGCCCGTTCTTTAAAGCCAGAAGCCCTATGGTTCTATTGATTGCAGGAATGGTTTCTTATTATCGAAAGGTTGGATTCAAATATTTGGATCTTGGTATATCATCCGTGCACGGCAAACCGCAAGAGACGCTCCGAATATTTAAGGAGAGAATGGGTGCTGTGGAGACCATGAAACCTTCATTAGTCAAAAATGTCTAAAGAGAATCCCCTAGTTTCTGTTGTCTGTTTGTGCCATAATCAATGCGCGTACGTCACAGAGGCAATCAACTCCGTTCTCAGTCAGACCTACCCAAATATTGAGTTGATTGTAGTGGATGACGGAAGTGTTGATGGAAGTAAAAAGCTGATTCATAAGATTGCCGCTGATGAAGGTATCAACTTCATCAGCAATAGCACCCCAATGGGAAACTGCAGAGCTTTTAACCAAGGGTTCATTGAATCTAATGGAGCCTACATCATCGATCTAGCCGCTGACGATGTTCTTCTCCCCGAGAGAATTCAACAAGGATTAAAGACATTTGAGCAAAATATTGGTGTAGAATTCTGCAACGTGCTGAATATAGATTCAGAAGGAAATGAAATAGGAAAGCACTTTGCTACAGAAGAAAAGGTTCCACAAGGCGATATATATGTTGATTTGATAGAAAAGTATTTCATCTCCCCACCTGGAATGATGATTAAAAGGAAGGTTTTGGAAGATCTAAGCGGATACGATGAAACCTTAAGCTATGAAGATTTCGATTTTTGGATTCGCTCAAGCCGAAAGAACCTCTATTGTTATACCAATGAAGTGCTAGTGAAAAAAAGAATCCTTCCTAATTCGCTATCCAAAAAACAGTTCACCTTCCTAAGCAAACATCAGGAAAGCACACTTCGCGTTTGCCGCAAAATCAAAAACTTAAACAAGACAAAAAAGGAAGACCTTGCACTAAGAAGACGATGCATCTATGAAATAAAGCAGTGCCTTAAGCAAGGGAACCTTAGCTTGATTCCTGGCTTTCTTCAGCTGTTGTAATTACTGAGTCTTTATGTCACTTTCTCCTTATTCATGAGGAGTACCTCATCTAAATCAAACCCTTCAATGGGTACGATTTCTTGCTTTTCTGCATCCCAGTCAATTCGTCTTCCGAGTTTGTAGGACAATCCTCCCATGTGTGCTGTTATTGCTTCCTCAAAACCTTCCTTAATGCCACAGCTTGGTTTCCCTCCATTTCTAATTACACTTAGCCACTCTCTTAGATGGAGAAAAGTGGAATCTACTCTTTTCCCATCTCGGTACGTCCACAAAAGACCTTTATCCGCAAAGTACTTGGAAGTGGCAGAGGATATACCGTCAACTCCCGAAATTGCTGGATCGTATTGATATACAGGAATGGAGGGGTTCATTTTTCCTTCTTCGATAAGACTTCTATAACGCGTAGATTGAGGGTCTACATAAATTGTAAGCTTATTTCCTAACTCCATCGTTGCATCATGCCCCATCAATATAGTTGAGCGATTATGCTGATTTCCAAGTGTAGCACTATAAACCAATGTCATGCCTTGCTCCTTCCCTTTCTGCTGACTTCCTCCTGTACTGAAACCCGGGAATTCCATACTTATCTGCATCACATCAGGAACATTTCTCCCATCATTATGCGTGTAGATTCCACCGGAGGCAACAACCGATCGAGGGATACCCATATTTAAAACGCAATTGACCCTGTCATAATCATGGGTCATGAGGTCTCCAGAGAGGCCTGATCCATAAGCCCACCATTTTCTCCATCTGAAAAAATGTTCCTTATTGAAAGGTATTTTTGGTGCGTTACCTACAAAAAGGTCCCAATCAATTGTTTGTGAGCTCGCACGCTCATGAATATCGTACTGCCAGGCTCCATTGTCATCATTTCGATTCGTATTTGCCTGGATCAAGGACACATGCCCCAATACATTTTGTGCGATTGCATTTTGTGCGGTCAAGAAGCTCTGTGTTTGACGATGTTGATGGCCCACCACAAAAACAGCCTTACTTGCTAGTGCGGCATCTCGTAATTCATACGTTTCCCTGATATTATGCGTCATTGGCTTTTCTACGTATACATGTATGCCTGCTTTTAGCGCATCAATTGCCATTGGAGCATGCCAGTGGTCGGGAGTCGCTATTATCACAGCATCCACCTCACCACTTTCTATCAATTCTGTATGCGTACGAAATCTGGTTATACGGTTATTTTCCTTGTTAAACGAACCTATCGCTATCTCAGCATTAACATCAAATACATCACAGACGGCAGTAAGCTTTACATTGAGGTTTTCTTGATCTAAGAAGGATTGAAGCCTAGTATCTTTTGGATTTTGATCTGCTTGTTCTTTCATCTGCACTAGCCAATCGTCTGTTGCAAATCCTAGAGACCTTACGAGGTGCTGGCCCCTACCCCCAAATCCAATGATTCCAATTCTTAAAGGAGCACCACTCATAGGGCCCGTTGGGGGCGGTGAACCCGCATGAATATCCAAAGCATTTAGAATCGCATCGCGTTCCTTTCTTTTCCTGACCGTATTACTTGCTCCGACCCACCAGGCTGCACCCAAGATAGGAATTCCAGCCAGACCCTTTAGCAGTTTACGTCTTGAAAACCTACCCAATAGTTCTTCCTTGCTCATAGAGGTTCATTTAGGTGATGAGACTTATGTGAAGTGTTCTTATTTCCGAATACTCCCATGCCGAAATGCTGACCTGTTGGAAATAGATACAGCACAAATAAGGCTGCTGTTTCAATCAAGTTTTTATTGACAATAAAGTAGTTTCCTTCCACTCCAATTTGGCCAGATCCTGGCAGTGGTGGTTGCGACAAATAATAGAATAGGAGCAAAACCATTCCTGCCACTGCAGCCACTCGTTCTTGAAATCCCAGAATTAATGCTATTCCGATTGCTAGGAGTCCAAAGACATTCATGAAATCTACTGCTAGGATGACACTATCGGAAGACAGCCATCTAAAAAAATCGGTGAACGGCCCTGAAGCCCCTAGCAAGTAAGCCTTGGCTGTCCAGGCAGGGTTATAGAGTTTTACGACTCCCTCATATAGGAAATGCCAACCGATCAGCAACCTTAAGATCACCAGAGCGGTGATTCTTTTTTTAGAGATTTCATGATCCATAATGAGCCTTTTTCAAAGCTCAATTTCCAAAAATCAGCGTGCAAAAAGCTTGATCGGAATCACAAACCAATATGAGAAAAATTAGATCGAAAAGATTATATCAACTTCCAAAAACCCGCTCCAGGATCTTCTTTCCATAATTGTATGGATTTGAGCGGATCTGTTTCTCTTCTTGACCCACCAAGTGAAACAACCCATCAATGGCTTTATTGGTCGCATATTGATCAAGACTTGGCTCAATCGACACGTTCAGTATTTTTCCAACCGTTGTGAGTCCCAGTCCAGCAGGATCATACGAAAGAAAATCATAGGTCATTTTGTAGACTTTACTTGCCCCTGTGCTACCCAGAGCGTTTTT
>CAYYNA010000123.1:8407-10694 GCA_964472815.1 uncultured Roseivirgaceae bacterium
AGCAAAATCTTGATAGCCTGGTTTTGTAGGTAACCATTGACAGTGGATGCTCTCGAAACAGATTTGTCGGTCCCTACATTCAGGGCTTCCTTCAGTCCCTGGATGATTTCACTTTCTGTAAGCGGAATCGAAGATGGTAGTGAGCTGCTTACTTGATTTAACACATCGCAAGAAGTAAATGCAAAGAGGGCTAAAATTGTCAGGGCACTTTTTATCGTTTTGATTTTCATATTTGATCTTTTTATCAATTCAAAGGACATTTTTCATTTTCTATTGTCTTCGTTGTGCAGAATGGATAAGTAGCTTTCATACCTTTCTTGTGATATAGAAATACCTACATTTTCCTTGATCGCACAATTGGGCTCATTGTCATGCAAACAATTATGATACCTACATTTTCCAATCAAGGCACGCATTTCTGGGAAGTAATGTGAGAGCTCCTCTTCTGCTATTTCCGATAAAGCTAATTCTTTAATTCCGGGAGTATCAATAATCATCGAGTTGCTATCCATTTCAAAGAGCTCAGCAAATGTAGTTGTGTGAACTCCCTTATTCGCAAATCCTGATATTTCCTTGACTTCTTGCTTTGCTTCAGGTATCAATTTGTTAATTAGTGTGGATTTACCTGCACCACTATGACCTGCCAAAAGGCTTTTCTTAGCTAGAAATAGGTTTGCAACATCTTTTAGGTCATCTTTCTCAAAGCTACTGAGGTGAACTTGGTAGCCAATAGACTCATAAATTCGCTGTAGGTTTTCATACAGCTCCAGATCTTTTTTCTTGTAGAGGTCGGATTTGTTGAAGATAATCACTCCGGGTATTCTAAAAGCCTCTAAGGTGATCAAGAAGCGATCAATAAATCCTACGGACGTTCTGGGCAATCTCAACGTCACAATGACGATACCTTGATCGATATTGCTCGCCATCAAATGATCAAAGCCTTTTTTCCTAGGACTTTGCCTGATCACATAGTTATTCCGGGGATAGATTTTTTCAATGATCCATTCATTTTCAACTTGTTGGTTTTCTACCAACTCCACCCAATCACCTACCGCAATCGGATTAGTCAGTTTCTTACCTTCCAGCTTGAACTTTCCCCTCAGTCTTGCAACATATCTTCTGCCTTCATGGACTACCTCATACCAGAGCCCGGTTGACTTAACTACAAGACCTTTCATGAAGTCTAAACTAATAAAAAGGGCTGAAGGAGGCCGTTCATCGAAAGTCTACCCAAAAGACTTACAACTTGGAGACCCGATTTCATCAAAAACCTTTATTTTGGAGTGGTTAAACCTAGAAACTATCATGAAAAAAATTAACTTACTACTACTCCTATTTGCTTTTTCGGTCTCAAACATAAAAGCCCAAGACTTAGGGGAGATCCTTGAGGCAGGTGCAGCTGATGCAAGCCTTTATTTTGAACAATATGTCGGACCGGTTGCGGCTTCATTTACCAATGGGCTTGGAGCAGGATGGTACAACACGGCAAAACCTCATAAACTATTAGGATTTGATTTGACTTTTGGAGTGAACCTAGCAAATATCCCCTCCGGTGAAAGAACCTTTGATTACGATGATGTCAACTGGAATACGCTTCAACTGGCTTCTGGTTCAAGTTCAGAATTTCCGACGATAGTTGGCGGGTTTACTGATTCCGAGCTTGTAATTCCCGCAAATGTTCCAATAGATGTTGGAAATGGGCAAACAATAACATACGAGCAACCGATTGAATTTCCTGCACTTGACGGTGCTGATGTGGAAGGCTTGCCTGTTGTAGGCTTTCCAGTACCCTATGCTCAGCTCGGCGTTGGATTACCAAAAAACACCGATTTGAAGGTGAGGATTATTCCATCTACCGAAATCGAAGATGTTAGCTTAAGCCTTATAGGAGTTGGGGTAATGCATGATATTAAGCAATGGGTTCCTGGTTTGAAACAGATTCCCTTTGACTTTTCTGGCTTCATAGGTTGGACAAGATTCTCGCTGGATTCAGAGTTTGATGATTCAAGTGCTGAATTTTCCGGAAGTGGAGCGGTAGAGATCAGTGCTTCTAGCTTTACAATGCAAGGAATTATATCAAAAAAGCTAGCAATATTTACCCCATACGTTGGACTGGGCTTTGTCGTAGGATCAAGCTCATTGGACGTGACAGGTCAGTATGAATACACAGAGTCATCCACTGGTCAGACGGTTACTGTAAATGATCCTATTTCACTTGACTTTGATGGGGGTAGCTCTCCTCGACTGAATGCTGGTTTAAGACTTAAGCTATTGATTTTAACCTTCC
>CAYYNA010000124.1:0-10641 GCA_964472815.1 uncultured Roseivirgaceae bacterium
TTCAAGCCAAAAGCCATGTTGTCAAAGACCGTCATGTGAGGGTAGAGGGCATAATTTTGAAAGACCATAGAGATATTCCGGTCTTTTGGAGATAGGTCGTTCACCCGCTCACCGTCGATCAGCAAGTCCCCACCGCTAATGTCCTCTAATCCAGCAACCATACGCAGCATGGTGGACTTACCACAGCCTGATGGACCAACCAGCACGGCGAACTCCTTGTCTTCAATGGTGACATTAGCGTCTTTGATGACCGTAACATCGCCATCGTAGGTTTTGCGTATGTTCTTTAATTCTACTTTAGCCATACAATTATTCTTTTGATCCTGAGCTCGCTACTCCCTCCACGAAGTATCGTTGGAAGACGAGGAAAATGATCAGTGTCGGTAATGATATGAGAATGGTACCTGACATCAGAAGAGGCCAGTTTACCTGAAATTCGTTTTTGAGGAAGTTCATTCCTACAGGAAGAGTAAACATGTCCGAGGTAGTTGTGACGATCACTGTCCACATGAATTCGTTCCAAGACCCCTGGAAGGTATAGATCGCTACAGCTGCAAGAGCAGGCTTAGATACTGGAAGGAAAATCTGCCAGAACATTCGGAAATAGCTGCAGCCGTCAATAAGGGCGGCTTCTTCCAGATCCTTTGGGATGGTCTCGAAGAATTGCTTCATCAAAAAGATATTCACGACGGTGATCAGACCAGGTAGCATGATTCCGGCATAGGTATTGATCAGATTAAACTCATTGAGCACAATGAATTTGGGGACTAAAAGGATGATTCCAGGAATCATCAGACTGGCCATGAACAGTGAGAAAATGAAGTTTTTTCCAGGAAATTCTAATCGTGCAAAAGCAAAACCCGCAAGGGAAGCGAAGAATACGTTAGTGATCGTCTGCACAACAGTGATGAGCAAACTGTTGCCTAGCCATGTTGCAAAAGGCAGGTCTTGCCATACGTGCACGTAATTACTTAACGTCCATTTTTCAGGCAGCAGCTTGATTGGCCACTGAAAAACGTCCTGCTCGGCATTGAAGCTGATGGATAGTGAAAACAGGAATGGGCCTATGTAGAAGGCTGTCATTGCCACCAGCAACAACCAAAAGAGAATTTTGGAAAGCTTGATTTTCTTCATGTCAATCAATAGGGATCTGGTGGAAGATATTTTTTCTGAATGACGGTCACGATATAAATGATACCGGCCAGTACCACAGCTCCAGCTGCTCCATATCCTAATCTGAAGTACTTAAAGGAGTTTAAGTAAACAAAAAAGCTCATAGTGGTCGTACTATTGACAGGACCTCCTTGTGACATGATGAACACTTGATCAAAGACCTGAAAACATCCGATGAGTCCAAGAACCACGACAAAATAGGTGACGGGTCTTACCATCGGAACTGTGATTTTCCAAAACTGTGTCCAGGTACTTGCACCGTCAATTTTGGCAGCCTCGTAGACTGATTTGGGAATATTCTGTAGCCCAGCAAGGAAGGTAATCATAAAATACCCTGAGGTGGACCAAACATTCAATGCCATGATTGAAAGGAGCGCTGTGCTTGGATTCGTAAGCCAGTCAGTTCCTTCCACACCGATTTGCGAGAGCAGGTAATTGAGTAGTCCGGGTTTGCTGTAAATCCAAATGAAAATAGTGGATGTAACCACAGAAGCTGTCACCGCAGGAATGTAGAAGGCTGTCCGGAAGAAAGCTCTTCCTGGCAATTTCTGATTCATGATGAAGGCTAGAAACAGCGAAAGGATCGTTTGAACGGGTACTACACCCAATGCATAGATGATGGTGTTTTTGATGGCGATGAGGAAAACTTCATCCTGAAAGAGTTCAATGTAATTGGAGAGCCCAACAAAAGGTTTGTCCGGGATCAGCAGGTTCCAGTCGTAGAGACTGATCATGAATGCAAACACCATAGGGAAAATGGTGAAGACTCCAAAGATCAGCAAAGGAAGGAGTAAGAACAGATAGCCAGTTCTTGCTTGCGCCCACTTTTTGGATTTCACTTTGCTCATTTCAAGCTATATTTTTCAATTCTCAACTTGATGTCTTCCATGGCTTGTCGAGGTTCTTTGCCGGTAAAGAAGATCGCCTGCATGGCCACTACCATCTCTTCAAACCCTCGCTCACTGTACTCTACCTGAAAGGTTCTAGCAAATTCAGCGCTGTTCATAAACACACCCCAGACAGGGTCGTCATAAAAACCATTTTTTATCGCCACGCTTTTTCTGGATGGCAATGCTAGACCCTGGCTTGTCCAAATGCGCATACCCTCTTTTCCGGTGAGGTAGTTCATCATTTTCCAGGCATCTGCTTTGTAGTTGGAGTTCTTCGGCATGGAGAATGCGGTAGTAAAGGCTATGGTGGCTTTTTGCTTACCTGCAGGGAGTTCCGCAACACCCCAGTCTAGTTCATCATAGTTCCCTTCTAGAAAGGGGATCAACCACCCACCAGATAGGCACATGGCAGCCATTCCACGACCAAACGTATCGCCATTCCAGCCCTGACCGACATCCGTTGGAATCGTAGCAAGACCATCTTTATAAAGGCCATGGTAGAATTCCAACGCCTCAATAAATGGTTCATCAGTAATACCCAAGGAGCCATCTGGATTTTGGAAATTTCCACCATTCTGGAATACAAAGGGCATTAGCATTTCTGTAGACGGCTCAATGACTAAGCCGTACTGATCTGTTGCGCCATCTCCGTCAAGATCTTTAGTAAGCATCGCTGCGTACTGACGCAACTCCTGCCAGTTGGAAGGTAATGAATCGATACCTGCTTCCTCGAACATGGTCTTATTATAAAAGAGGACGTACGGAGCAAAGTCTTTTGGTAGCCCATACTGATTGCCATCACGCTGAAATGACTGCAGCAGATTTGGGTAAAAGTCTGCGAGATCAACTGCTGACTCATTTTGGATATACTCATCGAGCGGCTCTAGAATCTTGAAGCTCATGTACGAGGGAGCTAGGTAGCCTTTGATGAAAAAGAGGTCTGGCGAAGTATTGGTGCCGAGCATCAATTGCAGTTTCTCTGCATAGTTCCCAGGGATCGGCTCGAAATCAAAGACCACTTCTGGTTCAGCTACTCTAAAAGAGTCTAATGTAGCATTGAACATCTTGGTTTCCTCTGGGCTGCTGACCCAAGAGGATATACGCATGTTGTCATTTTTCTTTCCGCACCCAGCGAGGAACAGGATTCCGATTCCAATTAAGCACGACAACCTTTTTACCATGTTACAAATGTGGTAAAGCATTAGAAGGCATCTTTTACCAATAATGACTAAAATATACCTGATATTTGCAATATTTAGATTGCATGTTAGTCATAGTGATAATATGAGGTAGTAATTATGAAACCTTCTTTTCAACATCTTGGGTTTGATACCGTAGATGCATCTTTCTTAAGTTATTGGGTGAGATCCCCAAAGTTTGGTTTCCATTGGCATTACCACCCAGAATGCGAGATTTCCTTTGTGAAGAAAGGCTTTGGAACAAGAATGGTGGGAGATAGCGTGGAGGAATTTCAAGCCGGAGATCTACTACTGCTAGGTTCTGACTTACCGCATACGCTGGTTTCAGATGAGCTCATGGAAGGAGACATGGAAGTGGTGGTGGTTCAGTTTCCAAAAGAGTTGTTAGAAGCAAGATCATTGGAGATTGTAGAGCTGGGAGCTATAGGAGCTTTAGTAAAGGAATCTGTCAGAGGTTTTTCTTACACGAAAGATGATAGTTTACGAATTGGTCAAAAATTGGAGCAATTACCCTCCTTAAACGGCTTTGACCGCTATCACCGACTGCTGGATATTCTGAATGATCTGTCCGAAGCTAAAGGAAGGTTACTGGCTTCTACCGCATATAATCCAAGTAAAAGCTCCCAGAATGAAGAGCGAATCGGGCGAGTGTGCAAGTACATCCATGAACAATTCACCGAAGAGGTTAGTATAGAAAGTCTTGCTGCTATGGCCAATATGAACAAGTCAGCATTCTGTCGCTTCTTCAAAAAGATGACTGGAAAAACTGCCATCGCCTACCTAAATGACCTTCGGATTGGGATGGCTTGCCAACTGCTGCTAAAAGACCACTCGGTCTCGGAAGTGGCTTTCCAATCTGGTTTCAATAGCCTGACGCATTTCCACCGCTGTTTTGCGGCACGAAAGAAAGTCAGTCCCTTAGCCTATAAGAAACACTTCGAATATAACTCTGCTGACTAACCGTGATTTTCCCTATTTGCTGAGTGAGCTCCACCTAGCAATGACTTTTAGTGTATTCACCTATTTGATTTAGAGCATTTGCCTATTCCTGTAGGGCAGAAATAGTCGGACTTTTATAAAAAAGTTTAAGACACCAAGAGAATGAAAAGATTAACTCTAGCGATGTTGCTGGGCATCATCATGACATCTACTTCCCTTCAGGCACAGGTAGCAGTAGCCAGCACAAAGACCATCAAGCCTGATGAAACAAAATTAGAAACCACTAATAAAGGAATTCAGATTAACAAGGAACCAGGTGTTGTTTACATCAATGACCAGAATAGAACTTATGTGAACAAAAACCTTCCCATTTACTTGAAATTTAGCACTGAACCAGACGGGGAGGTGTACGACCTGAAGAGTCTTAAACATCCAGAAGACGCAGAGCCCCTTTATTTAGATACCGAGGGTGCAAACTACATCCGGACAAAATGGGCCATAGATCCAGCCACTAAAGAATACGCCTTGCCTATGAGAGAGGTACAAATGGAATTGTTTGCAGACAGTGAGGCTCCTTTAGTCAGAGCCGTTTTCGAATCAAGCTCTCAGTTTCGAGAAGGAGGTATTCAATATTACGGAAATGATCTATCCATCACTTTGGATGACTGGGATGCGCAAGCGGGTGTTAAGTCAAGTTATTGGAGTATCAACGAAAATTCCTGGAAAGAGGGAAAGGCAGAGTTCGCTGGATCTGGATCCGGACCTTATTCCTTTTCTTATTACTCAGTGGACAATGTGAACAATTATTCCGAACAGAAGGAGTCCATGTTTGTGTTTGATGAAACAGCTCCTGCAACTGACTTACTAAGAACTGACTTAGGAACTTTTGTTTTTGGTCCAAAAACATATATGCAATTCAAAATTGAAGAAGAGCATTCAGGACTAAATGCTACTTATTATAAAATTGGAAATGAGGAATTTAAAAAGGTGGGCAAAAACGAGCTCATTCCTCGCAAAATAGCGGACGGAGAACATAATCTGCGCTACTACAGTGTCGACAATGTTTCAAACCAGGAAGCCATCAATGAACGATCGATCTATTATGATAAGACTCCTCCTACAACCACCCTTTCAGCTACCAATTCATCCAGGGATGCTGACCTGCTCTATCTTTCGGCCTCTTCCGAGATTGGGCTAAGCGCTGATGATAACAAAGCAGGGGTGAGGGAGACGACTTATTCCGTGCTGAAGCAGTCCAATAGTACTTACTCAGAGAAATTTTTTGTCAAGGACTTCCATGGAAGTTCAGTCATCATGTATTCTTCGATTGACCTTGTAGATAATCTTGAGAGTCTCAATGTGCAGCAAATCTTTGTAGATACCCTTAGACCTAAGACACAAATTGAGTTTCTAGGAGAATACTACGAGGTAGCAAACCGCTTTTATATCAATGAGTCAACTTCAATTAAGCTATCAGGAACAGACGCGCACGCTGGATTGAACTATACGGAATATGCTTACGTGGGAAGTGACTATACCGCATATGGTAATCCCTTCAAGCTCAAAGAGGAAGGATACAATGGATTGATGTATCGTTCGGTTGACAAAGTGAACAATACAGAGTTTTCAAACAGCATTGAACTATACCTGGATAGCAAAGGACCTGAGGTAGTTCACAACTTTAGTAACAGGCCATTATCGGAGGAGAATGGTACTAAAGTATATCCCGTCGGAACGCGACTGTTTTTAGGAGCAACAGACGACCAGTCTGGAACTAACACCATCTCGTACCAGATCAATAACCAGAAGGAAGTGCACTACAGCAGTCCAAGGACGATTGACATAAGTGAGAAAAAAGCATTCAAGAAAGGAAAGACCTACGAAGTGAAAATCACTAGCACGGACCTTGTGAATAATGCAACCGAAAAAACCGTAACATTTAAAATTGAATCCTCTGAATAATAAGTAGTAGTTAAGTGATTTACAGGTGAATTGAAAAGAGTCATACGAATTGAAAGTATGGCTTTTTTTTATACTTGTTTGGAGGTCTATCCCTTGTCAACCTACCAACGATCCAACCCCAATATCTTCCTTCCAAGGGCAGATAATTCGGCGGTTTCATAGCGCTCCTGTTCCCAATTTCTGGGATCACCAGGAAAAGCAAACCCATCAGGAGCTACGCGATTCTTCCACGAATTGATGCGCCAGTTCCGAAGGTCTTCATTGTCTTCTTCCGCCGGCATCATGGAGATGTACTGTGCTACTCGCACTTTGTCTTTCGTGATGTTTGGTCGGATCCCGTGCGGTTGTGCAGAGTGAAATATTAGCAGATCGCCAGCGTATAGTTTAGGTTTCTCCAGGTCGTTTTCAAATCCAGCAATGTCTGGTTGAAATCGGTTACGGTCAGCAGGTTGGGTGAGCTTCCAAGTGTCATAAGTTCTGAAGAGCTCAGGGATGCACTGAAAACCTCCCATGTTTTCGTCTTCCTGATCTACCAGCGCCAGCACCGCCTGTACATTTTGTGGCTTGGTTTCAGGATCATAGTCCCAATGGATGAAGCCTTTGTACTCAAAACCAGGTTTGAGTGGAAAATTGAGGTTGGCACGGTCGATCGTACACCACAGCTTTTCTGTTCCCCAGATGTCAACAAATGCTTCGTAGACTCTTTTCGTCTGCCGATTATTCCAAAGGGTTTGATGATTGTAAACTTCCACCATGCCTGTGTTGGCAAGTTCCTTCATTTTCATTTCGGCTCGGGGTGCAGTATACCACGTTTGGGGGTTGGTGGGATCCTTTTCCTCAAATTCCCAGAGGAAGGAGGCAGTCGCCTGAGCTTGTTTCTTTGGAATAGCATTGCGTATGATCACATAGCCGTTGTGCAACCAAAAATTCCAATCATCATCAGTTAGCACTTTTAGATCTGGACCTTCACTCAAAGAGCTCCGCAGTTTCTTTGCGCTACTAGTAGCTGTGGACGGATTTCCAGGAATGTCCTGGTGGTACTGGTTGGGGCTAGATTCTTTGGACATATGCATTCAATTAGATCATATGAATATACTGGAATAAGGCGTGAGTAGCTAATGTTTGAAAATAAGAGCTACTTGGAGAGGATAAACTGCCAAGAAACGCCATATTTATCCTGGACCCACCCAAATTTCTCTCCAAATCCATAATCTCCTTCACCCTCATATCTATCCAGCGGAACCATTACTTGTCCATCATTGGATAGCAGCTTTTCGAAGAGTGACTGAATTAACTCCTCAGAGCTGTCATTGATCAAAAGTGAAACTGCAGGAGTAAATGACCACTGATGATCATAATTGCTTTCGGCCACCATGTAGTTTGCTCCATCCAGAGTGAAGCTTCCGTATTTAATGAGCTCAGGCGTCCCTCCAGCTTCTCCCTCTTTGTACTTTGTAATGCTGTTGATTGCTGAGTTGGGGAAGATGCTGGTGTAGAACTTGATGGCTTCCTCACCTTTACCGCATTGATCTCCTACAAATGTTAGAAAGGTTGTGATTTTCATAGCGTCTTTTTTCTTTCAAATGAACTGATTTTGGATGAAACAAAACTCATACTTTCAGGTGATCTGCCTACTCCATCGAAGTATAATATCATTTCTTGCTGATCAGGAACGGCCAATTTTCAGTACCAACAAAACAATTAGGGTCGGTTACTGGTCTCTTTAAGGGTTCTAAGAAAAACTGACTTGAAAAATTTAATTAAGCTGCTATCCCTAGGGGTAGTTTTCGGATTTAGCATCTCTATCACTTACTCACAAAGGCCATCTGGCCCTCCAGGAGGATATCCTGGTAAAGCTTCACCTAAAGTAGGTTACGGAAAATTTAGCGGTACAGTGGTTGATGAAGCCAACGAGCCGGTACCATTTGCTACCATCAAGCTAGTTTCAGCTGCAGATGATAAACTGATCAATGGAACCATCGCGGAGGAAGATGGTAAGTGGGTGATCAAAAGTGTTCCCGAGGGAGAGTTCAAGATCAGTATTTCGTTTATCGGATACCAGACGATAGATCAGGGACCATTTAAAGTAACAGGGAAAGGTGAGTCCTATAATCTAGGTCCCATTGCGCTTGCTTCTTCTTCTACTGAATTAGATGAGGTAGTCGTGGAAGGACAGAGGGAATTAATTGAAGACAAGGTAGATAGGATCGTCTACAACGCTGAGCAAGATCTCACTACTGCTGGTGGTGATGCCTCGGATGTTTTGCGAAGGGTTCCTTTGCTATCTGTAGACCTTGATGGCAATGTCTCTTTGAGAGGAAGTAGCAATATTACCGTCTTGATTGACGGTAAGCCCTCGACTATTACTGCAGGCAACTTGGCGGATGCACTAAAGCAGATCCCTGCGGACGAGATCAAGTCAGTGGAGGTCATTACTTCACCCTCTGCTAGATATGACGCAGAAGGTACTGGAGGGATTATCAATATTGTCACCAAGAAAAATAACCTGCAGGGTGGAACACTTTCCATTAATACTGGAGTGGGTTATCGTGGTTCAAACCTGGGACTAAATGCAGGTTACAGAAGAGGTAAGCTGGGTCTCTCTTTGGGTGGCAATGGATTTGCAGCATACAATGTCATAGGTTCGATAGATAACAGGCAAACTGCAACGGACGAGTTCGGGAATGAATTATCTAATACGAGTCAGTTCGCAGAAACGGTCAGCTCTCGGATATCCGGTCGTTACAATTTCGGCTGGGACTACACTTTCAATAAATATCACTTTATCGGTGGGGGGATCAACTATCGGATTTTTGATTCCCGAAATGATCAGGATGGAAGGATCACAGATTTCTCAGATGAATCTGGGACACGATCCTCAGTGGAGGACGTATTTACATTGACGAACTCTAACAGTTACGATATCAACTTTAACTATATCCGATCATTTGAAGAAAAAGGTAAAGAAATCAGCTTCATTACACTATACAGCCGAGATGATAGAAACAACGATTTTACGATCGAGAGCTTAGACGAAGCTAACCCTTTTGATACCAAGAATGAGAACCTAAGCGATAATACCGAGTTCACGCTACAGCTGGATTATGTAGAGCCAATGGGCGATAAAGCAAAATTCGAGATCGGGCTGAAAAATATAGCTCGAACAGTGACTAGTGATTTTCAGCTTTTTACTCGTCAGGGTGATGATCCCTTTACCGCAGTGCAGGGAGCAAGTGTTAATAACTTCTTCCGGTACGTTCAGAATGTTTCGGCAGGGTTCATTTCAGGTTTGGTGGAGTTGCCTTCTGATTTTACTGTGCAGGCAGGTGGCAGATATGAATATACGACCATCAGGGCCAATTTCGCGGGTGAAGAAGATTTGGACATTAACGACTATGGAACTTTTGTTCCAAGCGTGAATATGTCTAAAAAACTAAAGAAGAACCTTACACTGAAGTTTGGATATTCAAGAAGGATTGCCAGACCAAGTCTTCAATTTTTGAATCCTAACATCAATGCGGCCAACCCATTAAATATTTCTCAAGGTAATCCGGACCTAGAGCCTGAATTTACCGATCAGATGGAGATTTCCTTAAGCAGCTTTAAGCGAGCTACTTCATGGAATGTTTCTGCTTTTGTTAGGTCTACTAATGGAAGTATTCAATCTGTGAGAGAAGCCATAGGTCAGGATACCATCTTTACGACGTTCCAAAATATTGGTGAGGAAGATGCTTACGGTATCAATGCTTTTGGAAGTATTAGGAAGGGTAAGCTGACCCTAAATGGAGGGATTGACGCTTTTTACTCTGTTTTGAATAATAACATCGATGACCCGCTCTTCAATGCCCAAAATGAAGGCTTTGTTTTCAATACCAGACTTTTTGGAAGCTACAAGCTGTCAGAGAAATGGGTTCTGCAAATGTTCGGGTTTTATCGTAGCTCTCGAGTACAGCTTCAAGGGTTCACGAACCCCTTCTATATCTACAGTCTTAGCATCAATCGCAATTTCAAGAACAAGAAAGGGAGCATCGGCCTGGGGGCAAACAACTTTGCCACTCCTAAGAGCTTCTTGGATTCAGAGATTACTACTCCTTTCATTCTTCAAAGGAATACCCGGGAACTTCAGCTGCTGAACTTCAGGGTCAACTTCAGCTATCGAATTGGAAAGCTCACACAGCGTCCTACCAAGAAAGTGAAGCGCGTATCCAATGATGATCTCAAAGCTGGAGGAGGCAATGATGATGGAGGTGACAATAGGTAGTTAAAACCCGAGTGTTGGGTGGATTTTTGATCTCTTTCAGGAAGAGCTAGTGAAAGGCTTGGCGAAATAAGGCTTTAACTAATGCCGAAAACTTTTGTCAGCTGGTTAGCTATCTTAGGTGCATGAAATACCTAATCTTTGCGAGCTTAATTTTTCTCTTGGCTTGTTCATCTAACCCTGATCAGAAATCTTACATGTCATCTAAGTACGCTGAAAA
>CAYYNA010000125.1:0-5391 GCA_964472815.1 uncultured Roseivirgaceae bacterium
GTTTCTCAAATGCCTCTTCGTTTCCTCCAATGTAGAGGGATAGCAATTCGCTATCATTCAAATCTGTCTTATTCATGTACTTCACCAGTTTGTTAACGTAGAGGTCTATATCATATTGTAGGGTTTAGGGTTTAACTTAATTTCTTCGCAAGAATATATAATTTGAACAACTCAGAAAGAGACTCACCTTATTTTTGCGCGTTCTCAAACTGAATACTTAGGTAAGTGTTTCAATGACAGGAAAACCCCCAAAATGGTTGGAAATATTGACAAATTAGATCCAAAAGAGTTCATTCTCATTAAGGGTGCTAGGGTAAATAATCTCAAAAACCTAGATGTAGCGATCCCTCGGGATCAGCTGGTGGTAATCACAGGTTTGTCTGGTTCTGGTAAGTCCAGCCTTGCATTTGATACATTGTTTGCTGAGGGTCAAAGAAAGTATGTAGAAAGTCTCAGCAGCTATGCACGCCAATTTCTGGGCAGGATGGAGAAGCCCGAAGTAGATTACATCAAGGGGGTTGCTCCAGCAATAGCTATTGAGCAAAAAGTAAGCACCAAAAATCCTAGATCAACAGTCGGGACTACCACAGAGATCTATGATTACTTAAAACTGCTGTTTGCTAGAATCGGGCATACCATATCACCTGTTTCAGGTAAAGAGGTGAAAAAAGATACAGTTACGGACGTGGTAAATTTCATCCTCTCGAATCCTGAGGATTCCAAACTCATGATTACCACCCCGCTGAAGAGAAAGGCCAACCGATCGTTAGGAAAGGAATTAGAGATTCTCATGAGCAAAGGATATACCCGAGTCATGGTAGGTGAGGAAGTTGCTTTTATAGAAGATCTCTTGAAGTCGGGGGAAAAAATTAGTGGGACTCCAGAAATTTTGATCGATAGAGCGGTCGTTCAAAATGATGAAGCGACACAATTCAGACTTTCAGACTCTGTGCAAACAGCTTTCTTCGAAGGAGAAGGAGATTGCTACGTCACTATTGTCGGTAAAGGGAAAAAGCACTTTTCTGATCGCTTTGAGCTAGACGGAATTTTGTTCGAAGAACCATCGGTCAATTTCTTCAGCTTCAACAATCCCTATGGTGCTTGTAAGCGATGCGAAGGTTTTGGCCGTGTCTTAGGAATTGATCCAGATTTGGTGATCCCCGACCGGAACCTTTCCGTGTATGAGGGAGCCATAGCACCGTGGAAAGGTGAAACCATGAAGCAGTGGGCTGAGCCTTTGCTAAGGGACGGAATCCGATTTGACTTCCCTATTCATCGTCCAATCGCAGAACTCACCAAAGAGCAGTATGATTTGCTATGGACTGGAAATCAGTGCTTTGATGGCCTAGATGCTTTCTTTCAGCACTTAGAATCTAAGCTGCACAAAATTCAGTATCGAGTGATGTTGTCCCGCTATCGAGGTAAAACAACTTGTCCAGATTGCAGGGGAACCAAGTTAAGGAAAGATGCTAGCTACGTGAAGATTAGTGATCATTCAATCACGGATTTGGTGCTCATGCCCGTGAAAAAGCTGGTCGAATTTTTTGATCATCTTGAGGTAAATCCCCATGACCAAGAAGTGGCAAAGCGGATTCTCAGCGAAATCAAGAATCGACTGTCATACCTCAATCAAGTGGGCTTAGGATATCTAACTCTCAACAGGCTTACAAATACTCTGTCCGGCGGGGAGTTTCAGCGAATCAAATTAGCAACCTCTTTAGGAAGCGCCTTGGTTGGCTCGATGTACATACTAGATGAGCCGAGCATTGGTCTTCACCCCAGGGACACGGACCGGCTGATAGAGGTGCTAAAAAGTTTACGAGATGTCGGAAATACCGTGCTTGTAGTGGAGCACGAAGAGAAAGTGATGGAAGCGGCAGATCAAATTATCGACATAGGCCCAGACGCAGGCGTACATGGAGGAGAACTAGTTTTTCAAGGGAAAACCTCCGATATGAATGGCAAAACTCAATCTCATACTGCTCGATATCTTCGAGGAGATGACGAAATCACCGTTCCAAAAAGAAGGCGTCCTTGGAGGACCTCCGTGACCATCGAAGGAGCGAGGGAAAACAATTTGAAAGACATCAATGTGGAATTCCCTCTTGGCGTTTTGACAGTGGTGACAGGTGTGAGCGGCAGTGGAAAGTCTACTCTTGTTAGGAAAATTATGCATCCGGCCATTGGAAAACAGATGGGAGTGCTGGGCGAAATCTCTGGGAAGTTCACCAACCTAACAGGTAACTACAAAAAGATCACGCAAATTGAATTTGTAGATCAAAATCCCATAGGGAAGAGCTCCAGGTCTAACCCTGTGACCTACGTGAAAGCGTATGACGGGATCCGGCAGCTTTTTTCGGAACAGCAATTTTCTAAGCAAAACAACTTTAAACCAGCACATTTTTCCTTTAACGTTGATGGGGGTAGATGCGAAGTATGTGAAGGCGAGGGAACCGTAAAAATCGAAATGCAATTCATGGCAGACCTTCATCTCACCTGTGAAAATTGCGACGGTAAACGATTTAAGAAAGAAATCCTTGAAGTAACCTACAATGACAAGAACATTGCAGAGGTTCTGGATCTTTCAATCGAAGAAGCGCTAGACTTTTTCGAAGGAAATAATACGATCACTAACAAGCTTCAACCTTTGTATGACGTAGGGCTAGGATATGTAAAACTTGGTCAGGGCTCAAATTCACTGAGTGGAGGTGAAGCACAGCGAGTGAAGCTTGCATCGTTCTTAAGCAAAGGACAGAAACCAAACTCAATCGATCATATTCTTTTCATTTTTGATGAACCCACAACTGGGCTGCACTTTCATGACATTAAGAAATTACTTGATGCTATCAATGCATTGGTAGACGCTGGAAACTCCGTGGTAATCATCGAGCATAACACAGAGATCATCAAAAATGCTGATTGGATTATTGACCTTGGACCGGAAGGCGGTGAAGAAGGAGGTCAGATCTGTTTTGAAGGTCTACCAGAGGATATGATCAAACTAGAGAACAACCATACCGCAGCTTACCTAAAAGAAAAACTGTAGACGAGTCAGACTCGGTCCTTTTCGTATTTTTTCATTTCATTGCGGATCAGTCCAAAATTCGGATCTATCCGAGGATTGTCGTTTAAAGCTACAGACAGATAGCCAATGGATTTTTTATCAAAACCAAAGGCCTCTGCAGCTTTTTCGCAATAGCTGATTTCACTTAGAACGACTTTGCCGTCCACCTTCATCAATTTAACTAAATGAACAAGGATGTCGACTTTGTCATCATAGCTTAACTCCTTGACAAGATCGCTCATCTTTTCATCTGACCTAATCTGCTCCTTAAGTTCTTTGTTGGAAAGACCTTGCTTCTCTGCCAAGTAGCTAATGAATAGCTTTTCATGCATGTCAACTTCACCATCCGCCTTTGCAAGACCGAATAGCGCTTTGAACTTCGCTGTGGAATTCATTGGATAATCTGCTGTGTTAGGGGTAAGAATGGAAAGTAGGCCTTAAGCGACGTACTTTCTCATTTTATTCTGAATTAACATCCAGTTTGGAGCAATGTTCGGGTCTTTGTGAATGTTCTCAGAAAGAAACCCGATAGATCTTTGCTTAAATCCTAGTGATTGAGCGATCGCTTCGCAGAATTTGATTTCGCTCAAGTAAACTTCACCGTCTACCTTCATCATTCGAACCAAATCAGCTAAGATTTCAATCTTGCCATCATAATCAAGGTTTTGAAGAACAGGAGCGAACTCACTCTTATTTTCTAATTCCTCTGCAATGATTTGATCTAAGTCTTCGCTAGAAACTTTATGCATCTTGGCTAAATCCTGGATGTATTCTTTCTCCTTTGTCTCGAACTGATCATCCACTAGTGCTAGTCTGACCATCGTTCTGAATTTCTCTAGTTTGTTCATTGTGGCTTGTTTAGTCGGTTAATTATGTTAGCAAATTGACCGAAAAGCCATCATGAATGTCATTCGTAGCATTGCTACAATTACCCTATGACTTTTGCTTATGCAGAAATACGTAGTGACTGAACTATTTCACTGATACCAGTAAATGAACAGGAAACTGAAAATACTTATCTATGAGCTCATTTCCGCGTTGAGAAAGCTTTGCGCCTCTAGTTTTTGCGGGATATCGTACAGGTAAATGTCTAGTGATTCACTTGACTCATTTGAAATGGTAACACTTTCCTTTTCCACCTTAATGGTCAGGTTTCTCTCCCTAAACCTGATACTGAAGGAGTAAGCATCCCATTGATCCGGCAGGAATGGGCTGAAATACAACTCCCCATTTCTCACCCTCATCCCAGCGAAACCTTTAGCAAATGCGGTCCAAGTACCTCCCATAGAAGTGGTATGGCAACCGTCCTCTGTATCGTTATTATAATCGTCTAAGTCGAGCCTTGCCGTCCGTAGATACATTTCGTAGGCTTTTTCCTTTCTACCGATTTTACTGGCAAGGATTGTATGAACACACGGGGAAAGTGAAGACTCATGAACCGTCAAAGGCTCATAAAAGTCAAAATTTCTTTCAATCGTTTCAATATCAAACTCATCTTCAAAAACATAGATTCCTTGTAAAGTGTCCGCTTGCTTAATGTAGCATGAACGCAGGATCCGATCCCATGACCAATTTTGGTGAATAGGTCGTTGCGTTGGGTCAAGATCTGCTACTGGAATCAACTCCTTGTCCAAGAACCCGTCTTGCTGCAAGAAGACTTGTCTTTCCTCATCATAACCGAGGTACATCTTTTCGATGATGTCTCTCCATTGATTTGGTTCCTTAGATACTTCGAAATCGAGCTTCTTTAGCAATGCCTGGAGTTTAGCGCTACCTTGATATTTATCCATTACTTCCAGTGAATACTTTAGCGTCCACAGGGCCATCTTTGATGTATACCAGTTATTATTGACGTTATTTTCATATTCATTTGGACCCGTCACACCCAGCATAACATATTGTTGCCTGTTTTCCGACCAGTTTACTCGCTGAGCCCAAAAACGTGAAATCCCAATTAGCACTTCCAAGCCATAGTCGATCAGGTACTCATCATCGCCGTGATAGTTTACATAATCGTAAATCGCATAGGCGATAGCTCCATTCCTGTGCACCTCTTCAAAAGTGATTTCCCATTCGTTGTGGCATTCCTCACCATTCATGGTCACCATGGGGTAAAGTGCTGCTCCATTAGAAAAGCCGAGTTTCTCCGCATTTTCAATAGCCTTCTCTAAATGCTTATATCGGTACAAGAGAAGATTTCGAGCAACTTGCTGATCTGAGGTTGCCAGATAAAACGGGAGACAGTATGCTTCAGTATCCCAATAGGTACTGCCGCCGTACTTCTCACCGGTAAAGCCTTTGGGACCAATGTTTAGTCTTTCATCTTC
>CAYYNA010000125.1:5491-10629 GCA_964472815.1 uncultured Roseivirgaceae bacterium
AGCTGCCCAGAAATCTGTTTTTTTGGTATTTGCTAGTACATATGCAAATTCTGAGGTCGCCCTTTGCTCCTGCTCATTCCAGAATTTCTCATCATAGTTGGCGTCTTCGTTCTTGATGTCAAAATCGATCGAAAGGCCCAGTTTAACATCTCCTGAAAAGTTGACAGGAGTAACCTGATAAGAAATTGCCCCAACTTTTGAATGAGTGAGGCTACAAAACCTCTTGGAGACAACTTCTACAGTCTTTCCACTGGGCAATGTTGCTCGAAAAGAGCGAGCAAGCCATCCCTCCTTCATATTCAATTCTCTTCTGAAAGCCTGAACCTCGCAATCAGCAAGATCTAATTCTTCCTCACCAATGGTGATGCTTATACCAATCCAATTTGCAGCATTCAGTACTTTGGCGAAGTACTCCGGGTAACCATTTTTCCACCAACCTACTCTGGTCTTGTCCTCATAGTAGACCCCTGCGTGATAATTTCCAAGTAGTGTCTCACCAGAATACTTCTCCTCAAAATTTGCTCGCTGACCAAAAATGCCATTTCCGATACTGAAGATGCTCTCAGAAACCTTGTTTAATGCCGGATCAAAACCCTCTTCAATGATGGACCAAGGATCGTGTTTCACGAAATTTTTCATGCAGATTGATTTAATAGTGATAGAGAGAATTCTTTCATACTTGGAATAATTACATCGGCTTCTTTTAGCACTTCTTCATCTCCGATTGCGATACAATGCATACCTCCTCTCTTAGCTGCTTCCACCCCAGAAGATGCATCTTCAATCACGGTACATTCCTGAGGGTTAAGGCCCAGTTTTTCGGCAGCCAAGAGAAATACTTCAGGGTCAGGTTTTGAGTTTTTAAGGTGATTCCCGTCTACAATCGTATCAAACTCCTTCGAGAGATCTATGGCATCAAGGATACGAGAAGCATTTTTACTAGAAGAACCAATGGCGCAAGCAATATTTTGCTCTTTCAGAAGCGCTAGTGAATCAAGAACTCCAGGCAGGATGTCTTCCCTGGTCATGCTTGAAATGATTGATACATATAGCTCGTTCTTTCGCTCAATCAGCTGCTCTCTTTCTTTGTCAGGTAAAGAAACACCGCCTAAATCAAGAATGATCTGCATGGATTCGACTCTACTTACACCTTTCAGCAGCTCGTTTTCTTTCTCCGTAAAGTTGATGTCGAGTTCTTTTGCTATGGTCTTCCAAGCTGTGAAATGGGCCTCCACTGTATCTACGATTACTCCATCTAAATCAAAGATGCATGCTTTGCTTAGGTTCATTTTGAATTCCGTGTGATGGTTAAAATTGAAAAGAGCGCAATATTAGGTTTTTGCTCAAAAAATCAACCCATTACCTTCAGAATAAAGCACGAATTAATTGGAGACCTCTTCCTCTAGAAAGTAATCATTCAGCTTCTGAATGTTTTCATCGTTCACTGTGACATCATATCTGATTTTGCCAGCTTCAATCAGAATGACCCGATCACATGACTCAGCAATATTCTGGAGGTTATGACTTGACACGATTACACACCTCCCAGCTTCCTTTTGTGATCGAATCAGCTTTCTCAATTTAGCCTGAGAAGTGGGATCCAAATGAGCGAATGGTTCATCCATGATCAAATACTTGGGATCACCAGCCAGCAAGGATAAAACGCCAATTCGTACTTTAGTACCCGTTGACAAATCACGGATGTATTTCTTGTTTTGATCGATATCCTGATTAGAAAAATCAGCGTAGTTAGCTAAAAGCTCCTCTACATTTCCAGTTGACTTTTTCATTTTCAAGATGAACTCCAGATATTCTTTCGGCTTCAAAAACTCTATCAAGAAAGACTCGTCAATGAAGGCGTTAAGATGATTTTGCCAGTCAGCCGAGACATTCACAGGCATATCTTCAATTGAGACATATCCACTATCAGGTTTCAGCAAATCCAAAATAGATTTAAATAATGTGGTTTTCCCAGCACCATTATTTCCAATAATGCCAACACATTCTCCAGGCGAGATTTCCAAATTGGGAATGTCTAATGCAAGAATCCCACTGAAAGACTTCTGTAAGTTTTTGACTTTGATCATGCTTTGAAACTTTGTGAAAGATGATACTTTCGGCGATAGTATTTTTTTGCAATGAGGGTAGTAAGAGGATCAAATAGCAATAAACCAATGATCCCAATGCCGCCCAAAAGGAAATGCGCATAGTCCCCTAAGAAAAGGCTGCCAATTCCGTAAATGAATAGTGGAGTGAGCACAACAAGAAAGCTGCTGACAAAAATGGGGGCTGTCATCATGCCACTATAATTCATGAAAGAATTCTCTGACAAGACAATCTTAGAATCGTTGAAAGTCGAGCGGAACAAGACGAGAGGAATATTTACTCCTGCGTTGTAAAGAAAGACAACTAGCAGGTTTGACCAACTCAAACCCTTAATTAAAACAGGTATCGAACCGAGCAGAAGCCCGATCAGGCAAGTGCCCAAATAAAAAACATATCGTGTCCTGATGAAGGTCTTGGGAGAAATATTGGTTATCAAGAAATCAAAATAGCTTCCTTCCCAACCCAAAGAATACACCCCATGCTGCACCACAAAAAATCCTGTGGTAAGGAAGAAGATAAACAGACTAATATTGGACGTATCCTCCTCGAGCAAAAAAGGCAGCAGGATGACACTCAGCACTCCCATGATCAAATTACTGCGAGTTCTTTTGTTTCTGGCGATAAGTGCCCACTCTAGTTGGAAGACGGGGTTTTTGAAACTGAATACCGGCAATCTATCGAGGAATGACTTACCTGTAGTTTGATGAAACTCTCTTTTCTTAATTGATTGATGTACCAGACGAAAAGCTAGTGCTGCGGCTATCAACAACATTACTAGGCCCAAAATGGGGTTTATTGCTACCTCACTCAAGCTCCACTGCGGTAACAAAAACTGAAGAGCCAGAACACTAAATGCAGAAAGACCAATTATCGTTCTGGCCCACTTAGAATACTGTGCAATAAGTCCCAGGTAGTGATTTGTCAGCCACCAAAAAAGTATAGAAAGCATTCCTAAAGCTCCATACCAATCAAAAGCCTTGGACGCCATGACCAAACCAGATAAAAGCAACAAGAATGGAATGATTCCAAAAAGAGAAGTGAAGAGGTATTGAGCAGCTATTTGACTGGTTCTTACATTCAACAAAACGTAGTATTTCAGCTTTGGCAGTGGTCTTCTAAGTATAAGGCGTAATGATAGATCTATTAGCAAATAGACCAGCAGAAAGAAGGAGTAGCTAGTTTCCTCTTTTCCTGCAAAAGAGCTTAACCGCCCCGCATACTCATCCATCAAGCTATAGCTTAGTGAGGCCGAACTACCGAATAGAATCGCCAAAATGAAAAAGGCAAATATCTCACCGTTTAATGTTGTGCTTCTAAGGACCGACAAGTAATGATGCCTGATGTAGAAAAATCTCATTCCGAATCAAAATTGGAGTAATAATGCTTAGCGGTTAGTATCATTGTGCTCTTAAAAATTACATGCCAAGATGAGAAAAAACATTGTAGCTGGAAACTGGAAAATGAACTGCTCTATTCCAGAAGGAAAAAAGCTTACTTCGGAGGTCATAAACATGGTGGAAGATGAGGTAAATAATGATGCAGAAGTGGTACTTATACCCCCTTTTGTGCATCTCAGTGGGGTGCAGCAGTTGCTTGAATCAAACGAGCAAATATTCCTAGGAGCACAAAATTGCCATCAAAATGAAAGCGGGGCATTTACCGGAGAAGTATCTGCAGCTATGTTGGCCTCTGCTGATGTGAAATATGTTGTCTTGGGTCATTCTGAGCGAAGGGAATATTTTGGCGAATCGGATGAGCTTCTGGCAAAAAAAGTAAAGCATGTAATTGATCATGAACTTATCGCCATGTACTGCTGTGGTGAAAAACTGGAGAGTAGAGAAGCAGGAGATCATGAGTCTATTGTGGGAGCGCAGATAGAAACTGCACTATTTGGGCTCAGCGCAGATGAAATGAAATCGGTTGTAATCGCATATGAGCCAGTTTGGGCCATCGGAACTGGCAAAACCGCTAGTGCTGAACAGGCGCAAGAAATGCATGCATTTATCAGAACGAAAATTGCTAAGCAGTACTCACAAGAAATCGCAGATAGTATCTCTATCCTTTACGGGGGCAGTGTAAAACCAAATAATGCCAAAGAGATCTTCGCTCAGCCCGATGTAGACGGAGGGTTAATTGGAGGTGCGAGTTTGAAATCACGAGATTTTACTGATATTATCAAAGGCATTGGTTAGTGGATTTCGTCACCATCAAGGTCACAAGTCCGGAGTTTCTTAGCGACTTTCTTATTTCAGAATTATTTCAGTTAGGTTTTGATTCCTTCCAGGAATTATCTGATGGTTTTGAGGGGAGCATTGATGCCAACCAGTTTTCAGAACAATCTGTGAAGGAGCTGCTATCCACCCACGAAAATGTATCCTACTTGATCAAAAAAGAGGAAAAGATCAACTGGAATGAGGAGTGGGAAAAAAATTATGACCCCATCATTGTCGAAGACAAGTGCATCGTCAGAGCTTCCTTTCACGCACCTCGGCCAGACTTTTCCTATGAGATCATTGTGACCCCCAAGATGTCGTTTGGTACTGGTCATCATGCAACCACCTATCAAGTCTTGGCTTATCAGATGAACCTAGATCATGAAGGAAAGCGTGTACTGGACGTAGGAACGGGAACGGGTATCCTAGCAATTATGGCCGAAAAAAGAGGGGCTAAAGAAATAGTTGCCACCGATATTGATGAATGGTGCATTGAAAACAGCGCCGAAAATTTTGATTTGAATTCAACCAAAAATCTCCAATTAATCAAGGGCGAGATTCAAGAGGTGCCAGGGACTGGTTTCGATATTGTCATTGCCAACATCAATAAGAACATTTTGCTAGATCAAATTGGTGAGTATTCGAAAAGACTCAAGTCCGCTGGAGAACTGATTCTCAGTGGCTTTTATAAGGAAGATATTCCTGATTTGGTCAACGAGGCTTCTTCTCACTTTCTGGTTAAGAAAACAGATTCGGTAAAAGATAATTGGGCAATGCTCGTTCTTTCAAAACAGTCCGTCTAAAACAGACGTCTATTTA
>CAYYNA010000126.1:0-10593 GCA_964472815.1 uncultured Roseivirgaceae bacterium
AATCTGGTAATCGTCCTTTGAAATTTTCAATAAACAATTCATTTGCTGACAGCTCGTAACTGACACTATCTCCTACCGACATAGCACCGATTACTTCAAAAAAGGAGCCTTTGTTCCTAAAGAAATTTGAATCTAGTTGAACCGGTGTGGGTGTCTCCGTCGCAGATTCAAAAAGAACTTTACCTTGGGCAGTTTCGTATCTTATTTGAAAATATGATATTAAGGTATCGGATGGCTCTTCCCCTCCCCCTTTTTGATGAAAAGTGACCTGGGTACCGTTTTCAGTAACGAAAGTTTTTCCTCCTCCACAACTTAGCAGCACTACGGACACAAGGATGAATAATGACTTTTTCATTCAATTTTTGTTTTTAGAACGTTCTTGTTAATTAATTCTTTGAATCTATTTTCAGTTTCTTTTAATGCCAGTCTAGATATCCCACCTGCGGCGTTCTTGTGGCCGCCACCTTCAAAATATTCCTCTGCAAACTTGTTGACCGCAACCTCCCCAATGCTTCGAAAAGACATTTTGATTTCATCGTCTCTCTGGATAATAATGGCAGCCATGACAATGCCTTTAATGGAAAGTGCATAATTCACCAGGCCTTCTGTATCGCCTTGCTTAAGATTAAATTTCGCAAAATCATTTTCGTCAATTACGAAATGAGCCACCCGATAGGTAGTATCTACCTTCAACTTCTCAGCCAAAGCATAACCTGTAAACCTGAGGCGATTTAGTGAGTTGGTGTCATATATAAGTCTACTGACTCGATTTACATTGGCACCCAGGTCAATCAGGTCTGCAACTATTCGGTGGATCTTAGACGTGGTGCTAGGATGCTTAAATGATCCAGTATCCGTCATAATTCCAGCATAGAGCGATTCTGCAATTTCTGTGCTTATCGATTCTTTGCTTGAATATGCGACAATCAAATCATAAACCAGCTCGGCAGTTGCCGCAGCGGTATCATCCCAAAAGTTAAAGTCTGGCTGGATCTCTGGATTCAAGTGGTGATCTATCAATCCAATCTTTGCTTCAGTGCTTGCCGCAACTTCAGACATGCTTTTAATTCGATTGAAACCTGAAAAATCTAAGCAGAATAGCAGGTCACACTCTCTCACTAAGGCATCTGACGTCTCTCTTGATTCCTCATAATTCAGTACAGCTTCCCTCCCAGGCATCCATTCGAGAAAATCAGGATATGAATTCGGAACAATTGAAGTCACCTGATGTCCTAGATTAGAAAGAAAATGATGAAGTCCCAATGTGGAACCTAATGCATCAGCATCAGGGTTCGCATGGGTAGTGATTACAATATTTCTAGGGGTATTAAGGAAGTCCTTTAACGCCTGTATATCCTTCATAAAAAATGCCCTTAGCGGGCAGACATGAGGCGCAAAATTAGTAACATTTATAAAACCACTTTAATGAATTCCATGTGTCACTGATTCTGTTATTTTTGCGCCAATTTTTAAAGGAAAAGTTTTCAATATAAATAAAGGAAATGGCTGGAACATTAACATTTACGATGATCAAACCAGATGCTTTCGAAGCTGGTAACTCTGGTGCAATTATCAAATTAATTGAAGAAGCAGGCTTTAGCATTAAGGCTGCTAAACTCACAAAATTGACTGCAGAAAGAGCAGGGCAATTTTATGAAGTACACAAGGAAAGACCGTTTTATAATGACCTAGTGGCTTACATGTCCTCTGGACCCATCATAGCCATGGTTCTTGAAAAAGAAAATGCGGTTGAAGATTTCAGAAAGCTAATTGGTGCTACTAATCCTGCAGAGGCAGCAGAAGGAACTATTAGAAAACTGTTTGCAAAATCAATTGAAGCCAATGCAGTGCATGGGTCAGACTCAGACGAGAATGCAGCTATTGAAGCTAACTTCTATTTCTCACGAACAGAGAGATTCTAAATATCAAAACCAAGCCTAGGTTCTTCGAGCTTAGGCTGGTGTTTTACTTTCATCTCTTCTTTCTATCCAAAAATTGTTGAAGCCCTCTCCCAACTGAATAACAATCTGCTTCAACTGCAACAATTCCAGGATGGATAAGAAATTGAAAATCACCAAAATTTTCTCCGGCTTTTCTTCAATCATTTCAGTGAACGATACTCGTTTACCATAAACTAGTCTCTCCATTAAGTTGGCTTTCTGCTTATCGATCGAATACGGGTACTGCACTACCCGATGAATCGGCTTATTTTGCTCAAATTCATACCTCTTGAGCACCTTCTGAAAGACCTTCATCATTTTATATAAATCCAGATCTTGCATTTCGGCTTCCACATTGATGGTTTCAGAGAGATGTCTGATCTCCTTTCGTAGGTTCCCTCTTTTCTCACGATCCAGTCTATCAGCCTCCATTTTGGAAAGAGTTGCTACGACCGACTTGTACTTTTTGTATTCAAGAAGATGCCTTACCAGCTCTTCACGTGGATCAATTTCATTGCCCTCATCATCCACTACTGGCCTAGGTAGAAGCATTTTCGCCTTTATTCTCATTAAGGTTGCAGCTACCAAAATAAATTCACTTGCCACCTCCACGTTCATCTTTTCTAAATGATCCAGGTAATCCAGAAAATCCTCCGTGATGGTGGCAATTGGTATATCGTAGATATCAAGCTCGTCTCGTTCGATAAAAAAAAGTAGCAAATCAAAAGGGCCTTCAAAGAGGGGGAGCTTTATTTCAAATTTTTCTTCTACCATCTGCTTCAAAAATAGGAGGTACAAGGCTAAATCTTAAATGGAATTTTAGAGGGTTCTTAATTGACCATTGATTATATCAATTCATTGTAAATACCATTGTAATTTTGCCAATTGCTTTATCAATAAGACTGCTTGTTAAACAATCTCATGAATTAGCAAGTTTCTGATTGAGCATCGACTAACATTATGGAGATAAAAGCTGGCCCTCTACTAAGTAAAATTGATTCCCCAGATGATCTGAAGCAATTGGAAGACCGACAACTAGCTCAGGTCTGTCATGAACTCAGGGAATTCATCATCGACAATGTTTCCGTTTACGGAGGCCATTTTGGAGCCAGCCTGGGCGTCACTGAACTTACGGTCGCTCTTCACTATGTTTTCAATACCCCAAAGGACCAACTTGTCTGGGATGTAGGACATCAGGCTTATGGTCACAAGATCTTAACTGGAAGACGGGATAGCTTCCATACTAACAGGAAATACAAAGGCTTATCTGGCTTCCCTAAAAGAAGCGAGAGCGAGTACGATACTTTTGGTGTGGGTCACTCCTCTACTTCTATCTCTGCCGCACTCGGCATGGCAGAGGCATCCAAACACAAGGAAGAGCATGACAAGCACCATATCGCAGTAATTGGAGATGGATCAATGACGGGAGGAATGGCGTTTGAGGCAATGAATCATGCAGGTGTCTCCAACTCCAATCTGCTGATCATCCTGAATGACAACTGCATGTCAATTGACCCAAACGTGGGGGCATTGAAAGACTACTTAACGGATATTACCACAAGCCAGACCTACAATAAGCTGAAGGATGAAGTTTGGAAGGTTTTGGGTAAAATCAGCAAGTTTGGTCCAAATGCGCAAGAGATAGCATCAAAAGTTGAGCACTCAGTAAAATCACTATTTCTCAAGCAGAGCAATCTTTTTGAATCTTTAAACCTTAGGTACTTCGGTCCCATCGATGGGCATGATGTCAATCATTTGGTAGATGTGCTTGAGGACCTCAAAAAGATTCCAGGTCCTAAAATTTTGCATGCGCTGACCGTAAAAGGGAAAGGGTATGCTCTTGCAGAAAAAGACCAGACCAAATGGCACGCACCCGGAACTTTTGACAAGATCTCTGGAGCTATAAATAAAAAAGTCCACGACACGCCCCAACCACCTAAGTACCAAGATGTGTTTGGCAATACGCTGGTTGAGCTAGCGGAGAAAAACGAAAAGATTGTGGGCATCACACCGGCAATGCCATCAGGTTCGTCCATGAAAATTATGATGGAGGCCATGCCTGACCGAGCATATGACGTAGGCATTGCGGAACAACATGCAGTAACTTTCTCTGCAGGTCTAGCAACACAAGGACTCAAACCTTTTTGCAACGTGTATAGCACTTTCATGCAAAGAGCCTACGATCAGGTGATTCATGATGTATGTCTTCAAAATCTACCCGTAGTTTTTTGTATGGATAGAGCGGGAGTAGCTGGAGCAGACGGTCCAACTCATCATGGAGCTTACGATATTTCTTACATGAGATGCATCCCGAATCTTGTTGTTTCAGCTCCAAGGAACGAGCAGGAGCTAAGGAATTTAATGTTCACTGCGAGTGAATATCAAGGCCCTTTCTCCATTAGATACCCAAGAGGTGCTGGAGTAATGCCAGAGTGGAAAACTCCCCTTGAGAATATTCAGGTCGGAAAAGGTGAGAAGATCAGAGAAGGAAGTGATTTGGCAATATTGAGTATCGGTACGGTCGGAAATTATGCTCTTGAGGCAGCAGAGGCGCTCACCACTGATGGTGTTGAGGCAGCTGTATATGACCTCAGGTTTATCAAGCCTTTGGATGAAGAACTACTGCATGAAGTTTTCTCGAAGCATGAATCTATAATCACAGTAGAGGATGGATGCTTAATGGGGGGATTTGGATCAGCTATCTTAGAATTCGCCGCTGACAACAACTATTCTTCAAGAATTAAAAGACTGGGAATTCCAGATCGTATCATCGAACATGGTGATCAACCAGTGCTCCACAAAGAGTGCGGATATGATGCAGAAGCGATTAAGAAGGCGTCCTTCGAATTGCTTGAAAAAGCTGAGAGCAGCACAGTAAGCGTTTCATAATAGCTTTTTCTTACGCTTTAGATTTTTTTTCTTAATATGTAGGCTGAAATGAATCACCCGCCTACCAAGTACGTACTTCTACTTCTATTCATCGCATTCTCATGCAAGTATTCCTCTTCTAGCAGAGACGAGCGAAACCAAATCTCAGAGAGAAAGGAGTTCATTGCTCAATTTGATCTTGATGAGATAAAAAAAAGAGGCTATTTGATTGCCGTCATGGAAAATAGCTCGACAGGGTTATTTATCTATCGCGGCAAAACGATGGGCTATGAATACGAGCTCCTAAAGCTATTTTGTGATGAACAAGGCATTCAATTGAGGATAAACCTAACGAGCAATCTAAAAGAGGCCTTTAACAAACTAAATACTGGGGAGGGAGATATTCTTGCATACAACCTCACGGTCACCAAAGAAAGAAAAAAACGAATCTCGTTTACTCATTATCATAACCTGCAAAAACAGGTGCTGATTCAGAGAAAACCTCAAGATTGGAGACAAATGAAGCTCCATGAAATAGAGGCGGAGATGATCCGAAATCCTGTTGAGTTAATTGGAAAAGAGATCGTAGTTAGACCCTATTCAGCGTATTATGATCGGCTAGTAAACCTCTCAGATGAAATTGGTGGTGATATCAAAATAGTTCCTGGTGATAATGAAACGGAGACTGAACAGCTGATCGAGCAGGTAGCGCGAGGAGAAATAGATTACACGGTAGCAGAAGAAGATATAGCACTAGTAAACAGAACGTATTATCCCAACCTGGACATCAATACTGCAGTTAGTTTTCCTACGCAAATTGCCTGGGGAGTAAGAAAAAATGCCCCAATACTTCTGAACGAATTGAATCAGTGGATCTTAGATATGAGGAAAAAGGTGGACTACTACGTGATTTACGACAAGTACTTCAAGAGCTCAAAGTCTGCACTTAGAAGATCAAGAAGCAAATATTCTACTATAAATGACGAAGGTTCCATATCTCCTTACGATACGTTGATTCAAGGTGCTGCAAATGAGCTCGGATGGGATTGGTATCTGCTTGCTGCTCAGATTTTTCGAGAATCCAAGTTTGATCCAAAAGTTGAGTCGTGGGCTGGGGCTAAAGGTCTAATGCAGGTCCTGCCAAAAACCGGAGAGGAATATGGAATAACGGACCTGATGGATCCACAAAAGAACATACGTGCTGGTACTGAACACCTAAAATGGTTACAAAACCAATGGAAGGACATTGATGATCCAGAAGAACAACTTCTATTCGTTCTTGCATCCTATAATGTAGGCTTGGGGCACCTACAGGATGCAGTACGGCTCACTAAAAAATACGATGGAAATCCAGAAAAGTGGGATGAGGTAAAGGAATATGTTTTGAAGAAATCCTACAGAAAATACTATTCAGACCCTGTGGTAAAGCATGGCTACTGCAGAGGTACAGAACCTGTGCAATATGTTAGCCTTATCCTAGATATCTACGAAAACTATAAGGAAATCCTAAAAGGAGCGGCTAATGAAGTTCCTTCAACGTAAGAAATAATTAGGTGCCAAATAATGATAGTCCTATCTTTATTCAAGGTTTTAATTTCCTGAATTAATGAGTCAGCACGAAACACTCCTTCAAGAATATCTAAAGATTCGAAAATCGGAAATTTCGCTAGATCAATTTACATACCTCCTAAAGATCTATCCTTCCCTGCTGGTATGTATGAGTGATGGTAAGCTAGACCAAGCAGAATGGGATGGTGTACTGAATATTTCTAAGGGACTGGCTCTACTGTACATTGATCAGCAGCCAAATACCAAGGCAGAGGAAATTGAAGTACTTTTTCGCACGGAATTCAAATACCTATTAGAAAATATTGATCGCTGGGAAAAAAAATTTATCAACACACTCACAAATTATCTAGAGGACAACACGGACGAAAAGGAGTTTGTCTACGAAGCAATGTACCTATTCGCCAATGCTGCTGATGGGATATCTCACGAAGAGCAGCGGACCATTGATCGGTTGGCTAGCCGGCTTTCTTTAGAGTATTGAATTTCTGAATTATCTCGCTGAAATCAATTCCCTCTAGATCTTCCTTCAAATACTCATCTAGGATGCTTTTCTGAATTTTGCCCAATCTCAGTGCTTCAGAGTAAGGCAAATCAGAGAATGTGACCATGCTATAAAGAGGTATCCAGTCTTTTGGGTGTGCTTCCTGAATTTTTGCCTCCAATTTCTTTCTTGCCAGAAAATCGGGGTTGGCAACATGATCTCGCATTTCAAGAAAGTTATGGAGTGCCAGTTCCGAGATAGCATCAGCATCCTTCTTTCTAAAATTGGAGTACATAGGCAAGATTGATTCCCATTGAAAGTCCTTCTCCTCAGCTAGCTCCACAAATAATCGTACATCTTCAAACCCAGAATTCATTCCCTGCCCGTAAAAGGGAACTATTGCATGGGCAGCATCTCCTAATAAGATCGTCTTATTCCTATTCCAGGGGAAACACTTTGTGGTCACCAAGGAAGAGGTGGGATTCAACTTAAACTGAGAAACCAGATCCGGAATCAAATCCAGCACATCAGAGAAGTACTGTTCAAAAAACGAAAGTATTGCTTGATCTTCACTTAATGTAGAGAAGGAAGGTTGTCCTTCAAATGGGAAGAAAAGTGTACAGGTAAAGGTCTTGTCGTGATTAGGTAGTGCAATGAGCATGAAGTTTCCTCTAGGCCAAATGTGCAGGTAATTTGGTTCCAGGGCAAAATCTCCCTCAATCGGTTCGATTGTTAATTCCTTATATCCGTGCTCTATGTAGTGTTGCGAAAAATTGAATCGGTCCATGGATTGCATCTGCCTACGCACTGCTGAAAAAGCACCATCTGTTCCAATAATCAAATCGGAACTGACCTGGTGACTCCCTTCGAAATCCAGGCGAGTAGAATCAAAATCAATATACTCGCACTTTTGATCGAAATGAACCTCAACACCTGCTTCCTCCGCAGATTCAATGAGTAGCTCATTTAGTTGAGCTCTTGAAACAGAGTTAATAAACTCATTCTCTCTTCCATAGGGTTGAAAAGTCAGTTCTCCCTGCTCGTCGTGCATCATCCTACCCTTCATTGGGATCAAAAATGGAGAGATCTTGTCATAGACATTGGCAGCCTGAAGTGGTAAAATCCCTCTCCGGCTTAATGCCAGATTGATGGACCTTCCTCCTACCACGTCTGCTTTGCGTGGGTCTTTTCTCTTTTCGTAGAGCTGCACATCAAACCCTCTTTGTCTCATCATCAAACCGAGCAAAGAGCCCACTAACCCAGCGCCAACAATACTGATGTTATCCTTCATGTATGGCATCTTCAAGAATGGTGACAAATCGTGCAACGTCTTCGAAAGAGTTATAAAGTGGAACTGGAGCAACCCGTATAACGTTTGGCTCTCTCCAGTCCAGAATTACTCCTTGCGAAAGGATGAAATCAAAAACAGACTTTCCGTGATTGACCAGATAAACGGACAACTGACAACCCCTTTCTTCAGGACTTGAAGGAGAAATCAATTTGACGCTATGCTTCAAAACTTCCGATGAAGCGATCAGCTCCTCTAAGAACGAAGTAAGCTCGATGCTTTTTCTCCGTAAGTTTTTGATACCTGCTTCTCGAAAGACTTCAAGCGAGGCTAAAAGAGCAGCATGCGACAGAACGTTACTATTGCTTAGCTGCCACCCGTCAACGGAAGGAATGGGATTTATTTCATTATCCATCTTGAAACGTCCCTCAGAGTCATGGCCCCACCAACCAGACAGCCTTTGTAAAGACTTGTTTTTTCCGTGATCCTGATGAATGAACAAGCCTGCAACGGCTCCCGGTCCGGAGTTGAGATATTTGTAGGAACACCACACGGCAAAATCCACCTGATCATCATGTAAATTCATTGGTAAGTTCCCCACGGCGTGCGCCAAGTCAAAACCAGCCTTAGCACCTACCTCATGGGCAGCTTTTGTAATGGCTGGAATATCAAAGAACTGTCCAGTGTAATATTGGACGCCAGGAAACATGACAAGTGCGAGTTCTTCTCCGAGCTCCGTTATTTTATCAAGTATCTTTTCCGTTGACAAGTAATCGGAAGTATCAGACGGTTGCAGCTCAATAAGGCACTCTTCTGGATCAAGACCTTTATTGACTATTTGAGAATGTACTGCGTAGAAGTCTGACGGAAAAGCACCTCTCTCGATCAAGATTTTATTTCGCTTACCTTCAGGCAGATAGAAGCTCATCATGGCAAGGTGAAGGTTCGTGGTGAGATTGTTCATTGCCACAACCTCCTCTGTAGAAGCCCCAACTAATTCGGAAAGCACCTCCTTTGAATAAGTGTGATAGGAAACCCACGGCTTATCTCCCGTAAAATGTCCTTCTACACCCCTTTCCTGCCAATTTTTAAGCTCTTGGTCCAGGAACGGTTGCGTTGTTCTTGGCTGCAGTCCTAAAGAGTTTCCACACAGATAAATACACTCCTTTCCATTTTTCATTGGAAAGTGAAACTGACTCCTAAAAGAAGACAGCCGGTCTGCTGCATCACGTTCTTTGACTTTTTCTACGAGGTAATCTTTCAATCTTAAAGTGAGTTATTGTTGCTGTTTGGGTTTCTTATGATGCTAATCCGTGAACCTTGGATCAGTTTCCATAACGTGACCGCAATTATCACAAGTTCTTAACTCTTCGGAATTAAAAAACTCCCTGAATCTTGGCAAAAAATCTTTCTCAATATTGGTTAAGTGGAAATAGGTATCATGCAATTTGTGGTTACAGTTATCACAAAACCACATCAATCCATCTCTGTGCTGAGGCTCTCTTTTTCTTTCAATGACTAATCCCACTGAATTAGCAGGTCTGGCTGGGGAATGAGGAATTTTTCCGGGGTGCAAATACATATCTCCCTCCTTGATCGGGACCTTCACTGCCTTACCTTCTTCTTGAATAGTCACTTCAATGTCTCCTTCCAGCTGATAAAATAATTCTTCAGTTTCATTATAATGGTAATCTTTTCGAGCATTGGGTCCACCTACGATCATTACTATGTAATCACCAGCATCAGCGTAAAGATTCTTGTTTCCCACCGGCGGTTTTAGTATCTCTCTATTTTCTTCGATCCACTTTTTAAGGTTGAAAGGTCTTTTGATAGCCATACAACAGATGATTTATTTTTGACAAAAAGTTAGCAAAAAATCATGGACTTAAATCTTATAGGAAAAAGAGCCCTTGTATGTGGAAGTACCCAAGGTATGGGGAAAGCTATAGCTGAAGAACTGGCAAGCTGCGGTGCACAGATCACACTTTTTGCCAGAGATGAGGCTAAGCTAAACGAAGTGCTGGCTGGACTGAAGGGATCAGGACATGATTGCATTGTCGCAGACTTTGACAATTTAGAGGAGGTAAAAAAAGCAGTTACTAAGGGCCTCAGTTCTGGCGACTATCAGATTTTGGTGAATAATACCGGTGGACCATCGCCAGGACCACTTTCTTCAGCAAGTCTTGATCAGTTTGATACTGCCCTTGCACGACACTTACATGTCAGTCATACGCTTGTCCAGATGCTCCTAGAAGGAATGAAATCTTCCAATTATGGTAGAATTGTAAACATCATTTCTACCTCAGTAAAAGTACCGATCCCAAATTTGGGAGTTAGCAACACGGTTCGAGGAGCCATGGCATCTTGGGCCAGGACACTAGCCACAGAGTTGGGTAGTTTCGGAATCACCGTAAATAACATACTGCCAGGCTTCATCAACACAGCTA
>CAYYNA010000127.1:0-2733 GCA_964472815.1 uncultured Roseivirgaceae bacterium
TTTTCTTTGAATGCAGGCAATAGTGCTAGTTGAATGGAAGTAGCAAAACAACCAGGGTTAGCTATGTGAACAGCCGACTGGATTTTGTCTCGATTAAGCTCCGGAAGTCCGTAGATAAAGTCATGATTTCCTTCTAAACGAAAATCCTGGCTTAGATCAATGACTTTCTTCTGCAAAAGGTCTGGGTATTTTTCTAAGACCTTAATCGACTCCCCATGCCCTTTGCACAAAAAGACAACATCTACTTCCTGAAATTCAAATCCACCATCAAAAAGCAAATCCGTTTCTCCAACCAAATCTTTGTGAACTTCAGAAACCCTTTTACCTGCCTGGCTTTCACTCTGAGCATAGATCACCTCAACATCCGGATGATTTAGCAAAATTCGAAGCAATTCACCAGCAGTATAGCCTGCAGCACCAATTATCCCAGCCTTAATCATTCTTTACAGCATTTAACAATTTCCCTTGATTCGAAAGGATCTTCACAAAGCCTTTTGCATCATCTGCGGTCCAAGCTTTATTCATTTCTCCATACTGCCCAAATGAAGATTGCATCAGATCATTGGGAGAGGATATCCCTTCAATGTAAAATCTGTATGGAGCCAAATGAACCATCACCTTTCCTGACACTTGCTTTTGGGAGGATGTCAGCAAGGCTTCCATATCTCTCATCACAGGATCCAAAAATTGCCCTTCATGCATCAAATCTCCGTAGGATGCTGCAACCTGATCTTTCATTCGAAGCTGGCTCTTAGAAAGTACATGTTTCTCTAGTGAGTGATGCGCCTTGATTAGAATCAATGCAGCAGCGGCTTCAAAACCCACTCTCCCTTTGATACCAATGATCGTATCACCAACGTGGATGTCTCTCCCTATGGCATAAGAAGATGCAATCACTTCCAATCTTTGTATCACGGAAACAGGATTTGCCTTTTCTCCATTAAGTGCTACCGGCTCTCCTTCTTCAAACTCGATGGTGATCTGTTCAGATCCCTCTTTTTCCAATTGACTCGGAAAGGCAGATTCCGGCAAAAACTGATCTGAAGTCAAAGTTTCTTTACCACCTACTGATGTGCCCCAAAGACCTTGGTTAATCGAGTACTTTGCTTTCTCCCAATCGCCTTCAACACCTTGTGATTGCAAGTATTGGATTTCCTCTTCTCTTGAT
Source organism: uncultured Roseivirgaceae bacterium (assembly GCA_964472815.1). GTDB lineage: Bacteria > Bacteroidota > Bacteroidia > Cytophagales > Cyclobacteriaceae > Ekhidna. Next base: position 1,169 of record CAYYNA010000127.1, read on the forward strand.
AGCTGTTTGTCTCTGATTGGCGTGATTATTTCTGCTTCGGGACAAATCGTCTGGAATACCAAATCAAAGCGGATTTGATCATTACCGGCTCCCGTGCTACCATGAGCAATGGCGTCCGCACCTATCTTCTTTGCATAGTTGGCAATGGCAACCGCCTGAAATACACGCTCTGCACTTACAGAAAGAGGGTACGTATTGTTCTTTAGTACATTTCCAAAAAGTAAGTACTTGACCCCATTTTCGTAAAAGGCCTGCGTCTCATCTAGAAACAGGTATTCCTTCACACCAAGAGAAAGTGCTTTCTTTTTCAACGTATCAGCCTCTTCACCGTCGAACCCTCCGGTATTTACCGTTGCTGCATAAACCTCATATCCAAGTTCGTTAGCCAGATAGGTCGCACAATAGGATGTGTCGAGCCCGCCGCTAAATGCTAGTACTACCTTTTTCATATAAATAGTTGTTTTAGAGTCATCTGCTTTTTCTTGATCCGCATGAAGCGCTCATACAGTTTTGATTTTTTCATAAAATTCCATCGCTTCTTTTCCTTTTCTACGGGATCAAAAATCATGGCCGTACACATGCAATTTGTTTTGTTCTTACTTTGTAGAATCTCGTAATTCACACAGCTTTTACATCCATTCCAAAACTCTTCGTCTTTAGTCAGCTCCCCATAAGTCACTGGTATATATCCGAGTTCCGAGTTGATCTTCATAACCGGTAGCGAGGTAGTGAGACCAAACAGCTTCGCTTTTGGAAATAGCTTTTGAGAGTGCTCAAAAGCTTTATTCTTCACCTTCTTGGCTATACCCTTCCCTCTAAATTCATGTTTGATGACAAGACCCGAATTGGCAACATAGGTCTTATCCCCCCAGGATTCGATATAACAGAAACCTGCAAGTTCTCCGCCGACCAAAGCAATGATTGCCTTGCCTTCCCGAATTTTTCTTGCGATGTACTCTGGAGTCCTTTTTGCTATACCTGTTCCGCGCTGTAGTGCGCTCACTTCGATCAGCTTGCTTATTTCTTCCGAAAAAAATGTCTGTTCAGCAGTGGCTGCTTGAACAATTACCTTAGACATGGCTTAGATTAAAAAATTTTGAAAATATGAATGTGGAGTAGCGTCACCACGTGGGTGACATGGAATTATAGTATAGGCCTGAGCCTGGCCGGGTTTGGCCTTATGTTTTGGGGTACTATGACTATTCCTGAATTCAAAATTCTATCGATTCATGACAAAGATTTAAAATTATTCTTCAATAAACCAAATAAATTTTAAAAAAAGGTGCTTCCTGTTGTAGATTCACAAACTTTAAAAATACCGAGATGAACAAAAGACATTCGTACGACTATGGAGTCATTGGCAACTGCGCTTACACCGCCCACATAGGAATGGATACCAATATTTCTTGGATGTGTTGGCCTAGATTTGACAGTAGCTTCATCTTCGGAGGACTCTTAGACAAGGAAAAAGGTGGGGAGTTTTCCATCAATCCTCTAGATGGAATTAAATACTCATCTCAGTCGTATTTAGAGAATACCAACATCTTAGTTACAGAAATAAAATC
>CAYYNA010000127.1:2833-10574 GCA_964472815.1 uncultured Roseivirgaceae bacterium
ACCTCTAATATTTCACTGACCTACTTACTAAATGAAGAGAGTTTTGTCCTGAATGAAACCAAATACCTTGCCCTTACTTGGGGGCCTCCACTAGAGTCTGCATTGCAAGAGACAAGCGAAAATTTCTTAACAAAAACTTCTGCCTATTGGCACCACTGGGTTAAATCAGCCAGTATCGGCAATTTCTTTCAGCGCGAAGGGATAAGATCCGCATTGATCCTAAAGATCCATCAGTATGAAGATACGGGCGCGATTGTAGCTGCTACAACTACTAGTTTACCGGAAAGCCCAGGAAGCACTCGGAATTGGGATTATCGCTATTGCTGGATGCGAGATACATTCTATACGTTGAATGCGTTTAACAACATTGCCCACTTTGATGAGCTTGAAAAGTACTTTCATTACATACTGAACACCACTATCGAAGAAGAGGATAGGTATCAACCTCTTTACAGTATCGCTGGGAAAAAAGCGCTAGTAGAAAATGAAATGCCGCTCAGTGGGTATCTTGGCAATACTCCGGTGCGAGTTGGAAATGACGCCTATACCCATATTCAAAATGATGTTTACGGTCAGGTATTGATTTCACTTCTCCCTCTTTACAATGACATGAGGATCATCTTTAGTGAACGATTTGACGCTTCAGCGCTCATCTTCAAAACACTAAAAATGATTGAAAAGACCTTTGATGAGAAAGATGCTGGTCTATGGGAGTTTAGAAACCTAGCGCAACATCATGGTTATACCTATCTGTTTCATTGGGCAGGAAGCTGTGCCGCTATTAAGATGGCGAAGGTGCTTAAAAATGAAAAGATTGGTGAGCTGGCCATCAAGCTGAAGAAGCGGTCTGAAGATATGATCGAAAAAACGTACGTGAAATCTAAGAAAGGATATGCACAGGCTATTGGCGTAGATCGCATGGACGCAAGTACGTTGCAGCTAATCATGATGAATTACCTCCCGCACGATTCAAAAAAAGCTACAGACCACTTAAAAGCTCTTGAGAACGAACTACATGCCGGTAAAGGTTTATTCTATCGCTACAAACACACGGATGATTTTGGAGAACCAGAAACTACCTTCCTCATTTGTGCATTCTGGTATGTAGAGGCGCTAGCATGTGTCGGTAGAATTGATGATGCGATGAGTTATTTTGAAAACCTAGTTTCTTACAGCAATCATCTTGGGCTACTAAGTGAGGATGTCAAAGCAGAGGATGGAAGTATGTGGGGAAATTTCCCACAGGCTTACAGCCACGTTGGATTGCTTAACGCTGCTAGTAGAATCTCGAGAAAACTCGATCAACCAGATTTCTTAATTGACAATCGATTTTAGCAGTTTCCTGATGTCCTGATAATCCTCTACACGGTAATTTGCTGAGGAGGAGGAAGACCCAACTTTGATGGTAAATGCTCCATCAGGCATCACCTTGAAGGTGTCTTCGTCTGTTCGGTCATCTCCGCACGCCATGTAGAAATCGTATTTACCTAACTTAAGCCACTCACTAGCTGCATATCCCTTACTTACATGGGAGTTTTTGATTTCTATCACTTTATTGCCCTCCATGATTTGGATGTCTTTCTCTGAGGAGATGTATTTAAGATGGCTGGTCAGCTCTCTGGTCCGCACCTCTCCTAAACCCGTCTCAACTTTGCGGTAGTGCCAGACCAGCGAATAGTCTTTCTTTTCTACAAAGGATCCTGGTGTACGATCTACATACATCTCCAAAACACCAAGAAACTCATCCATCCAGCTTGTATCCATTTCCTGGAATTGCGCCCACTCCTTTCCCTGCTTTTTGTGCCAAACTCCGTGTTCTGCAATGATGTCCAAAGGATAGTCCTTCAACCAATCAGCGAGCTTTTCTCTTCCTCTTCCGCTGATTACTGTGATATTATTCTTCGGATCCGAGGTAAGTAATGCTAGTAGACTCTTCAGTTCCTTATCAGGTTTGGAATGATCTGGGTTCGTATGAAAACCAACCAGTGTGCCATCGTAATCAAGAAAAATAATTCGTCGCTTAGCTGCATCATAGCTAGACTTCAAATTGTCCGCAATTTTTGCATCAAATGGCTTAGTTCTTAAATTCTCCTGCTCTTTTTTGATGAAAGACAAACGCTCCATAAAAAGACTGACCCATGCATGTATGTTGTACCGCTTAGTGGAATCTTGCATGATCTTCATTCTCCTTTTTTGCTCTGCTTCCGGCATGGTCAATGCCTCTTTAAGTGCATCTACCATTTGACGAATGTCATTGGGATTAATAAGAATGGCATCCGAAAGTTCTTTTGATGCGCCAGCCATTTCGCTGAGAATCAGCACGCCTTTCTGATCCAGTTTGCTAGCGATGTATTCCTTGCACACAAGGTTCATTCCGTCTCTCATCGGCGTGACTAACGCCACATGCGCCATACGATAGAAGGCACTCAGCGCATTGAGTGGGAAGCTTCGATAAAAATAGTGAATAGGTGTCCAGTTGAGGCGTCCAAAGCGCCCATTGATTCGACCGACCAATAAATCAATCTCTTCCTTTAGTTGAGCATACTTAGGCACATTATCTCTGGACGGAACCACAACCATCAGTAACGACACTTTCTCCAGAAAACTTGGATTCTCATTCAAAAAGCATTCAAAAGCTTTAAGCCTTTGCGGAATTCCTTTCGAATAATCTAGTCGATCGATGGTCAAAATAAGCTTTACATCTCCTAGCGATGTTCTGTATCGTACCTCCCGGTCTAGCGTATCTGGCAGGGAAGCAGCGGAGGCATATTTATCGTAATCGATTCCCATGGGAAGCGCATCCGCCAACACTGGTCGACTACCTACGTGGATTTGTCCATTGGTATTCCCGATTCCAGCCAGTCGGTTGACACTCGACAAGAAGTGTCTCATGTCATCATAGGTGTGAAACCCAAGAAAATCAGCTCCCATCATACCATTCAGTAGCTCTCGTCTCCAAGGGAGTAGTCGGAAAGACTCATAGGAAGGGAAAGGTATGTGAAGGAAGAAACCAATGCTAATGTTCTCACGAATGTCTCGGATCATCTGTGGTAAGAGTAGTAGCTGATAATCATGTATCCAAAGTGTATCGCCATCTTCCAATTCACTCTCAATAGCTAAGGCAAATTTCTTGTTTACTTTTTGATACGCTTTCCAAAGGTTTTCGTCATACACTGTGTACTGGTTGAAGTAATGAAAATTTGGCCATAAAGTTTCATTACTGAACCCTTCATAAAAATCCTCGATCTCTTGAGAATTCAGGAAGACAGGGCGCATATTTTCGTCCTTCAGTCTTTCTTTGATCTCGTCCTTTTCTTTCGTCTTATTTACAGCTAAACCTGGCCATCCAACCCAGATATTATTCCCTTCTTTGTAAATGGATCCAAGACCCGTTGCAAGTCCACCTTCGCTGGGCATATACACCAGCTGATTGCTTTCCTTCTTGATCTTTATCGGTAGTCTATTCGAAACAATGATTGTCTTGGCCATACTTCACTCGTTTAACTAGCCCAAGATAAATATCATTTTCATTCATTAATGGCTAAGATCACATCGGGTATAGTTATCATCGGCTTATTTCATTCTTTGTCAGCCAGTTAGTAGGGAATATTTAATTTTTTATTTCTTTTATTGGGTTAACTCAATTACACGTTCTACGTTTGTATTCTCAAATCGACACTGATCGATTTATTAAGAAGTGCTGAGAGACAGGCTCTGCGAAGCACTAGCAACCCCCTCAAAAAGGAAGGTGCTAATTCCTGATAAATAAATTGATAACATGGAAAAACGAAGACTTTTACGCGCTCCCTATCCAGACAAAAATGTCTGCATTCAATTGATATCAGTTAGCCAATTGAATACAAAGTTTAGGCGTAGCTGCTGCAGCTAGAATTAATTCATATTTGATCCATTGGGGTTTGCGATCATCTAAGGGACTTTTTTGGCCCGGGAAAAATCCTTCCACAAGTCAGATACCATATGATTTGTGGAAAATCCAGTTCTACAAAATGTTCACTTAATAAATACTAGAAATCATGTCACAAGAATTAAAATACGAGACACTACAACTACATGCAGGGCAGGAGATTGATGAGACTACTAGATCGAGAGCTGTTCCCATCTATCAGACCACTTCATTTACTTTCAAGGATTCAGAACACGGTGCAAATCTTTTTGCGCTTAAAGACTTTGGTAACATATATACCAGAATCATGAATCCGACAAATGATGTTTTTGAAAAAAGGATTGCCGCCTTGGAAGGAGGAGTGGCCGCACTCTCAGTTGGATCTGGGCAAGCAGCTCAGTTCATTGCACTAAACAACATCCTTGAAGCCGGTGATAATTTTATTTCCACCTCATTTTTATATGGCGGAACCTACAATCAGTTTAAAGTAGCATTCAAGCGATTGGGTATTGAAACTCGGTTCGCCAAATCAGATAAGGCGTCCGATTTTGAAAGGTTGATTGATGAAAACACCAAGGCAATTTACCTTGAAACGATAGGCAACCCCGAGTTCAATATTCCGGATTTTGATGCGATTGCCGAAGTGGCAAAAGATCACGACATACCATTAGTCGTAGATAATACTTTCGGAGCAGCAGGATACCTGTTTCGTCCAATAGAGCATGGAGCAGCTGTGGTCACTGCTTCTGCCACTAAGTGGATCGGCGGGCATGGCACCTCCATTGGTGGCGTGATTGTAGACAGTGGAAATTACAATTGGGGCAATGGTAAATATCCGCAGTTTACAGAGCCATCAGAGGGGTACCATGGATTGAAATTTTGGGAGGTATTTGGAGAAGGAAATCCTTTGGGTCTGCCAAACATTGCATTCGCAATAAGGGCAAGAGTAGAAGGACTTAGAGATTTTGGGCCTGCGCTTAGTCCTTTCAATTCATTCTTATTGCTTCAAGGGCTTGAAACGCTTTCGCTTCGAGTGCAAAGAACCGTGGAAAATGCCTTGTCTCTTGCAGAATGGTTAGAGGCTAGCCCGCTAGTGGAAAAGGTGAACTACCCCGGCCTAGAGTCAAGCCCTTACCATGCAAAGGCAAACAAGTACCTTAGAAGTGGTTTTGGAGGAGTTTTGTCATTCGTCCTAAAAGGAGAAAAAGAGCAAACTACTCAATTCGTCGATAGCTTAAAATTAGTGAGTCATCTGGCGAATGTAGGAGACGCTAAGACACTCATTATACAACCATCAGCAACCACACATCAACAGCTTACGGAGGAGGAGCAAAAAGCCTCCGGGGTTCTTCCAAACTTATTGAGGGTATCTGTTGGAATTGAACATATTGATGATATCAAATCAGATTTTGAGCAAGCTTTTGATACAGTTTATGCCGAAGCAAACGTCTAGTTCGTTCAAATACCAACATGATGAAGCTTTTGTTCTGGAGGGTGGCGGAACCCTCCAGAATTTAACTATTCGCTATACAACTATTGGAAGCTTAAATGAAGAGAAGTCCAATGTTGTCTGGGTATTCCATGCCCTTACGGGAAACAGTGAACCAGTAGAATGGTGGTCAGGCCTCTTTGGTGAAGGTCGATTTTTTGACCCTTCAAAATACTTCATCATATGTGCCAATATGATTGGATCTTGCTACGGTAGTACAGAACCAGTAGATTTCGAATTCCCTCTGATTACAATCAGGGATCAAGTAAGAGCTTTCAAACAACTGAAAGAGCACCTTGGAATACCAAAGGTTCACATAGGTATTGGTGGATCCATGGGGGGGCAGCAATTGCTACAATGGGCAGTTCAGGATCCTGAGCTATTTGAAATCATCATACCCATTGCGACCAATGCAAAACATTCACCATGGGGAATCGCTTTCAACGAAACTCAACGCATGGCCATTGAACTAGATCCTGAGAAAGGCATTGAGACCGCAAGGGCGATTGCCATGCTTTCTTACCGCCACTATGCCACTTATGAAAACACCCAGAGTGACACTGATGCTAGAATAGACAAGTATTCTGCATCGTCTTATCAACAATACCAAGGGCAAAAACTTTCAAAGAGATTTTCCCCATTTAGCTACTACACACTCTCGAAAGCCATGGATAGTCACAACATTGGAAAAGACGTGGAAGTTGAAATTGCCTTGCAGCAAATTCAGGCGAAAGCCATTGTAATAGGAATTGACTCTGACATTTTGTTTCCTCTTCATGAACAAGAACTGCTTGCAAAAAGTATTCGTGACAGTGCTTTTTTCAGCGTAAGCAGCAACTATGGACACGATGGATTTCTAGTGGAGACTGCTCAAATCAGTAGGATTCTAGAAAATCAACTATAAAAAAAGCCTCATCAATGATGAGGCTTAAATCTTTCATCCCTATAAAATCCTACAAGTGAATGACTTCATCATATGCTGCAGCTGCAGCTTCCATCACTGCCTCACTCATTGTTGGATGAGGGTGAACAGCCTTGATGATCTCATGCCCTGTCGTCTCTAGTTTTCTAGCCGTCACTGCTTCCGCGATCATTTCGGTCACATTTGCACCAATCATGTGTGCGCCTAGCCACTCACCATATTTTGCATCAAATATCAGCTTCACAAAACCATCTGAAGCTCCTGCTGCTTTGGCTTTTCCAGACGCAGAGAAAGGAAACTTGCCTACCTTCACATCGTATCCTGCTTCTTTAGCTGCCTTCTCGGTATATCCTACAGAAGCAATCTCAGGAGAGCAATAAGTACAACCAGGGATGTTATTGTAGTTCAAGGGCTCTATGTGCATTCCTTTGATCTTCTCTACACAAATAATTCCCTCGGCTGAAGCAACGTGCGCTAACGCTGGCCCATGCACAATATCACCGATCGCATAAACTCCATCGATGTTTGTTTTATAGTAGTCATCAACAAGGATCTTTCCTTTCTCATGCTTTACTCCTACCTCTTCAAGCCCAAGGTTTTCAAGGTTTGTTGCCACACCTACCGCAGAGAGGACTACATCACATTCAAGCTGCTCTTCTCCTTTCTTGGTTTTCACGGTCACTTTACATCCTGCACCCTTAGTATCAACTTTAGTCACTTCTGAACTGGTCATGATCTTCATTCCAGCTTTTTTGTAGGTTCGTTCAAGCTGCTTGCTGACCTCCTCGTCTTCAACCGGCACGATACGATCCATAAATTCAACAATGGTCACTTCCGTACCAATGGAATTGTAGAAGTAAGCAAACTCAACGCCAATTGCACCTGAGCCAACTACGATCATTTTCTTAGGCTGCTTTTCTAGCACCATAGCCTTCCGATACTCTATCACTTTCTTACCGTCGATTGGCAAATTAGGAAGCTCTCTGGCTCTGCCACCAGTAGCTAAGATGACATGATTCGCATCGTACGTGGTAACCTTTCCGTCCTCAGCTTTCACTTCTACTATCTTGCCTTTCTTCAAAGTTCCATGCCCGGCAATATGATCTATTTTGTTTTTCTTGAATAGAAATTGAATGCCCTTGCTCATACCTCCAGCAACATCTCTTGAGCGCTTCACCATTCCATCAAAATCTACCGAAGCATCCTTAACCTTGATCCCGTAATCCTGAGAGTGATTGATGTAATCAAAAACCTGGGCACTTTTCAATAGCGCTTTTGTCGGTATACATCCCCAATTCAAACACACGCCTCCTAGCTCTGCTTTTTCGACCACTCCTACTTTCATTCCTAATTGCGAAGCTCTGATTGCTGCAACATATCCACCAGGACCACTCCCGATAACAATTAGATCATATTTAGATGCCAT
>CAYYNA010000128.1:0-10479 GCA_964472815.1 uncultured Roseivirgaceae bacterium
CAGAAGTTGGCTAGCAGAGGCGAGAGTCCCACAATTATTCCTCCTTTTGGAAATGCAATTACGACCAGGGTAGCAATCAAAGGATATGCCTCTTTAGGTCAAGCCCAAAATGAGGTTGGAAATTACAAATCTGAATATGGGCAGGATATCTGGATCCTGAAATATTAGATAAACCGTACTAATTCCAGATAAACTACGTTCGTATGTTCAGAACGGTTGGTGTCGTTTTGAAAAACTCAAGGTAAAAACAATATGCTTTTTAGTGTAATGCAAGACCCTCTCGTAGAGGGTTTGGAACAGCAGGATTCCATGTCTGTTCTGGAATTATTGATGAATGGTGGGTACATGATGGTCCCGATTCTTCTCCTTTGGATTGTTGCCATTTACATTTTTGTGGAGAGAACCAGAACACTAGGAGGAGCAGCAAAAACTCCCAACTCATTTAAGGAACAAATTAGATCGCTCGTTATTTCTGGTGATATCAACGGTGCACTTATGCTCTGCAACAAGACAGACACGCCTGTTGCTCGAATGATTGAAAAAGGCGTTAGCAAGATTGGAAATCCTCTCAAGAACATTGAAGTTGGGATTGAAAATGTAGGTAAGCTTGAAATCTATCGGCTGGAGAAGAATCTCAATTTGTTAGCCACAATATCTGGAGCTGCACCGATGATCGGTTTCTTGGGGACCGTCACCGGAATGATCCAGGCATTTATCGCCATTGCGCAAGAGGAGGGAGCGGTGAGTCCAAAGCTGCTCTCTGCTGGTATCTATGAGGCAATGATCACGACCGCTGCTGGTCTTTTCGTTGGCATCCTTGCGTATCTGGGCTACAACTACTTAGTTTCTAAGGTTGGTAAGGTAATCCACACCATGGAATCTAACGTGATCGATTTTATTGACCTATTGCAAGAGCCTAAGAAGTAATGGACCTCAAATCAAAGCATAAGGTCAGCGCAAGCTTTAGTATGTCCTCAATGACGGACATTATATTCCTGTTGTTGATCTTCTTTATGCTAACGGCTTCCTTTATCACTCCATCAGGACTGCCCGTTAATTTACCATCCTCCAAGTCTTCCGAAATAGTCTTACAGAAGGTTAGTGTGACGATCACTAAGAACTTGAACTACTTTGTAAACAGCCAAAAAGTGAGCAGATCCTCTTTGGAGTCTACGCTAAGAAGCAACCTTGCAGGCAAAGACGGAATTGTTGTATTACACTGTGATGCCACAGTTCCTGTAGAAAGACTGGTGGAGGTAGCTGGCATTGCTACCTCTTTGAAGGCCAAAGTCTCAATAGCCACTAAGCCAGAATAATGGACACAAGGGAACAAAAAGAGGAACGAAATAAGCGAATAGGCTGGCTTACTTCTTTGGCTACCCAACTAGTCCTTTTGATTCTATTCTATTTCCTCATTGCCTGGCGAGAACCATTTCCACCAATCCCGGAATACGGAATTGAGCTTGGTATTACCTCTTCAGCAGGCGCTTCCTCTGCAAGTTCACAGGCCGCCCCGATTCAAGAAGAAACCCCTCCTGAAGAAGTGGTGGAAGAACAGATAGAAGAGGCTGTCGAAGAACAAGCTGAGCCCGAATTGGAGGAGGTTACTCCCTCCAATGAAGCAGAAGCTGAGCCAGTGCAAGAAGTGGAAGATGTGCCCATCATTGAAGATCCTGTAGAGGAAGTGCCATCGGAGGAAATCGTGGAAGAAGTTCCAGAAGAAGAGCAGGTAGATGAACGAGCTTTGATGCCTAATCCTTCCTCTAGCACCGAAGGAGAAAAGAATGAAGAAACTGATGGAGAGGCGGATACGGAAGAAATAGACGAGCGAGCACTATATGGGAGTGAAGGTCCGAATACTGGCTCAAGTGAAGGGGCGAGTCTTTCTCTCGCTGGATGGATCTGGGATTTTGAACCACGACCAGATGACACTTCGGAGCAAACGGGAAAGATTGTATATAAAATAGAAGTAGATCAGGACGGATATTTGGTGAAAATTGAGACCGCAATTTCTACTGTATCTCCTGCTGTAGAGAGAAAGTATAGACAAGCTGTGGAGAAACTGACATTCAGTAAAACTGGTGATTATCAATCTGCTAGCCGCTCTAGCGGTACAATCACATTCATCATTAGATCTAAATGACGTTTCAGGAAACGCTGGATTACTTGTTTTCGCGCCTTCCCATGTATCAGCGAGAAGGCAAGTCTGCATACAAAAAGGACCTATCCAATACGATTGCACTCTTAGAAAGCCTGGATAACCCTCATACAAAATTTAAAAGTGTACATATAGCCGGCACGAATGGAAAGGGGACTTGTGCTCATGGAATTGCTGCTATTCTTCAGCAGTCAGGCTACAAAACAGGACTCTATACCTCACCTCACTTAAAGAGATTTACGGAAAGAATAAAGATTAATGAAGAGGAAATAGGTGAGGAAGATGTCATTTCATTTACTAAGCAAGTAAAAGAACAAATTGAACAAATTGAGCCCTCCTTTTTCGAGATCACTGTTGCTATGGCCTTTTACTACTTCGCTCAACAGGAAGTAGATATAGCGGTGATCGAAACAGGTCTTGGAGGTCGGCTGGATAGTACAAATGTTATTGCTCCGGAGGCCTGTCTGATCACCAATATTGGCTATGACCACATGGACATGCTAGGAGATACTTTGGAAAAGATTGCAGGTGAAAAAGCAGGAATCATTAAGCAAGATGTCCCTGTGGTTATCGGCGAATATCATCAAGAGACATTTCCTGTCTTTATAGAAAAAGCTACTTCACTGAACGCAAGACTGGTGCTGGATCATCACGCAACAAGGAGAAGCCAAACCTCTACTTTACCCTACTATAAAAAGTATAATGAGGGTTCGGTAAGAATGCTAGCACACGTGCTCAGGGAAGAGGGATGGAAAATTACAGACGAGACTGTCACTAATGGATTTCAAAAAATGGAAGAACTAACTGGCTTCAAGGGGCGCTATCAAGAAGTTTCTAAAGCACCAAGGATTATTGCAGACATAAGCCACAATCAAGAAGGTCTACAGGTTCTCTTCAATGACATAATGTCTCAAATCGATGCTCCGGGAAAACTCTTTTTGATTTTTGGGACCGTCAAAGACAAGGACCTAACGCCTATCTTAAAACTGTTTCCGAAGGAAGCCGAGATCTATTGGACCCAATCTCAAGTTCCAAGATCCTTGGCGGTGGAGGAACTAGCCATCCAGGCTGTGGTGAATGGACTTGAAGGGCAATGCTATAAGGAAGTAAACGAAGCAGTCAATGCAGCCAGAGAAAAAGCGAAACCTGAAGATCTAATCTTAGTTACTGGTAGCACTTTTGTGGTCGCAGAAATCGACGGACTTTAGTCCCCAATGTCTAAATGATGGACGTGCTCGTCAATGATGTCAATTCTTTTAGTGATTGCATCCACATACTTGATTAACTCTTCCTCCAGCGCCTTTACTTCTTTTTCGTACTCCTTACCCTTGGCGGCACCTAGATTATTTTCTATTTCATTGTAGGTATTGCACTCCTTGTGCACAAACCTTTTGAAAGCTAAGGTGGTATAATCCACCTCCAGTGTCTCGATATCTTCTATGGTGGCTTTGGCCTCAGCATCTTGTGTGGTATTGAACTTTCGAGTGACTATGCCATACAGTAGGGTATCGTAATGATGTATTTCATCTAGCATATTAATAATCTTCTTCCGGTATGTTGATTCACCACAAAAATTACCCAGCCCTTCATAGCTCTCAAGTTTGATCGCCTCTTCGTCCCATGCATACCTCAGGTCGTCAATGGTTTTTGCTACTTCGGAATCTGTTTGAGCTAATGCACAAATGGAGACAATAAAAGAAAGAATAAATGCTGTTGTTTTCATTTCTTTGAAGTTTTAACTGGTTGATAAGTCTTAAGTGAAGGTAAGTAAGTTAGAAAAGTTTGCTCAGAATAAGGAGAGCAAAAATGTAATAGAACCAGGAAAGGAGCTCTTTCAATCCATTCGCGGAAACTGGAACGATTTTTTTGGAAATGATCACGAGCTGGTGGTTGAACTGGCTTGTGGTTGGGGTGAATACACTACCGCCTTGGCAGAGAAATTCCCTAATAAGAATTTCATTGGTGTAGACATCAAAGGAGACAGGGTTTGGAGAGGGAGTCAATTTGCCATCAAACACCAATTGGACAATGTGGCATTTCTCAGATGTCACATTGTGGAGATTCTAAATCTCTTTGATAACGATGAGATTGACGAGATCTGGCTCACGTTCCCAGATCCACAGCCGAAGGATAGAAATGAAAAGCATCGCTTATCCAACAAGAGTTACCTGGCGAAATACGCGCAATTATTGAAGCCAGAAGGATTCTTTAGGTTCAAAACTGACAGCACTTTCTTATTTGAATACACGCTGGAAATCTTGAGCGATCTGAAAATTAAGGACCTCACTTATACATTCGATTTATATAAATCAGATTTAATAGATGAGCATCATGGAATATCCACAAAGTATGAAAAAATATGGACGGAAAAAGGAGAAACGATTAAGTACATGAAATTTCGATTTGATCTCTGATTACCTTCTTGCAGCTTCTGGAAGAACATAGGTAATAGGCTTGCCGTCAACAATCCATGATCTGATGCCTTGAGCTGATTCTCGGTAAGGCCTTTTCATTTCCCTTCGAATATTGTTTTCATGATAAATGGCTCGAATCTCTCTTGCGATCATGGTTTCGCCATTGACATTCAAAATCCGGTTGTCAAGCAAACCATAATTTGCATCATAAGCATGTGCCAATTCGTGCGCCAAGCAGATTAAACTATTCCTATGATTCCATCGGATCTCAGCTCCACTTCCGACTGCTTCGAATAGAGCATAATCTGCAACAGTGCTGTCTGATTCCATGATTTGAAAGGCATATGCATCATTGTTTAATGCTCCTTTTCTACCTTGATCGATTGGTAGTACCATGTAACTAATAGCACATTCTGATATTTTAATCACAAAGAAGTTAGTCGAGTTTTGAAGGGTCTTAATGATGTTTCTGGCATATGCTGACCTCCTTTCAAGTTTGCCAATCTTCTTGATGGTACTGTTCAGTGGTCTCTTTTGCCGCAGAAGCCTCTTTTTAGTTTGGATCTCTGATCGATCGTATCTAACAAATTGGTCTTCATACTGAATCCAGAGCCCTTGCCGACTGCTTTTGTTCCTTATTCTTCTTTTGATTTGAGATCTCAAGTAAAGTGATTTGGCAACCGGACCTAAGGGGCAGGAATGGTCTTTAGGTATTACCTCATGAAATGTCTTTGATGGAATGTGAACTATTTTAGAGCTGGAACCTAACAAAAGAATGGCTTGACTAGAGCCATCGATGAAAAGTAGGAGCGATAGTAAACAGAATATTTTCCGCATCAAATTTCAGATAAGTAAAATTTGGTACGGTTTTATTTCTCCTTAAGCTACTTGTTTGATATAAAATTTGGTTAAATTGTAAAGAAGCGCATGATTAAGTTGATCTGAAGATTTTTGAAACTGAAACCATTAACATTTGTTATTAGCTTCATAAATTGTAGTTATACATGAGAGAGAAGGGTGAGCAGCGGATCGATCAGGTAAGAAATTCCATCATTAATAACTCGCTAGTAATAGGTAGTATCGTAGCTGTAATTACCTACCTAATTAGTCTCACCAAGTTTCTTGAGTCTGGTTTCGAGTTATCATTCGTCACGGATCTGATTGTAATTATTGCAGTGCTGATCATTACGATCAAAAGAAAGAGGCTAAATGTAAATCTTAAGTCCTACGTAATTCTACTGGGCATTTTTATCGTTGTAATCATTGACGTGATTGAGATTGGTATCTTATCAGCAAACAAGATCCTGCTAATATTGATACCTTTCTTTTCGATCATTTCTTTGTCTACAAGAAGAGCGCTGACCTATTTCTTTTTGACGCTTGGAGTCATAATCATTATAGCAGTTCTTCATGTCACAGAGACTATTCCTACCCCAAAAGAGGACACCTTTGGATTAGCTGCTTGGTCCATCAATTTATTGATGATCGTACTTGTAGCAGTCATAATTTTACTGATTGTCAAAAGCTTTGACAAGGCCTATAATGACTTCATTCAGGAGCTGAAAGAGAAGAACGAAACGCTTAATAAGAACCAACAGGAACTAGCAAGGTATAAGGATGACCTTGAGGAATTGGTGGAGCAGCGTACGGAGGAACTCAACAAAACAAATCTTGCACTTGAGGGTAAAACGGAAGAGTTGTCAGGTGCTCTGGTTCAGTTAAGGCAAGCTCAGGAAGAGCTTGTGCAGGCGGAAAAAAATGAGGCCTTAGGAAATCTTGCAACAGGTGTTTCTCATGAAATAAATAACCCGCTAAATTTTATTCATGGTGGTCTGGAGATAGCTGAATTATACTTGGAAGAGCATCTTTCAAAGAAGCAGCTAAGTGAGATCAAACCTGCGCTGGATAGTATCAGGGAGGGAGTAGAAAGGTCCTCCAAGGTGGTAAAGGGCCTAGATCAGTACTCTCAGCTTAATTCAAAGCACCAACAGCTGAGCATTAACGAAGTGCTGACAGATTGCCTGAAAATACTTTCTAACGAAATTCCCAAGTCTATTGAATTGTCCACGAATTACAGTGAGCTGCCTAAGATCTATTCTCGGAAGGATGGTTTATATCAAATATTCCTAAGCATAATCAACAATGCGATTGAGGCGATTGACAGCAGAGGAAAGATTAAGATAATTACGGAACAAGATAAGAATCTGGTGTTGATCCGGATTTCTGACACTGGAAGAGGAATACCTGAGGCAAATGCCAGCAAACTAGGAAATCCATTCTTTACCACTAAGAAAACGAGTCATGGTGTTGGACTAGGGCTTTACTCGTCCTTTCAGATCATCAGAAAGATTAATGGCTCCATTAAAATTGACTCCAAGGAAGAGGAGGGGACTGACGTGCATATTCGTCTTCCAATTGATGCTTAGAATAGAGAACCAGTCTTAGGTAGTGCCTTCCGTTGTAAATGCTTCAAATAGAGTTGAGCACACGCATTCGCATCACTCAGGGCATCATGATGCTGCAGAGGTATCTTGTATTTCTTACTTAAGTAGGCTAATCCTCTGCGATAAATCACTCGAGTGCATCTTACTTCAAAATCCGGTTGCACCAGATCATAGTAAGCAAGAGTACTTCTCAAGCAGTTGACATCAAAGTTGGCATTATGTGCCACTACTACCATGTCCTCAATGAAGTGCCTCACCTCAAACCAAACATCTTCAAAGAATGGTTGTTCTTTCGTATCAGCGGGTGTGATTCCATGAATTTGGATGTTTTTGTGATAGTAGGCATTCTTTGGAGGTTGCACCAGCCTAGATATTTTCTCGATGACCTTACCACTTTCTACACGAACAAGCCCCAACTGGCAAATGCTGTCTGGTGACCAGGTTGCAGTCTCAAAATCGATTGCGGTAAATGATTCAATTTTCACAGAAACTTTCTATTGAGTGAGATTAATAAAGTTTTTGCAGAATTAGAATTTAACCTAGAGTTTTCTAAGTTTAATTCGCAAACAGCACTACCTAAACCGAAAAATGCGGATTTTCACCATAAGCATTTTAACACTATTATCCTTTCAATCCTTTTGTAGCGACAGCTGGGAAAAGATACTGTACTCGGGATCAGGAAAAGTGACTTTTTACTGGTTTCCCAACAACATAAACATCTCAGATTCCAGAGACATCATCGACGGCTTTGAAAAAGACTTAGCAAGCGAATTTGTCGATTACTTGAATACCAAGTATGGAGTAGATATAGAGCTGGTTTGGGAGGAAACAGAAAGCTTTGATGAGATACTATCAACGATCAAAGATGGTTCCTCTGGCACATTCGGTGCTTCTTCCATCTCCATTACGGAAGAACGAAGAAAGAACTACGCTTTCACCCCGCCTTATCTTTCAGATATTATTGTTCTCGTTTCAGGGCAAAATGTTCCCCTAGCTAATAATCCCGCAGAATTCAAGCAAATCTTTGATGGAAAGAGAGCCATCAGCATACCTAATACTACGCTGAATAACAGCCTTCAAAACTTGCGAGATGATTTGTCGATCAATTTTGAGATTGACTATGTAAGTAACACTGGTGAAATCATTGAGGAAATGGAACAGGCAGACTCAAGCTTTGGCTATGTGGACCTACCTAATTTCCTGATTGCTTTTCAAAATTCAGCCAAGATTCGAAGGCAGCTTTTTTACCCAATTAGACTGGAAGGAATAGCGATGATTTATCCCCAAGGCAGTGATTGGAGCATGCCCGTCCAGGATTATTTTACCAGTGAGGAATTCAAAAAAGACAAGCGAGATATCATACTAAGGTACTTTGGTGATGAAATTGGAGATATCATTGACAGGATTACCGTATCGGCTGAAATAGGCCCCTTCGAAGAAATTTTGATCTCCAATCGTGAAAAGGAGCTGCAGTACAAAGAGCTGTTGGAGATGATGCAACGAGAAAAGGAGCAACATACATTTAACGAAATCTTGATCTTGAGTCTTGTTCTTGCTGGCGCAATAGGCGCATACCTCTTGGTCAGTAACCGCATCAAATCTCAGGTTAACAAAGTCCTAGTGGAACAGCAGTCCATTATTGAAGAAAGAAATAACGAACTGAAGCAATTAAACGAGGAAAAAAATGATCTAATAAAAGTGCTGGCACATGATCTCAGGTCTCCAATTGCAAATATTGAGGGCTGCACCATGTTACTTGAGGATAAAGAGGAATTGTCTGAGGATTCCAAAAAAATGGTTCAGTTCATCAGTGAATCTTCTATCCGAATGGACGCAATGATTTCTAAGATATTGGATGTAGAAGCCATCGATTCCAAAAAGCACAACATGCAAATCGAGAAGCTCAATCCTAAGCTGATAGTAGAGGAAATTATTGGAGATAATCAGGCAAGAGCTAAGAGGAAGAAGATTAAGCTGGCACTAGAAACTGAAGATCAGATCGATGTTAAAGCCGATCGATTCTACCTGGCACAGGTTGTGGAAAACCTGCTAAGCAATGCCATAAAGTACAGTCAAAACGATACGAAGGTCATCGTAAGTATTTTCCGTAAGAAGGAGCTTATCCGCATCCAGGTAAAAGATTTTGGGCAAGGAATGTCCAAGGAAGACCAGAAGAAAGTGTTTAAGAAATTTCAAAAGCTGAGCTCAAAACCAACGGGCGGTGAAAAATCTGTAGGACTTGGCCTCTCAATTGTCAAACGATACACTGAGATGATGGGGGGCACAGTGTCTTTTGAATCTAAGTTGGGAAAAGGGAGCGAATTCTACATTGACTTGCCAGCAGCGAGCTAGTCCTCATCGATGGCTTCTAGCACGTCCATGACCATACCATAATCTTTGTATCCAGGCCGATCTTCTTTTAATGCTTCCAACTCAAGCCCAGGAAACTTAGCAAGCTGGTTATTATCACTCAACCCATAACCTTTCAGGAGTCGAAGGTTTCCATTGTAATAGCCTATTTGCGCATCAATTTCCTCAAATAGATCTTCTTTCGTACTCTTCAAAATGACAATCTTCACAAGCTCATCCAAATAGCTCAGTTTCGATTTTATCGCAGCTACATCTTCAGAGCTTTCGACATTTAACTTGAAAATCATAGGCTTGCCAAGAAGGTTGATGGCCTCTACTTGATTAAGATCAGATATCTGGATGAGGTCGATAGGATATTCGTTCAGCGCCTCACAAATGGTGTCTTTTGAGGCATCAGTAAACTCTCCGGCAAATTGGACGCCAGCAACCCATTCCGTAATCTCTTTAAAATCCTCAGGGCTTATTCGGGAATCCGAGGTGGGATCTACATTGAATCCGATGATGTCTACCATCATACCTGCGCAATACCTCGCATCACTCAGATTATTTACATCGCTAATCTTCACAAAAGTCTTCAGTGCCATCGGAATGTTCGTTTTTTCTGCAAATAAAACAGAGAATGATTACTCAGAAGACATTTGAGTTTGAATTCCTTTAGGTATGGCAAATTGAGAGCACCCATTCACCTATCTTAGCTTAGCATGCAAAGTCACCTCGATACGGCTGTTCTACTATTTTCGCTTTCGGTGGGCGAGGAGTTCACTTCCAAGGAGTTGCTTGGAGAGGCTGCATGCAATTTCGACTTGCTTTCTAGACTAAACAAGCGAGTGTCAAAAATCGCTAAGAGGTCAAGTCTTCCCGTTATCCTATCAAATGAAGTAAACCAGGTTGGTGATTCGTTTGGCGAACGGCTCTCAAATGCTATCGAAGATGTTTTTGCAAAAGGTTTTGAATCAGTAATAGTTGTAGGTAATGATTGTCCTGACTTAAATCAGGTGGACATTTCAAACGCAAAAGAATTATTGAGGACAAGTGATTTGGTCATTGGTCCTGATCACAGGGGCGGCACGTACTTGATGGGTTTAAGCAAAGA
>CAYYNA010000129.1:0-10418 GCA_964472815.1 uncultured Roseivirgaceae bacterium
AAAGGTCCGATTTCAAAGTCTTCTTTGGTAGGGACATCAAATCCTAATGTATCTCTCCAGTAAGTAGACGTAGCTGGAAGATCTTTAACAAAAAGTGTATAGCTATGTATTCCGTGCCCGTATCCTAATAAATAAGGCTCTTCTGCTCTTTCGGGTTGGCAAGAAAAGAAAAAGAGTAACAGGACTAGTTGAATGGACTTTCTTCTTGCAAGAATGGTAAATTGCCCGCGAACACTGGTGTCAACTTTCATTGGGTGATTTTAGAAATGGTAAACAGTTATTCTGGAAACATCATAAAGCTAACTCTGATTCTATAAAATGAAAAAGCCCTCACTGGATTTCCAATGAGGGCTCATTTAAACTTTTCGATTTTTATAGATCACTAAAATCCCAATCATCTAGGTACTTGGTTGTGAACTTACCGGATTTAAATCCTTCATCGTCCATCATTTTCAAGTGAAATGGGATGGTGGTCTTGATACCTTCTATTACTGTTTCTTCAAGTGCTCTCCTCATTTTGATGATCGCTTCCTCTCTAGTTTGAGCGCTCACAATCAGTTTCCCAATCATTGAATCATAAAATGGAGGGATCACATAGCCAGCATATACGTGACTATCTATTCTTACCCCGTGTCCACCAGGAAAATGAAGATTCGTGATCTTTCCAGGGCTTGGTCGGAACCCGTTCCCCGGATCTTCCGCATTGATCCTTACTTCTATTGAATGAAGTTGAGGATAGTAGTTACGACCAGAAATTGGGTGACCCGCAGCAACTTTGATCTGCTCTTTGATGAGATCGTAATCAGTTACCTCTTCTGTAATGGGGTGCTCCACCTGAATTCGTGTATTCATCTCCATGAAGTAGAAGTCCCCGTTTTTGTCAACAAGAAACTCGACGGTACCAGCTCCTTCATACTTGATTGCTTCTGCCCCTTTGATCGCTGCAGCTCCCATCTTCTCTCTCAGTTCTTGAGAAACAATAGGAGAGGGGGTCTCTTCTATCAGTTTTTGATGTCTTCTTTGGATGGAGCAATCTCTTTCAGATAAATGGCAAGCCTTACCATTGCTATCCCCTACGATCTGGATTTCTACGTGGCGAGGTTCTTCCACAAATTTTTCCATGTACATCCCGTCATTACCGAAGGATGCAGCGGCCTCTTGTCTGGCACTATCCCATGCTTTCTTAAACTCACCTTCCTCGTGGATAAGACGCATTCCTTTACCGCCACCACCTGCAGTAGCTTTGATCATCACAGGATAGCCGATTCCTTTTGCCAGCTCCATACCCTGCTCCGCAGACTCTAGTAATCCGTCAGAACCAGGAACAACAGGAACACCTGCAGCAATCATCGTCGCTTTTGCAGTCGCTTTATCGCCCATTTTGCTGATCATCTCTTCGCTTGCTCCAATGAACTTAAGATTGTTTTCAGCACAAACTCTTGAGAATTCAGCATTTTCAGAAAGGAATCCGTACCCTGGGTGGATGGCATCCGCATTGGTTACCTCTGCCGCTGCGATAATGTTAGGTATCTTTAGATAAGAATCTTTTCCTGCTGCCGGGCCAATGCAAACTGCCTCATCCGCAAAACGAACATGCAGACTGTCAGCATCTGCCTTAGAATATACAGCTACCGTTTTGATGCCCATTTCCTTACACGTACGAATGATACGAAGGGCAATCTCGCCGCGGTTAGCTATCAATATTTTGTTAAACATGCTGAGGAAGTTTTATGATGGATCAACTAAGAAGAGCGGCTGATCATACTCCACAGGTTGTGCATTGTCTACAAGCACTTTCACGATCTTACCAGCAACCTCTGACTCAATTTCATTGAAAAGTTTCATTGCTTCAATGATACAGACTGGACTTCCAGCTTTTACTTCACTTCCCACTTCCACAAAAGACGGAGATTCAGGGTTGGCAGACCGATAGAAAGTGCCAATCATCGGAGATTTTATTTCTACTAAATTTCCTGATGGTACTTCTGCAGCAGCGGGTTCACTGGCGGCAGGTGCTGGCGCAGGTACGGCAGGTTGAGGTGCTGCTACCGGGGCTGGGGCAGGTAAAGCAGCTGGTGCGCTAACAACTTGCTGCTCAGCACTTCTTTTTACACTTACCTTAAAGTTGTCTGTTTCAATGTTTACTTCCTCTAATCCAGATTCAGCAAGGAAGCTGATCAATTCTTGAATTTCTTTTGCCTTCATAGGTTAATTTCTTGGTTGATATAATGCTTAACTAAGGTATTAAAATTATTTAAAGTAGGATGCAATCGTACTGAGCCCATCTAAATAATTGGGTTGGTATCAGGATGTTTCAAGCCTGTTACTTTTATTTAACTCGTTCAACGTAGCTACCATCAACGGTATTCACTTTGATGATCTCGTCTTGGTCTATGAACATAGGTACTTGGATGGTAGCACCTGTTTCTAAAACAGCATTTTTTGTGGCGTTTGTAGCTGTATTGCCTTTCACTCCAGGATCAGCTTGGGTTACTTTCATAATCACATGCTGCGGCAGCTCGCAACCAAGGATCTTTTCTTCTTCAGCATGGAAAAGGATCTCTACTTCTTGTCCGTCCTTAAGAAACTTTGGAGCATTGATCAGCGACTCTTGAACAGCTACCTGCTCGTAGGTAGTGGTGTGCATGCAGTGATAGCCCATGTCGTCCTTGTATAAAAACTGGTAAGGCCTTCTTTCAACTCGGGCAGTCGTTATCTTATGGCCAGCAGAAAAGGTGTTGTCAATTACTTTTCCGGTGGTAATACTTTTGAGCTTTGTCCGAACGAATGCGGGACCTTTTCCAGGTTTTACATGTTGGAATTCCACGACACTAAAAAGATCGTGATTGAATTCGATAACTAAGCCATTTTTGATATCTGAAGTGGTAGCCATAAAAATGATACTGTTTTAAATAACCTTATTTCGGGTCGTATGCCCATTTGACCCAGATCGCTCCCCAGGTAAAGCCACCACCAAAGGCAGCTAAAATCACATTATCTCCCTTTTTCAATTTGTCTTCGTAATCCCACAGACAAAGCGGAATGGTACCACTAGTAGTGTTACCATACTTATGAATATTAAGCATTACCTTTTCTTCTGTAACACCCATTCGATTGGCTGTAGCGTCAATAATTCTTTTATTAGCTTGATGTGGGACTAGCCAAGCCACATCATCACTTTCAAGATTGTTTCGCTCCATCACTTGAGCTGCCACGTCCGCCATGTTCTTCACCGCAAACTTGAATACCATTGAGCCTTCCTGATAAGCGAAATGCTCACGATTCTTAACCGTTTCTTCAGTCGCAGGTCGTCGGCTTCCGCCTGCCTTCATGTGTAGGTAAGGCTCACCAGATCCGTCCGATTTCAGGATTGAGTCTTTAATGCCGAAATCTTCTTCTGTGGGCTCAAGCATAACCGCTCCTGCTCCGTCTCCGAAAATGATACAAGTAGCTCGGTCCGTGTAGTCAATAATGGAAGACATTTTGTCTCCACCAATTACTACTACCTTTTTGTATTTGCCTGTTTCTATAAACTGAGAGCCCGTGGCAAGTCCGTAAAGAAAACCCGAGCAGGCTGCTTGAAGGTCATAGCCAAAAGCATTTTTAGCTCCAATCTTATCTCCTACAACATTGGCTGTGGCTGGGAAAACCATATCCGGAGTAGTGGTGCAGCAAATGATAAGATCGATTTCCTCTGCAGCAGTATTTGTTTTCTCAAGTAGTCCTTCTACTGCTTTAACCGCCATTACAGAAGTACCCTGATTTTCTCCCTTAAGTATGTGTCTTTCTTTGATGCCTGTTCTGGTAGTTATCCACTCATCGTTGGTGTCTACCAGTTTCTCAAGGTCTTTGTTAGTAAGTACATCGTCTGGAACGTACCCATGAACGCCAGTAATGGCCGCCTGAATTTTAGACATCTACGCTAGCTTTAAGCTAAGACTTCTTTTTCCATTACTACTTTGCCTTTGTAGTAAAGTTTGCCTTCATGCCAGAAAGCTCTATGAGGAAGGTGAGCCTCTCCAGTAGTAGGACAAATCACAAAGCTTTTTGGAGTTGCTTTGTAATGAGTTCTCCTTTTGTCTCTTCTGGTTTTAGATATTTTTCGTTTTGGATGCGCCATCTCTCTTCTTTTCTAAATTGCTATTTTAATTTTCTCAGTGCTTCCCATCTTGGATCAACACTTTTTTCTTCTACTTCTTCTGTTTCTGATGTGAAAATCAATTCATCATCTTCGTTGTTGTCCTGAAATTTTGGATGAAGCTTTTTCATCGGCACTTCCAGGTTGATTAGCTCGTACAAATAAGTAGCGATATTAATTTCTTGAGTCCCTTTGGTCATAACGTACACATCTTCACTCAATTCCTTGTCTTCATCTCCGTATTTGTAGATCAAGTCTTTTTCAACTTGAATAGGATGATCAAACAGTTCAAGACTTCTATCGCACTCCAATTCAATGCTAGCTTTCACAATAAAGTGAAGCGTGATCATCGAATCAGTTTTTGTCAAACTAACGTTACAAGAACCTTTGCCCTTGCTTACTAAGCTATTTTCGAATTCGGCAAAGAATGATTCATCAAAGCTGAATTCAAACTGGTGATCCCCATTTTTGAGACCAAAAATTTCTATTTTGAAGTGTCTCAATACCCTCATTTCTACTCACCTAACTTTAAAGAAGCGCAAATTTAGATAGTTTGAATGTCTTAGAAAAGGATAGGTGGCAATTATTCATACTATCCAAACTTGCCATCAATCCTGTTTCTAATGATGTCATTGGCTAAGTACAACGCATTTCTGAAGGAGGTTGGCTCAGCTACATTCTTCCCTGCTATCCCAAACGCTGTGCCATGATCGGGAGATGTACGAACAAATGGCAAGCCTGCAGTGTAATTTACGCCATCCTCAAAGGCCAGAGTTTTGAACGGGATTAAGCCTTGATCGTGATACATAGCTAATATTCCGTCGTACCTTCTGTAGGTACCTTGTCCAAAGAATCCATCCGAAGGGAAAGGTCCTTGCACTAGGTGATTCTTTTTCTTCATCTCTTCGATTATGGGTATAATCGTTTCGGTCTCTTCGTTTCCTAAAAGGTTGTTTTCACCCGCATGGGGGTTCAAGCCTAGAATAGCTATACGCGGCTTCTTTATTCTGAAATCTTTCTGCAGTGATTTAATCATTTTTTCAAGCTTCACCTTCACTTTGTCTTTCGTGACTGCTTTGCTGACATCCTGCAGTGGAATGTGCCCTGTGACCACTCCGACTCTTAATCCTTCATGTACTAAAAACATCAGGCTGTCCTTCTCCCCAGCCTCTTGAGTTAAGTACTCGGTATGCCCCGGAAAATTGAAGTCATTTGATTGAACTAGCTCCTTACTTATAGGAGCAGTGGTAATTCCATCTATCTTCTTTTCAGACAAATCTTTGACTGCCGCCTGAAGTGACTTTACGGCATGCATCCCGCTCATTTCATTTCCTTCCCCGGGATTAATCTCAACAGCTTCATTCCAAACATTCAGTACATTGATTTTTCCGGGAATTAGCTTTTCTATGGAAGAGATCTGCTGAAAATTGAAATTCCCTACATCTAAGGTTTTTTTGTAAAAAGAGATGACCTTTCCAGAACCGTAGACCACTGGTGTAAACCTTTTCAGAATCAGGTTATTTTGAAGCGACTTCAATATCACCTCAGGGCCAATGCCATTTATATCTCCAATGCTGATCCCGATTACTGGATTCCCTTTTTTATTAGCCGATTCCTCCATTGCACTTACTTTTATGAAATCGGAATTTAATAAGCACCAATAAGTTGGCAAGAGTAAAACCAAAAAAACATTTAGGACAGCATTTCCTAATGGATCACAACGTGGCTCACAAAATTGTTGACGCGCTGGGTGCTGAGAGCGATGCTGCCGTTGTTGAGATTGGCCCTGGAACTGGAGTTCTCACAAAAGAACTACTAAACAGATACCACAATTTTTTAGCATTTGATGTAGACGAAGAATCGATTGCATACCTGAAAGAAGAGTATCCTGAAAGTGCTTACAAGTTTCAACTTGTCGATTACCTAAAATATGATCTAAACTTCGATCACATATCCATCATAGGAAATTTTCCTTATAATATCTCTTCACAGATTTTCTTCAAAGTATGGGATGATAGAAAGCAGGTAAGTGAGGTTGTTTGTATGATTCAAAAGGAGGTGGCAGACAGAATCTGTGCACCTCATGGCAATAAGACCTATGGAATTCTCAGTGTTTTACTACAGGCTTTTTTTCATATCAAGTTTCTCTTTCAGGTACCGCCCGGAGTTTTTAATCCTCCACCTAAGGTTCAATCTGCGGTCATACACTTACGACGTAATGATCGGGAGTCACTTCCCTGTGATGAAGACCTTTTTAAAAGAGTGGTCAAAGCTGGATTTGGTCAGCGCAGAAAGACCTTGCGGAACGCACTTAAAGGTCTAAATTTGTCGGGTTTGGAAGGCAATGAGGAGGTCCTTGGAAAAAGGGCGGAGCAGCTTTCTGTTGATGATTTTATCGAGTTGACATCAAAAATTATCCTCTGATGAGTGAAGTTCTAGCTTTTGAGTTATCAGTTGAGTTCAAAGAAAGGTTTCAGGAGGCGCTAGAGACAAGGGACGAAAGTTTCATCACTTCCTGCCTTGATAACGTCAATCCTGCAGATATCTCTGCTTTGCTTGATGAATTCGATGGAGAGGCAAGTAAGTACGTCTTTGACCTCTTGCCCAAGGAGGTTGGTGCACGGATTTTAGAAGATCTGGAAGAAGATGTAAGAGAGGCGTTTATAACACAGTTTAGCGCGGCTGAACTTGCTTCCTACCTTGAGCAGATGGACTCTGATGATGGCACGGACATTCTATATGAGATGACTGTCAGTGATCGGAATGAAGTCATCAGAAAGATCAATGATGAAGAAAAAGCTTCTCACTTGATGGAGCTTTTAGAATACGATGAAGATGTAGCTGGTGGGCTGATGGCAAAGGAATTGATAAAAGCCAATCTCAATTGGAACATTCTTCAATGCATCGAAGAAATCCGAAAACAAGCAGAAAACATAGAGAAGATCTACTCAGTCTATGTGGTAGATAACTACGAGAATCTAGTCGGTAAAGTAGGCGTCAAGAAACTAATTCTTGCCAAGTCACACGCTAAGGTGGAAGATGTGTTTGACGAAGACTTTATCTCCGTGGAGACTTCTACAAGTGAGGAAGAAGTGGCGGATATCATGCAGAAGTATGATTTGGAAGCTGTCCCAGTGGTGAACGCACGAGGTAAGTTGGTTGGTAGAATTACCATTGACGATGTGATCGATGTAATCCGAGAGAATGCGGAAGAAGAGAAGCAGTTGATGACTGGAGTTAGCTCAGATGTGGAAGAGGATGATACCGTCTGGAAAATATCTCGAGCTAGATTACCCTGGTTGATTATTGGTATGGCCGGCGGGTTGTTGGGGGCGCAGTTTCTTGGTCTTTTTAAGGAGGAGATTATAATCGTTCCGGCGCTAGCGTTCTTCATTCCACTAATTACAGCCTCTGGTGGGAATGTGGGTATTCAATCTTCAGCGATAGTTGTACAAAGTTTGGCAAATCCGAACGTTTTTGCGGATAGTATGGTAAAACGACTACTTAAGGTGTTCATGGTTGCTATAGTAAATGGAGCCATTTTATCCTTAATGGTTTTTGGTTCTGTCATTCTGTTCATGAAAGAGCAGCCTCTTGCCGCCACAGTAGCCATTGCACTATTTTCAGTGGTCCTCTTGGCTTCATTCATGGGTACTATTACTCCACTGCTACTAAATCGGTTTGGGATAAATCCCGCGTTAGCCTCAGGCCCTTTTATCACCACAACGAACGATTTGTTGGGTTTGGCGGTCTATTTCTCTATAGCACACATTCTGTATAGTTTATGAACCAAGAAAAAAGGGTACTGATTGTCGATGATTTACATGAAAGTATCCTTCCTCTTTTAAAAGCCGAAGGTTATGACCCTGTCTATTCTCCTGTAATTCGTAGAGAAGAGATTTTAGAAATCATTCCTGAATTCACGGGTCTCGTTATTCGAAGTAAAACCAATGTAGACAAGGAGCTTGTAGATAAAGCTGCAAACCTAAAATTTGTGGCGCGAGCGGGAGCGGGCATAGATAAGCTCGATGAAGAATATCTTAAGTCAAAAGATATCGTCATTGTGAATGCTCCAGAAGGAAATAGGGATGCGCTGGCAGAACATGCATTAGGTCTACTACTTTCTGTGTTACATCGACTTCATTTCTCCCATCAACAAGTCAATAAGGGAATTTGGGATAGAGAAGGTAATCGAGGTATTGAGTTAAAGGGAAAAGTTGTTGGGATCTATGGTGTTGGATTTATGGGTAAGCGGTTTTCAAGAAAACTTGCAGGCATGGGCTGTGAGGTCATAGGCTATGATAAGTATGCGGTAAACTTTGGTACCGAGACAGTAAAGGAGGTTTCGTTAGATGAGCTATTTGAGAGAACTGAAATTCTGAGTATTCACATACCATTAAATGGTGAAACCAGATATCTATTTGACAAAGCATATCTTTCAAATTTTCAAAACTTGAAAATACTTGTAAACACTGCTCGGGGTGAGATTTTAAGGACTAGTGATTTGGCAGATCTATTGGAAGATGGCTCGATTTATGGAGCAGCTTTAGACGTCTTGGAAAACGAAAAGCCTGACACATACTCAGAAGAGGAACGAGATCTCATCAAAAGACTGGCCAGCCATCCAAACGTTATTATGACTCCTCACGTGGGGGGCTGGACCTTCGAATCATACCGACGTATCAGTGAGGTATTAGTGCAAAAACTAAAAATGGCATTTAAAAATTGATTTTGTAGTTCAGCTATAAAAACTATTTATATTTGCTTTTTCATTACGAATAAACAGAAACGGCTTCAGATGAGGCCGTTCTTTTTTGTTTAAAGGGGTACGAGAATGGCAGTAAATTATTACACAAAAGACGGTCTTCAGAAGCTTAAGGACGAGCTGGCTGAATTGAAGACAAAAGGGAGAGCCGATATGGCTAAGCAGATTGCAGAGGCCAGAGATAAGGGTGATTTGAGTGAAAATGCTGAGTATGATGCAGCGAAGGAGGCGCAAGGACTGTTAGAGCTGAAGATCTCTAAACTAGAGACGGTGGTTGGTAATGCACGGGTCATTGATGAATCGTCTGTAGATACTTCCAAAGTATCCATATTGTCGACCGTGAAAATCAAGAATAAGAAAAATAAAATGGAGGTGACATATCAGCTTGTGGCTGAGGAAGAGGCAGACCTTAAAAGCGGGAAAATCTCTGTTCAATCACCCATAGGTAAAGGTCTCTTAGGAAAGAAGAAAGGGGAGCTAGCAATGATCAAGGTCCCGGCTGGAGACATGGAGTTTGAAATAGTAGATATATCTATCTAATGGCAAGTATCTTCACTAAGATTATCAACCGAGAGATTCCAGGATATGTGGTGGCTGAGGATGATAATTACATTGCTTTCTTGGATATAAATCCCTTGAGAGAAGGCCATACTCTTGTGGTACCAAAGCAGGAGGTAGATTACGTTTTTGATCTTGACCATCAAACCTTGGCTGGCTTGTTCTCCTTCTCAAAGCGAGTTGCAAAAGCAATTGAGTCTGTTGTAGAATGCAACAGGATTGGCCTTACTGTAATGGGTCTTGAAGTTCCGCATGCTCATGTTCATTTGATCCCTATCGATACGATGGATGACATGAACTTCAGTAATATGAAGTCCTCTTTTTCCAAAGAGGAGATGGAGCAGATGATGAATAAGATCAAAGAGAACTTTTCCTGATTACTTTACACGACCAGGATTATCTGCTACAAAGGACTTCCAGCTCTTGCCACCTCTACTTGTAGTACCACCAATTCCTGAAGAAAAATGATGACAGATAGCAACAGCAAGAGCATCCGTTGCATCCATGAGTTTTGGAGCATCCTCGAATTTTAGCAAACTTTGAATCATAGAAGCAACTTGTTCCTTTGAAGCTTCTCCATTACCTGTGACAGATTGCTTTACCTTCTTCGGGGCGTATTCACTGATCGGAATGTCTTTGTTGAGCGCAGCGGCCATCGCAACACCTTGTGCTCTTCCCAACTTTAGCATGGATTGCACATTTTTTCCGTAAAAAGGTGCTTCCAATGCCACTTCATCTGGCAGGTATTCGCGGATGAGTTCAGATACACGATCGTAGATCTTTTTAAGCTTTATTTCGTGGTTCTTGTATTTGCTCAGGTGAATAACTCCAAATTGGATGAGGCCCATTTTCTGACCTCTACATTGAATTAGGCCATATCCCATTACATTCGTACCGGGATCTATTCCCAAAATGATTTTCTCCTTCTGCACAATAGACGCAATTTATAGACAACTA
>CAYYNA010000130.1:0-2646 GCA_964472815.1 uncultured Roseivirgaceae bacterium
TCAAGCTGGCTTTATGGGCTTGGATGTCAATACCGTAGGCTAGGCCACTTATCACTGTTACACCAAGGCTTGTTAAGTCTTGGACTATTTTGTCGGTAATTGATTTACCATAGGAAGTCGCTTTTCTAGTGCCTACTATGGCGACAGATTTAGCTGGGTTTAAATCACCATTGCCTTTGGAATACAAAATATTTGGAGCGTCGATGACCTGTTTGAGTCTCTGGGGAAATTTGGGGTTTGTATAGTGAAGAACCTCTGAGTTAATTTTTTCTGCGGAGTAAATAATTGATTCTGCTTCCTTAAAAGAGCTAAAATGTTTTATGGCAGAGGCCATTTTATCACCAACGCCTGGAATACTTTGAAGCCTATTGTTGGAGGCTTTAAATACCTCAGAGGCTGAGCCGCAGTAGCTAATTAGTTGTTTTATTCCTCGGTTCCCCACTCCAGGAATAAGTTCCAGAGCTAATTGGAAAACCAATTCCTCAGACATGCTTTACGGTAATTCCTTCTTGATCTGAACTAGAAAACTACGAACCTGCTTTAACGATTCGATCATTTCCGCTTTGCCTGAAACCTCACCGCCATTTGAAATGAAATCTCTAGCTCCCTGAAGTGTGTAGCCCTTTTCTTTAACTAGATGATAGATGAGCTTGACGTTTTGCAAGTCATCTTTTGTGAATTGACGATTGCCTTTTCTGTTCTTCTTAGGCTTGATATTATCGAACTCACCTTCCCAAAAACGGATTAATGAAGTTGCTACACCAAGTTCATCAGCTACTTCGCCGATGGTATAGTACTTCTTCTCAATCTCTTTTTCCTTATAAGGCACTTTGGGTAGTTCGGGTTTCTAGTTTTGAATATAGGAAATTTTTCCCTCACCGTCTATTGTTACAGGGTTTTCTGGGAAGTCTTCCAAAGATAGTCGCTGGATTGTTTTTATCGAAGAAAGATTAAGATCATTTCTTGGGCCTAAATCATAGTCTTGTCGAAATGCATGGATCCTACCATTGACAAACTCTCCTTTAGCGTTTGTATTAACCTCAAGGATAGGAGCCTCACCCGCCAGTCCGCGTAAGTTGAATCGACCATAGGTCAGGAAGTTTCCAAGGCTGTAGGCAATAATTCGATTCTTGTAGACTTCTATTGCTCGGACAATATGCGGTCCATGACCCAGTATAACATCCGCTCCATTGTCAATCATAAGGTGTGCTAGTTCATATACATTGCCACGATCCTCTCCGTAGTAGAATTCCCTTTTTCGAGTTACATGCTGGTGTTTGGACCCTTCAGCTCCCGCATGAAAACTTGCTACTACAATATCTGAAAGAGAATCCAGGTGTTGAATCGTCCGTGATATATTGTCATACTGGTGAATGCTGACTGTTCCCTTATTTGGGGCAAAGGCACAGAACCCGATCTTTAGGTGCCCAATTCTTTCGATGGTAAACGGTTGTTCCAAGGAACCGGCATGACCAATTCGTAGCGAATCCAATACCCTTTGGGTATTTAATCGGCCTGTATCCCCAAAATCGTTTGCATGATTATTGGCCAGGCTCATGAGATCAATACCACTCTCTCGAAAATTTTCACATAGATACTCCGGTGACCTAAATAAGTAGCAAAGTTTAGGATTACTACATTTTTTTTGTTCCCCACCTTCGTCAAGTACAGTACCTTCCAAGTTCCCAAAAGTGATATCTGCTTGCTTCAAAATAGGCTGAACCTCACTCCATAGATTTTTTCCACGATTTCCAGGTAGGTATGATATGTCTGGAAAATTTGTACCCGACATAATATCTCCCACCGCTGCAATTGTCACAGTATCGGGAAGCAAGCGGTAGATCGGAATATCAATCTCCTTTGTAAGATTGGTGAGCGTATCTCTTTTCTGAGTAACCAGATACACTGTGTCCACCTCAGAAATGAAAGCTTCCCAATCCAAGTCAAGCCTTTCTTGTGTGGTACTTTGCTGTAGACTTTTGCAGGAGGATGCTACCAACAGGACGATGATGATCCAAGATGCTCTTGACATAGAACCAAAGAAAACAAAAAAGCGGTAAGCTTTCGCAAACCGCTTCTGGATTTAGTATTATGATTTCAGTATTTACCGAAAGACTGATTTTCTTTTGCGGAAAGTCTAACGATTTCTGAGTACTCAGCGTCGGAAACATCTGCATAGAAGTAGTTAACTGGGTTAACCTTTTTTCCATTTTCTATCACTTCGTAATGCAAATGAGGTGCGGTAGAACCTCCCGTATTTCCGGAATAGCCAATTACCTGACCTCTTTTCACTTTCTGCCCAGGAGCCACCAAAAATTGGCTTAGGTGTGCATATAAGGTTTGGTATCCAAATCCATGCTTGATTTTTATGTACTTACCGTATCCATTAAACTTGGTAACTGTTGATACTACTTCCCCATCTCCTGTAGAGTAAACAGGTGTTCCAACGGGGAGAGAGAAGTCAGTACCATAGTGCATCCTTCTTACCTTATAAATAGGATGCATACGCATTCCGAAACCAGAAGCAAGCCTTTTTAGCTCTTTGTTAGAAACTGGCTGAATCGCAGGAATGGCAGCCAGTCGCTCTTCTTTATTTTTTGCCATAGACACAATATCATCGTACGACCTGGTCTGGATATACATTTG
>CAYYNA010000130.1:2746-7160 GCA_964472815.1 uncultured Roseivirgaceae bacterium
AGAAGGTTGAAAAGGACATCCCACGATGAAACTTTGATTCTTTCGTATCGACAAGATTCTGTGTCGTAATAGTACTTAATTTTAGCCATTGGTTGATAGGGTAGATGTCGTATTTTTGTTCTTCAATTTCCTATACGTGGCGGTTTAAGATTTTCACGACAAAACTAGGCCATATTTGGAAATTTTCATAATAACAAGATTTTACAGTATAATTCCAATTTTTTCAGGCTAAATGGATTCGAAAGCAATAAGGAAAACTTTCCTGGATTTTTTTAAAGAGAAGTCACACAAAATTGTCCCTTCAGCACCGATTGTGGTTCAGAATGACCCAACCTTGATGTTTACAAATGCGGGGATGAATCAGTTCAAAGATTACTTCCTTGGAAATAAAATAGCCGACGAAAAAAGAGTCTCAGATACACAAAAGTGCCTGCGAGTTTCTGGAAAGCACAACGATTTGGAAGAGGTGGGAATTGATACCTATCATCACACCATGTTTGAAATGCTCGGAAACTGGTCTTTTGGTGATTATTTTAAAACAGAAGCAATTGACTGGGCGTGGGAGTTGCTTACGGAGCGATTCAAACTTCCTAAAGACAGATTATATGCGACCATTTTTGAAGGTGACTCATCTGAAAACCTGGACCGTGATCAAGAAGCTGCAGACCGTTGGAAAAAGTATTTGACTGAAGATAGAATTCTAAATGGTTCTAAAAAAGACAACTTCTGGGAAATGGGGGAGACCGGACCGTGCGGTCCTTGCTCTGAGCTTCACATAGACCTTCGTCCGCAAGCTGAAATCGATAAGCTCCCAGGAAAAGAATTGGTCAATAAAGACCATCCTCAAGTGGTTGAAATCTGGAACCTCGTATTCATCCAATACAATCGCACAGCTAGTAACACATTGGAAAACCTTCCAGAAAAGCACGTGGATACAGGTATGGGTTTTGAGCGATTGGCAATGGCCATTCAAAACAAGCAATCAAACTATGATACCGACGTTTTTCAGCCGCTCATACAGTGGGTAGCTAATAGAGCTGGCAAGACCTACGGAGCTGACGAAAAGACGGATATAGCAATCCGCGTGATTTCAGATCATATCAGGGCAATAGCTTTCACTATTGCCGATGGTCAACTTCCAAGTAACAACAAAGCTGGGTACGTTATCCGACGCATTTTAAGGAGAGCCGTAAGATATGGATATACCTTTTTAGACTTCAAAGATCCCTTTTTATACGAGATGCTTCCAATCTTGACTGATCAATTTGGTGAGGTTTTCCCGGAAGTAAAGCAGCAAGAAGATTTTATTGCGAAAGTGATCAAAGAAGAGGAACTGTCCTTTCTAAGGACGCTTGATAATGGACTAAGAAAGCTTGATGACATTATGAAAGCTGGAGAGGGAAAAATCAATGGGTCTACTGCTTTTGAGTTGTACGATACCTATGGATTCCCCTTAGATCTAACAGCCTTGATCGCCAAGGAAAATGAATTGGAGGTGGATGAGGCCGGCTTCCACAAGGAAATGGAGATCCAGAAAAACCGGTCAAAGAGCGCTGGGAAGCAAAGCACGGGAGACTGGATCATAGTAGCTGATGGTGAGGATGTTGAGTTTTTAGGTTATACACAGATCAAAGCTTCTACAAGGCTTTTGAGGTATCGTGAAGTTGAACTCAACAAAAAGAAGCTATTTCAGCTAATCTTAGAAGAAACACCTTTTTATGCTGAAAGCGGGGGACAGGTAGGTGATACTGGCTATTTGCAGTTTGATGAGCAAAAGATTGAGGTAGTTGATACCAAGAAAGAAAATGATCTGATTATTCACTTTACCAAGAAGCTACCAGAAAATCTTGAAGCGGAAGTTTTAGCAGTGGTCAATGAAAGAAAAAGAAGGCTTACAGAAAACAACCATTCTACTACACACTTGATGCATGCTGCATTGCGTCAGGTCCTTGGTGACCATGTGCAACAAAGAGGATCATTGGTTAACGATAAGGTACTTCGCTTCGATTTTTCTCACTTTGCGAAAATGACTGCAGAGGAAATTCAGGAAGTGGAGAAAATTGTTAATGAAAAGATCAGGGAAAACATAGTCCTAGATGAGAAGAGGCATGTACCGATAGATCAAGCAATGGAGATGGGCGCTACCGCGCTGTTCGGTGAAAAGTACGGTGATTTTGTACGGGTTATCACTTTTGACGCAGACTATTCGGTAGAGCTGTGCGGTGGCACACATGTTCCTAGGACAGGAAACATAGGCTTATTCAAAATCGTAAGCGAGGGATCTAGTGCTGCTGGTATAAGGCGAATAGAAGCAGTGACCTCTGAGGAGGCAATTAAGTTTTACGAAGATAGACTCGCAGTGATCTCCGATCTGGAAGTGATTTTGAAGAATCCACAGGTTAAGCAGACGGTCAAAAAGCTTATTGATGAGAATACCTCCATTCAAAAGAAAATTGATGAGCTCAATCTGAAGATGATTGCTCAAACCAAAGAACAACTTAAGAGCTCCATCGTAGATGTGAATGGGAAAAGCTTGATTGTCTTTCAGGGTGAGTTTCCAACTGCTGATGTGGCCAAGCAATTGTCCTTCGATTTGAAAAGGGAAATAGATAACTTGGTATTGCTGCTAGCAGCTAAAATTGATGAAAAACCGATGTTAACGGTGATGCTCGGAGATAGTGTGGTTGAATCAGGATTAAATGCAAATGAGATCATCCGGAAGATGGCCGCTGAAATTAAAGGAGGTGGAGGAGGACAACCCTTCTACGCTACTGCAGGAGGGAAAGAACTTTCTGGTTTAGAAAAAGCGTTAGCGGTTGGTAAAGAACTTGTGCAAGCATAAAAAAATGAAAAACATAAAGGTTACTTCTTGGCTAGTTATTGCCAGTTTGCTACTGGCCTGCGGAGGCAGTTCAGATGAAGGAGGCACTCTTCTGGTGGGTAATGTGGAGAATCTGCCTACCGAAGGTTTTGTGCATTTAGAAAAGGTTGCTCAAGATGGAGTAGTGAAGATAGACACACTAGAAGTTGGAAGTAGTGGCGACTTTTCTTCCCAAGTAACCATAAATGAGGCCGCTTTTTATCGCTTGAATTTTAATGATCGCCAATATGTATCACTGATACTGACTGGTCAGGAAGAGGAGGTGACGGTAAATGCGCACGGCAATGATCCCCGAGGATTTAGCGAGGTTTCTGGATCTTATGATACGGAGTATAAAAACCAGATGGATGAGATCATGCAGCAATATCAGCAGAAAAGAGCCCAGTTTCAGCAAGATCAGATTGCCGCCAGAAATGCGCAGGACTATCAAGCATTCAATGAAGTGAATAACAATGTCATGCAATTGGGTATTCGCACCGAGACTCAATTGAAGAAGCTAATCTGGGACGCCACTCCGTCATTGGCCTCAATTTACGGGCTTCAAATGATAGATCAGGAAAGGAACTATACGTTTCTTGATAGCGTAGCAACCCAGCTACTTTCAGAATTGCCAGGCAACTTTCATGTGCAAAACCTCGTCGCTTCATTGGAGTCAAAGAAATCTTTAACCATCGGTGCGGATGCCCCAAACATAGCTTTGCCAAATCCAGAAGGAGAAGTGATCAGCTTGACTTCATTGAAAGGAAAATACGTTTTGATCGATTTTTGGGCCGCTTGGTGTAGACCTTGTCGTGCGGAGAATCCAAACGTGGTAAAGTTGTACAATAAGTACTCAAGCGAAAATTTTGAGATTTTGGGAGTCTCTTTAGATAAGACCAGAAATGCTTGGCTTACAGCAATTGAGCAAGATCAGCTGCCTTGGCTGCACATTTCAGATTTGAAATTTTGGAGGAGTGAGGCTGCTCTGACCTATCAGATCAAAGCTATTCCTGCAACTTACTTAATTGATCCAGATGGAAAGATCATCGCGAAGAACTTGCGGGGACCAAATTTGGCAGCTAAACTGAAGGAGATATTCGGGTAGATTTCGCTCCCGCACGTACATGACATACGGGAGTGAAAGTATTTCTAATTTTAGTTATCGCCTTTCTTTGTCGGTTTAGGATCTTCAGGCTTCTCGTCAACAATGTTTCCAAACTCATCAACATAAGCGATCATGTCATCAAGTTTTCCACTTGTTTCTTGATCTTTCTTATCAATTTTTTTTTGAAGTTTTTCTTCCCGTCTCTTTTTTCGTTGAACTGCCTTCTGATTCTTGATAAAGCTATTTTGCGATCTTGCCATATAGTACTATTTAGTTTGTCAAACAAATTATATGGTCCTACCGGTCCTTCCGGCAGACCTGTGTTCTAAGAAGAACATAATTCCAGCAGATGAAGGCTCTGTATAAAGGACCCTTATTCAGCGGAGAACTATGATCTGTCTCACTAACAATTCACAGTTCCATGGAAGTGCAAAACGAAGAACGTGGTG
>CAYYNA010000130.1:7260-10391 GCA_964472815.1 uncultured Roseivirgaceae bacterium
TGTGATCTCTTGGAGTCAACCGCTATTATCAAATCTCCGTCCTTCGTTATTCTTTTTGCCAGTGCTAATTTCAGCAATTCCTTTTCGGGATCGGTAAGTACTTCAGATTGCGGAATGTTCCATCTCAGAACAACTTTTGTTTCCACTTTATTGACGTGCTGCCCTCCAGGTCCGCCACTTCTAGCTGTGGTCAGGATAATTTCTTTTTTCAGTTTGTCTATGGAAGGACTCATCAATAGCAGGTTAGTATGTTGGTTTTTCTATTTCCCTGGTAGTGGGACGTAGGAATTATCATTTGGCACTCTGGGGAAATCCCAATTCTCCCATTTCAATTTGGCTTCTTCTATCTTCTCTTTACTTGATGAAACAAAGTTCCAGTAAATATGACGTTCCTCAGGAAAAGGTATACCTCCAAAAAGTAGTAGTCGGCTTCCTGCATCAATTCTTAACGCACACTGATTGTCAACCTTAGAAACAAGCATGTTTCCTTGTTCCACTTTCTGATCGCATGCATTGATGCTACCTTCTACAACCACCACACCTATCTCCCCAACTAAGGAGTTAGCTATATCTAAATCATAGCTAGAGTCCGTTTGAATATCCACCATGAAGAGCTCTGAATGCACATTCACTGGCGACTGTCTACCAAAACCTGTTCCAGCAACTAGAGTAAACTTGGTGTCGCCATCCGTCCATCTTGGCAAATCTTCAGGTGCAACATGTTGGAAGTCTGGTTCCATATCTTCCAGTTCCTTTGGGAGCGCTACCCAAATCTGGTAGCCGTGTACGGTTCGAGTGCTTCCGTCTCTACGGTCTTCTGGCGTTCGTTCTGTGTGGGTCACATACTTACCAGCTGTCATCCAATTTACTGATCCAGGAGTACATCGCTGATCTGAGCCTACACTGTCTTGATGTTGAATTTCACCTTCCAGGAGATAAGTCAATGTGGAAAGACCAATATGGGGGTGTTGATCTACATCCATGTAATGTCCTGGTCCGATCTGTGCAGGACCCATGTGATCGATGAAAATAAATGGTCCTACCATCCTCTTTTTTCTAAAAGGGATCAGTCTTCCAACTAAGAAGTCTCCAATATCTCGACTTCTTTCTTCAATGATGAGGTCTGTATTTGACATAATTTAAATATTTAGAATATGGATGATCCTGTAATATTGGTTAGTTGTTCTAATGCCTCCATTCCTGCGGTGGAGTTTCCTTTTCTATTCAATTTTGGACTCCAAACGGCTACACTGTATTTATTTGGATAGATAGCCACAATGCCACCCCCGACTCCACTTTTGCCAGGTAACCCTACTCTAAATGAAAACTCTCCAGCTTCATCATAGAAGCCACAAGTTTGCATAATTGCATTTATTCTCTTGGTCATT
The DNA here is from genome assembly GCA_964472815.1 of uncultured Roseivirgaceae bacterium. Taxonomy (GTDB): domain Bacteria; phylum Bacteroidota; class Bacteroidia; order Cytophagales; family Cyclobacteriaceae; genus Ekhidna. The sequence goes on from CAYYNA010000130.1 coordinate 8,649, forward strand.
TTCACTGATAAGACTTGTTCCTGACATTCTCTCAGACATCCATGATTTGCATATAGTAAGAAAGTCCTAGCTAGTTCCTTACAAGTCATGCTCAATGAACTGGAATAGAAATAAAAATCAAGTATTTCTTCAATATCATTTTTGATGTTTCCAAAAGCTTTTATGAGATTAATCATAGCTCGGTTACCATAGCTTGTCTCTTTCTCTGAGGAAGCAACTTTTTCGTCGTAACTAATCTTATCATTTTCTGCTACTTTCCTTACAAAGTTCAGATAGTCTTCTTTTGGGGATTTAAGGTGATCTAGGAGAGCATCACAGACAACAATCGCCCCTGCATTAATTAGTGGGTTCCTTGGAATTCCTTTTTCAAACTCCAGTTGGATGAGAGAATTGAACGGATCTCCTGACGGTTCGACATCTACACGCTCCCAAAGTTGATCCCCTTCCAATAGTAGGGCCATTGATAGCGTAAGTACCTTGCTTATACTTTGGATCGAAAATTTTTCATTTGAATCGCCAAAAGAATACTCTGCTCCACCAATACTGCATAAATGCATCCCGAATTTGTTTGGATCTACTTTGCCCAATTCTGGAATATAGGTGGCAACCTTGCCAGGAAGATTTACACATTCTACCTTATGACTAATCTCATCAAGTATTTCTTGATAGTTCATTTTCTATTCTTAAGGATAAAGCAGATACTTACTTCTCATCTTCTTAAAAGCATCCAGGTCGCTTTGCCAAGAATCCTTAATTTCCTCCTCGGTCATTCCCATTTCTATTTGTTCTTGCAGTTGGTTGGTTCCTGCTAGCGTTTTAAAATAGTCGTTGAAAAAATCTTCTCTGTCCATTCTTTGGTAAGCATCAATTAATGGAGCCAAACTGAACGCATATTCAGGCTGCTTTCCAGTCCATGATTTTCCATAACACTTTTGATCCTGTAGTGGTGGCCATTTTGCTCCTTCACGTGATCTCGGTGTGAAGGAGAAGGTAGTGTCTGGATAGTCTGGATGACCAATTTGCTGAAAAGCAAAGTCAGTACCTCTACCTACTGACATGATGGTTCCCTCAAATAGGCACAGACTAGGGTACAGGGAAATACTCAGGTCGTCTGGTAGATTGGGTGATGGTCTGACGGGAAGTGAGTAGGGTATGGAATGATCCCAGTTTTGCACCGGTACCACCGTCAGTTCACATTTAAGACCACCTTCCAACCAACCTTCACCATTGATCATTTGTGCAAGCTCACCGATGGTCATCCCGTGAACGATAGGGATGCGATGCATGCCCACAAAAGAGTGGAATGCGGAATCCAACAAAGGCCCATCCACATAACTCCCATTCGGATTGGGTCGATCAAGAATGATTATAGGTACTTTATTTTCCGCACATGCTTCCATGACGTAGTGCATGGTGCTGATGTAGGTATAAAACCTTGTCCCCACATCCTGCATATCAAAAACCATGATATCCAGATCCGCGACTTGTTCATCAGTTGGCTTCTTGTTTTTCCCGTAAAGCGAAATCAATTCATAACTGGCAAGGGAGCTATCGTATGCTACAGTTTCACCGTCACTGACGGTACCTGTAAAGCCATGCTCTGGAGTAAAAACTTTGGCCACTTTAATGTTTAGCTTTTTGAGGGTATCGACAAGATGTCTTTTTCCCACCAGTGAGCTGTGGTTTGTGGTGATACCCACATTTTTTCCTAAGAGCAACGATTGGTATCGCTCCAGATCATAG
>CAYYNA010000131.1:0-10357 GCA_964472815.1 uncultured Roseivirgaceae bacterium
GCTCTGCCTCGGACAAATTCCTACAGATTGAAGCGCTGGTTTATCTACTCCTCACACATGTGAAAAGGTTCTTCGAGACCCAGGTAGATGCGGATCTGGCATCATCAAGCCTAAAAGCTGCTGATCTAAAGTTGCTTTCACGCTATAAGACACTTATTCAAACCAGCTTCTATCCAGATGCGCAACTTGAGACATTTGTAAACCTGCATTCTACAAGCTACTATGCTCAAAAATTAAGCATTCATCCCAATCACCTAAATGCGGTGGTCAAAAGCATTACAGGAATTACAGCACTTAATCATATCCACAATCATTTGCTCACCCTCTCCAAATCCTATCTTGCGCAGACTGATCTGAGTGTCAAAGAAATTTCCTACAGTTTGCATTTTGAAAGCCCAAATAACTTTAGCGCATTCTTCAAAAGAAATACGCAAATGACGCCACTAGCCTACCGAAATCAGGCCAGCCTTTGAAATTGATACTCCTTCATTTGAAATCCTAAATCTTCAGGTTTAGTCTGTTGCCAGCTTTGTATCACCATAACAGAACAAAGCGATGAAACACATTCTCCTTGGGGCATTAGCCCTATTAACCCTAAATGTAAATGGACAGAAAATCATGAAGAATCCGGAGCAAACCGTCATTGGCTTATTTGTTGCCACAGACCAAAAAGATTGGCGAATGGTAGAGCAGTACTTCTCAGATGAAGTCTTATTGGACTACTCATCCATGAATGGAAACCCTGCAACCCACCTCAGTCCTCAGCAAATAATTACAGCTTGGAAAGGTATACTTCCTGGATTTGAGTCGACACATCATCAAGTAGGAAATATTACCTCCACGATCGATAAGAATAAAGCGAAGGTGTTTTGCTACGGAACAGCCAGCCACCACTTAAGCGATGAACAAGGTAGCCTTTGGACAGTCGTAGGTACCTACGATTTTGAACTTGAAAAGACCAGGGATGAATGGCAAATCACTTCCATGAAATTCAATTTCAAGTTTCAGGATGGAAATACCTCTTTACCCGAAAAAGCAATCAATAATCTTAAATAAAAACAGATGAAAAAGTTAATAATCGTTGTTGCTGCCTTCGTCATAATTGGCTGCAATACTCAAACAACAAAGCAGACAGAAACAAACATTCTAAAGGAAGTAAGCATGAAAAAGATAAACTTTACCAGTGAAGGAGCTAACCTAGTCGGCAACCTCTACTATCCAAAAAACTTCGACTCATCTAAATCCTATCCAGCAATCGTCGTATCTGGTAGCTGGACTACCGTCAAGGAGCAAATGGCTGGGCTTTATGCAGATAAGCTGGCCAACGAAGGTTTTATCACGCTAGCATTCGACTTTCGAAATTTTGGAGAAAGCGAGGGGGAACCTAGATTCTATGAGAGTCCTGCATTAAAGCAAGTAGATGTGCAGAATGCGGTCAGCTACTTGGGCACTTTGGCTGAAGTAGACAGTAATAAGATCGGAGCATTTGGAGTGTGTGCAGGTGCAATGTACACACTGATGGCTGCAGCCAATGATGATCGAATAAAGTCTGTGGTAACCACTGCTTCCTGGCTGCATGACGCTGAGGCTGTAAAACTTTTCTACGGTGGTGAAGAGGGAGTAAATGCAAAGATTCAAGCAGCTCAAAAGGCAAAACAAGAATACGCTCAGAGTGGTACCGTTTCCTACATCCCAAGTATTTCGACGGAAGATCCTAATGCAGCAATGTATGGTCCTTACGATTACTATTTAAATCCAGAAAGAGGAGCGATACCACAATGGAGTGCAGACAAGTTTGCTGTAATGACTTGGGAAGATTGGTTGACTACAGACCCAATGCCTACAGCAGCCAACCTCACAGCTCCTACCCTAATGATACATTCTGATGGAGCAGTATTGCCACAGTATACCAAAAACTATTTTGAGAAGATCGCTACAAATGACAAAAAACTTCATTGGATGGAAACTGAACTGGAATCTCCGTATCACCAATTCAGCTATTATGATCAGCCAGAAGAAGTTGCAGAGTCTGTGACTGAAGCCGTTAAATGGTTTAGCACCAAAATGTAATTGCCTTGCTTTCTTATTCCTTGAAGTAGAAAAAGCCTCTCAGTATTCTGAGAGGTTTGCTTATTTAGTGCCCGTGTTTGCGATTAGGAAAGCAGTTGAGTCAGATCATAACCAGGTCTGGGAAATATTCTCGAAGGTGATTCAAACCGGCGATACCTATGTATTTGACCCACAAACCCGAAGAGAAGACCTTAGTAAGCATTGGTTTGGAAACCAAATAGAAACGTTTGTCATTGAGGAAGAGGGACGTATCCTTGGAACGTACATCATTAAACCCAATCAGATAGATCTAGGAAGTCATATTGCCAATTGCGGTTATATGGTCCATCCTGATGCTCAAGGAAAAGGCATTGGTAAAAAGCTGTGCGAACACTCGATTGGAATTGCGAGAGAAAAAGGCTTTAGAGGAATTCAATTCAACATGGTTGTCAGTTCTAATAAAAATGCCATTGTACTGTGGGAAAAATTTGGATTCCAGATTATTGGAACCACCCCGAATGGTTTTAAACATGCCAGCTTAGGATATGTAGATACCTACATTATGTTCAAAGACCTAACTGTTATTGGGCGAGGAGACTAAGATCTAAATCCCATATGACTTAGTAATCGCAGTAAAAAAACCTCTCAAGATATTTTTTGAGAGGCTTTCTTGTGTCAATTTATTTGAGGACGAATTCGCTACTCAGGTGTCTTTTCATCTGGCCATTCCTTCTTGAAGCCTTTCCAAAAATCATCTACTGTCTGTTTCATGTCCTTACTCAATGCGAGGATACCAATGAGGTTGGGTATGGTCATGACAGCAATTGTGATCCCCGAAAGCGTCCAGATGATCGTAGTGTCCGTAAACGCAGCAAAGAAGAAGGCAATTACGTAAACGATGCGGTAGTAGACCACCGACTTACTGCCCCATATAAATGTCATTGCTCTATCCCCATAGTAGGACCAAGAAATAGCTGTACTGAAAGCAAACATGAGCAGCCCAAATACAACGATGTACTTTCCATAATCTCCAAAAAATCCTTTCGTAAAAGCGATGGTTGTCAATGGTGCACTGTGTACCAAAGACTTCCCGGAAAAAGTATAGTCTGTTTCAGGTTTACCATTGGAAATATCAATGGTGCCGGTGTAGGGTGTTTCCTCTTTCTCAACAAAAACCTCCTCAGCCACTGATCGAGCATGTAGCATTACCACATCTGATACAATTCGACCATTTTCGACCTCCATGGGTCCTGAGTACAGGTTTTGCTCAGTTTTATTTTCAACATGATTAATCAAATCCAGTTGACCTTCTCTGGAATCTATGTCTACTCCCGCTTGCATCACATAGATATCGGTATAGTCAAAGTTGTTTTGGTGCTTCTCATTCCAGACCCCAGAAGAAAGTAGCACCAACCCAGTAATAGTACAAATGACGATCGTGTCAATGAATGGCTCCAGGATGGCTACAAAACCCTCTGAAACAGGCTCGTGACCTTTTGCAGATGCGTGCGCAATGGGGGCAGATCCCTGACCTGCTTCATTTGAAAACAAACCTCTTCCCACACCTTTACTAAAAGCCAAGGAAATCGTACCTCCTAAGAAGCCTCCTGTGGCAGCTGTGCCGCTAAAGAGATCACTAAAAATGGACAGAAAAGAAGGGATGATATTCCCGAGATTACTGAATATTACGGCAAATGCACCAATAAAATAAAGTATGGCCATTGCCGGAACTAACTTCTCCGTTACTGCAGCAATTCTCTTTATTCCACCGATAATCACGAAGGCTAATAACACCGCTAGCACTGCTCCAACCAGCATCTGATTCAATCCAAAAACGGAGTTCATTGAAGATGCGATACTGTTGATCTGGGGTAAGCTACCTGTTCCAAAAGAAGACAAAACGGTGGCAATGGCAAAAATGACACCCAGCCATTTTAGGTTAAGCTTGTTCTTCATATAATACATAGGTCCACCAGCCATGGTCCCATCTTCAGCTTTCTCTCTGTATTTATGTGAAAGCGTCACCTCCACGAATTTCGTACACATACCCACCGCTGCGGTCATCAGCATCCAAAATAGAGCAGCTGGTCCACCAACGTGCAATGCCAATGCTACACCTGCAATATTTCCAGTTCCAACGGTACCCGATAGGGCGGTCGTCAAGGCTTGAAAATGCGAGGTGTCCCCTTCATCTCCTGACTTATCAAATTTTCCCTTCACCACTTTGAAAGCAAATCTGAAGTACCTGATCTGTGGAAATTTCAGATAAACCGTGAAGAACAGTCCGGTTCCAAGAAGTGCATAAGGAAACCACCACGAGCTCCCGATGTAACTATCAATTGTAGATAAAAAGTTGTTTAGCTCACGCATAGGTCAGGTTTTCAATTTTGTCAATCCGACAAAAATAGAAGAACCTCATAAACTACCTAAAAACGTGTAAAAAGTATTTTCTGAAAAAGGTAATGGTACGTTTATCTAGAATTTTGTGGCAATCTTCAAGATTGCAGCTAACATTGAGCCTTAAACCTTAATCGAAAAAAGAAAATGGAAGAAATAACTTCAGAAGCGAACAAGTATTCAGAACAGCTTATAGAATTAGTCTGGGCTTGGGGACCTAAGGTGGTCACAGCCATCTTGACCTTAGTCATTGGACTTTGGGTCATTGGGGTCATCACGCGAGCATTCGGAAAGACCATGCAAAAGAGAAATGTGGATCCGTCATTGGCACCATTTCTGAAATCACTCATTGGAGCACTACTAAAAGTGATGCTCTTTATCTCTGTTATTGGAATGGTCGGCATTGAAGCCACCAGTTTTGTCGCAGTACTTGGAGCTGCAGGTCTGGCCATTGGACTAGCCTTGCAGGGAACATTGCAAAATTTTGCAGGAGGTGTGATCATTCTACTCCTAAAGCCATTCAAGGTTGGTGATTGGGTAGACACAGGTAGCTATGCTGGAACCATCAATCAAATTCAGATTTTCAACACCATCCTAAAAACTCCTGACAACAAAACGATCATCATTCCGAATGGTGGGTTGGCTAATTCTTCACTGACCAACTACTCTACCGAACCAAGACGAAGAGTAGATTTCACGTTTGGTGTAGGATATGGAGACAGCACTGAGAAAACAAAAAACACACTTTTGGAACTGATCAAAGCGGACGACCGAATTCTTACCGATCCAGAGCCGTTCGTTGCAGTTTCTGCGTTAGCAGATAGCTCAGTCAATTTTGTGGTTCGCGTTTGGGTGGAATCAGGTGACTACTGGGGCGTATACTTTGACATGAACGAAAACGTATACAATAAATTCAACGAGGTGGGACTAAACATTCCATTCCCTCAGATGGATGTGCATGTGCACAATCAAGGCTAGAAAGAGTCACTTTATCATACACGAAAAGTCCAGATTGCTCTGGACTTTTTTATTTTTAATACATGAGAAAAAATGTGTCTTCTGGTGCCCCTTGGGAAAAGGTCGTTGGCTATTCGAGAGCCGTTAGAATCGGAAATGTCATAGAAGTCTCCGGCACTGCTCCCGTCCGTGACGGAAAGGTGGTTGGTGAAACTGGGTACGAGCAAGCTAAGGCTTGTTTAGAAATTATAGAAGCCTCAATAAATGAGGCTGGAGGCCAAATGAAAGATGTTGTGCGTACTCGAATGTTTGTGACAGATATCTCCTTATGGGAGCAGTTCGGTAAAGCACATGGCGAGTTTTTCAAAGACATCATGCCAGCAACAGCAATGGTAGAAGTCTCGAAACTGATCGACGATCAAATGCTCATAGAAATTGAAGCGACCGCTGTAGTTCCTGAATAAGAGGGAGTTTGGTACAATAATTGGCTGTAGAAAGCTAAATTGTCTCACCAAACACACTACCTCATGAAGAAGTCACTACTTACTTTCAGCTTGATTACCATTTCCTTTTTTGCCAGCGCACAAATAGGAAGTTTAGGTTTTTCTGTAGGGGTACCGCAGAATGATTTTAGAGAAAACACGGACGCCACTGGTTTTGGTGGTGATCTTTCTCTTGCTTTCCCTTTTCAGAAAGGGGTTCCCATTTATTTCGGTGTGGATGTGAACTACATGCTGTACGGAAGAAATGCCAGAAACGAAGATCTGTTTGCAAGCATTAATGACCAAAACGGTACCCAATTAGCTAGCATAAATATTCCTCTACGCATCATAAACTCCAATAATCTTTTTGGTACGCATTTGTTTTTACGGGCACAGGCTCCTTTTGACGGTGTACAGCCTTATGCTGAGGTGCTTGGAGGCTTTAGATATATCTCGACCAATACAAAAATTCGAGATCGCTCACCAGACAATCGCTGGGCTACTGAAGAAGATTCTGATGTGATTGCTCGAGTCACGGTACTTGATGACTGGATCTTGAGCTACGGATTTGGCGGTGGTTTTTTCATCAAAGTGGCTCCCGGATTTTATATTGACTTGCGAGCAAATTTCTTTAGAGGTCAAAGAGCAGAATATTATGATGGAAGCGATACCGAATCCTGGGAAGTGACGTTCTCCGGTTCCAATTTTGATGAAGCATCTGTCAGCGGTGATGACCTTTCTTTTGACACCCAACCTCGAATCTCGACGACTGATTTACTCGTCATCAAATTCGGAATAGGCTTCAAAATTTAATCGTCACTTTTTGAAACTTTTAAGTGAATAATCCTATTAAAACCATAGGAATATAAACACTTAAAATACATCATTTATGAGCTTACGAATTGGTGATGAAGCACCGAACTTCACAGTCGAAACTACTGAAGGTACAATCGACTTTTACGAATGGCTTGGCGACAGTTGGGGAATACTCTACTCACACCCGGCAGACTACACTCCAGTATGCACCACAGAGCTTGGCAGGACAGCCAAGTTGAAACCGGAATTTGAAAAACGAAACACCAAAGTCTTAGCTGTGAGTGTTGATGATTTAGCATCTCATCAAGGATGGATCAAAGACATCAACGAGACACAAAACACGGAAGTCAACTTCCCAATTATTGCTGATCCGGACAGGATTGTGGCGAATTTGTATGATATGATTCATGAAAATGCATCAGCCACAGCTACGGTCAGATCCGTGTTCTTCATAGGTCCGGACAAAACCATCAAAGCTTTGATTACCTATCCGGCAAGTACCGGTAGAAATTTTGCAGAAATCCTCAGAGTGATTGATTCATTGCAATTGACTGCAAATCACAGCGTAGCTACGCCAGCGGATTGGCAGCAAGGAGAAGATGTGGTGATCGTTCCGGCTATTAAGGACGAGGAAATACCAGAAAGATTCCCAAAAGGGCATACCGTGATTAAACCTTACCTCAGGACAACTCCACAACCTGAATAAAACACAGTTTACAAAAATCCCGGTTGTAACAGCTGGGATTTTTAGTATCCATACTTATCCTTCCAGCGATTCTTTAAGAACTTTCTTAGTTCCTCCTCACGAGCATTATTTCCTGGGTTATAAAATGCAGTTCCTTTAACTTCTTCAGGCAAAAACTCCATTTCAACAAAACTCCCTGGATAGTCGTGGGCATACTTATATCCTTTTCCATAGCCCTGATCTTTCATCAGTTTGGTAGGTGAGTTTCTAACCGCCATTGGTACCGGTAAGTCTCCAGTCTTTTGCACCATTGACTGAGCCTGATTGATGGCCATGTAGCTGGCATTGCTTTTGGGAGAAGATGCTAGATAAGTGACACATTGAGACAAAATGATCCTAGATTCTGGATACCCAATCATATTAACTGCCTGAAAAGCATTCGTAGCAATCACCAAAGCAGTAGGGTTGGCATTCCCAATGTCTTCAGAAGCAAGAATCACCAGTCTACGCGCAATGAACTTAACATCTTCCCCACCTTCGATCATTCTGGCCAGATAATATACTGCTGCGTTTGGATCACTGCCGCGTATGGACTTGATAAAGGCAGAAATAACATCGTAATGCATTTCTCCTTTTTTGTCATAAAGCACGGTCTTTCTTTGAGCGGCTTCAATTACTTTTTCATCGGTAATAATCTTAGCTTCCGAGGCGTCACTTTTGATCACAAGCTCCAGTAGGTTTAGAAGCTTCCTACCATCACCTCCTGAGAGGTTGAAGAGCGCTTGGGTTTCTTCCAATTCAATAGTCAAATCCTTGAGCTCAATGTCGGTCTCCAACGCTTTGTTGACCAGTGACAGAAGATTTTCTTTATTCAGCGCATTGAGCGTATAGACTTGAGATCGTGAAATCAATGCGGAATTCACCTCGAAGCTTGGATTTTCAGTCGTAGCTCCAATAAGTGTAATGACTCCCTTCTCCACGGCCCCAAGCAAGGCATCTTGCTGAGCCTTATTGAACCGATGAATCTCATCAATAAAAAGAATCGCTTTATTTCCTCTGCTCGCAATTTGGATAACCTCTCTCACTTCCTTGACGCCTGAACTGATGGCGCTCAAAGTATGAAACGGACGCTTGACTTCATTGGCAATAATGTTCGCAATGGTAGTCTTCCCCGTTCCTGGAGGACCCCACAAAATCATAGAAGGAACCTGACCGGAAGTGATTGCTCTTCTAAGTACCCCATTATCCCCGACCAAGTGTTCCTGACCCACCAAGTCTGAAAGCTTAGATGGACGCATTCGTTCTGCAAGTGGGGAGTTGTCCTGAAACATGGATTAAAATTATGCTAATTTTTTTAGTAAATAAGTGCTCATGGCTTTTTTCTGATCACGATCAAATTACCACCGAGAATCAGGAAAATACCCAGCAATACCATCATCGTGAATTGATAATCTTCAAAAATGGTAGACAAGAAAACAGCAATGACAGGTATCACAATCAGTACGTAAGCAGCCCTATCGGCACCAACCCTGCCAATGAGTGTTAGGTATGAGCCAAATGCGACGATCGACCCAAAAATGGACAAATAGAAAAGCGAAAAAATATACTCCGGACTTAAATCAAAGGACAAAGGTTTGCCACTCAACACAGCAATCAAGCCAATAAAAATACCCCCGTAAATCATGCCAAATGCATTTGTCTGGATGACCGGCAGACCGTTGGACTGATTGTAGGCCGAAGTAATATTGCCAAGCGATGCGATAACTACCGAGGCAAAGCAAAGAATAAGATGAAAGACGGGCAGCTCCTCTAAAGTAATATCAGCAAGATCATTGCGAAACAATAAGTAGGTACCAGCGATACCTAGCAGTGCTCCAAAGAACACCTTTCGTTCTGTTCTTCGTTTGAGCAAAAGGGTACCAAACAGAATATTCAAAAAGATGATTGTTGAAAATGCTACAGCCACTAGTGCGCTGACAAGTTCTTTCTCCGCGATGTAAACCAACCAGTAGTTGAGTCCGAAGAGAAACATGCCCTGCAGAAGAATAAAAAGATGCTGCCTTAATGTGAAGGTAAGATTTAACTTCTTCCACTTTGAGTAAATCAATAACAGCACACCAGCCAGGATGAAGCGATAGCTGACGGACCATGTTGGATCAACAACACCCAGCTGAAACTTTATCACAAAAAAGGTGGACCCCCAAATCAAAGCGGGGATCAAAAAGAGCATGGCTACATTGACCTTCATACTTTTAATCACCAGTGAGACTCTGAAAAGGGCTATTTACAATTTTCTAGAGCTTTCTGAGCCGCTTTAGCTTGAATCTCAGCTAGCTCCACTTGTCGCTCTGCTTCAGCCTGTGCCTCTCTTGCCGTAGCTGCTGCTTCTTGTGCCAACTCCGATTGTCTGCTGACTTCTTGTTGTAGCTCTTGCACCTGCATACGAAGGGCTTCATTTTCTTTTTCCAGATCTGCAGATGAACATGAGGAGAGAAAGACAATGAGTAGAAGTAGTAGTTGTTTCATTCCAGAAATTTTGTATCTAAGGTAATCATCCACGAACGTACTTTTGCGCGGTGAGTTGGAAAAACCTTCAGGTATATATCGCTCTTACCTCCGTAAGCCTGTTCTACGGTATCAACTACAGTATCCTGAAATTAGTCATACCTGATTTTGTAGGTGCATTTGGCTTGATTATCTACCGAGTAGTCATCTCCGCCATCATCTTCTGGTTCATATTTCTCTTCAGCTTCGAGAAGGTAAACTGGAAAGCCGACGGGATCCGCTTGTTGCTGGCTTCCCTTACAGGTGCAGCAATCAACATGCTTTTGTTCTACAAAGGGATTAGTATCACGACTGCTGTGAATGGCTCCATCATTATGACACTCACCCCGGTTCTAGTTCTCATTTGGGCAGCCATCTTGCTAAAAGAAAGGATCACAAAATTCAAGATCCTTGGGATTGTGATCGC